>DASWTW010000553.1:0-42815 GCA_036401895.1 Herpetosiphonaceae bacterium | reverse complement strand
ATATCAGCAGTATACGCCGTAAAACGTTACTGTACAAGCGACCTCTAACGCCTCCGAGGCCACAGCTACGTCTGTTTCGCCTGCTCGGCCTCGAGCGCCTTCTGCGCCTGCCGATCGAAGAAGAGCACCATGCCGTTGATGCTCATCTCGATCCAGCCGGCCATCAGCCGGTCGCCGTGATTCTCAGTCGAGGGCTTGCCGAGCATGGTGTGCAAGATCGCGTCGTGATCGACGTGTCCCGACTCCCAGCCACTGTGAACCAGCTCAAGCAGCTGCTCGAAGCGCTGATACAGCCGATCGATCGTGGCGCGCGGCGCGAGTGGGCTGGGGCCGTAGTGGGAGAAGAGCAGCGTGTCGATCTCCAGGCCGCGCAGCTTCTCGAAGGTCGCGCGCTGATCCGCCAGCTTGAAGGCCGGCGGCGGCGTGACCGGCCCGGCGTAGTTGCTGGCGGTCACCACGATGCCCAGCGAGTCACCCGTGAACAGGCAGCGGCTATTCTCCTCGAAGTACGCCAGATGGTCCGGCGAGTGGCCCGGCGTGTAGACCGCGTTGAGCACCACGCCGCGCCCGAGATCCAGCCGCAGCTCGTCGGCGTGAACGATGCGCTCAGCCGCAACCGGCTCAACCGGACCATGGAGGGGAAACAGATCGCCCAGCGCGCGCTCGGCACTGGCAACCAGCTTTGCAGGATCGACGAGATACTGCGCCGTCTTGCTGTGGATGTAGGCGCGCGCCTCGGGCATAGCTTTGAGCAGCGTTCCGGTGCCGCCCGCGTGATCCATATGCACGTGTGTCAGCACAATATGCCGCACATCCTCAGGCTTCACGCCCAGCCGGCGCAGACCGTCCAGCACATTGGGCGCGCAGCGTGACGTGCCCGTCTCGACGATCGCCAGCTCGTCGCCGCGCACGAGATAGGTCGAGCCGACGCCAACGCCGTCGAGCAGGCCGTTGTCGATATATGCGATATGGTCGTTGAACTGAACAGTTTCAAGCTGCATGATCATTCCTTTAAACAGCACGCAGCGCCAGATCCCAAGTCGATCCGGCGCTGCGTCATCTTCTAGCTCTTGTTGCCCCGTCCACGATGACGCTTACGCCGTCGCGCATTGGCGGCCGACTGCGGCTGTCCAACAGATTCGGCGGGCTGCTCAGGCGCTGCCGCCTCCGCGCTGGGCGCTGCCGGCTCGGGCCGCTGCGGAAGGCCATGCTTGCGGTGCCGCTTGCCGATGCTCAGCTCTTTTTGCGGCTCCGGGTGCGTCTGCGGCGTCCACTTCGTGGCTCCGTTGGCGCTGCCTCGGTCGGGCTCGCGATCCAGCGCCGGTGGCTGCTGGCGCTGCTGGTTTCGACGCCGATCCTGGATCGAATCGCCGAGCGCCATGTCGGGCCGCACCGGCGCTGGCTTTGAGCCGTTGTCGCGTCTGGGCGCAGGCGGATTATTCTCGCGTTTAGGCGCCGGCTTGGCCTGGAACATCTCGGGATCTTCCAGATCTTCCAGCACCTTCCAGGCATCGGGATCGTCGTCGAACAGACCTTCTTCGCCCGCGACGATCGGATGCGGGCCGCGCCGCGACGACGCAGCCGGCGTGATGCCCTCGGCGTTGCGCGCCTGAGCCTCGGCGGCCACACGCTTGCGCACATCCGAGATCTGCTTGGCCGTACAATCGATCGTGTTGCCGTCGCCGAGCTGCACCGTCACATTTTCTTTGACCACATTGACCGCGATCACCTCGCCGGGGCCTTCCGGGGTCTGGACCCAGTCGCCGCGCTGGGGCAGCTCAGCTTTGATCTCAAGATACTGCTCGTGCTCATACGAGAGACAGCAGAGCAGCCGCCCGCACACGCCGCTGATCTTAGCGGGATTGAGCGGCAGATCCTGATCTTTGGCCATCTTGATCGAGACCCGCGCAAAATCCGGTAGAAACGTCGAGCAGCAGAGCAGCCGTCCGCACGGCCCGATCCCGCCCAGCAGCTTGGCCTCGTCGCGCGGTCCAACCTGGCGCAGCTCGATCCGCGTGCGAAACGTCCGCGCCAGGTCGCGCACCAGCGCCCGAAAATCGACACGCTTGTCGGCGGTGAAGAAGAAGGTCAGCCGCGAGCCATCGAAGTTATACTCGGCTTTGATCAGCTCCATCGGCAGCTGGTGCTCGGCGATCTTATCGCCGCAGATCTGCAACGCCTCGGGCTCGTACTGCTGAAGATGCAGCAGGCTTTGCAGGTCTTCGTCGGTGGCGCGGCGCAGCACCGGCTTCAGCTCGCCGATGACCTGATCCTGAGAGATCTCGTTCGCCAGGGTAGCAACGCGGCCGAGCTCAGGGCCGCGCACCGTCTCGACGATCGCCCAATCGCCCAGGTCGAGCGGCACCTGTAGCGGATCAAAGTGATATGTTTTGCCCGAATCTTTAAAACGGATGCCAACAACTATCGGCATAATATCTCCAGGGGATCTATTCACAGCTTTAGATGTTGAGATTCTAAAGCGGTTTATTGCGGTTCAGGTTAGTATAGCAAACGCCTATAGCAGGGGCAAACGAAAGAACAAAAGAACAAAAGAACAACGGAACAAGAGAACAAAGAGCAAAGAACAAAGGAGTACCACTGATTCCCCTCTCCTACAGCAGTGGGAGAGGGGCTGGGGGTGAGGGCCTGCACCAAGACAAAGAACAAAAGAACAAAAGAACAAGGGAACAAAGAACACAGGAGTACCACTGATGCCCCCTCGCCTGCTCCTCTCTCCTTGGCCTGCACCAAAAACAAAGACCAGCCCGACGGCTGGTCCTGTTTCATCGCTAGCGGTAACGGCTAGCCGCGACAGTAGAAGAGCCGCGCCGGTAGAATGTTTAGCGGCTCGAAGTCTAGCTCAACGCTCTTGAAAACCTGCTGCAAATACGGCTTCGCTGCATTGGAGAACTGATAGACCAGAAACGCGCCGCGTCGGCTCAGCGCCTCATACGACGACTCAAGAATTGCCGAGCGGATCTCGGCCGGCATGGTGCTGTACGGAATGCCCGAGATAATATAGTCGGCGTGAGTCAGGCCAAGCTGGGCCAGCACGGTGCCGATCTCAGCCGCCGAATCATGGATCACGTGCAGCCGCGCATCGTCGATCGTACGCCGCAGAAACTCCACGAACTCGCCGTTGGTCTCGAAGACGATCAGCGTTGCGTTGGGACGCATGCGGCGCAGGATCTCGGTGGTGAACACGCCGACGCCGGGGCCGTACTCGACAATCACATCGGCAATGCTCCAATCGACGCGCCGCAGCAGCCGATTGATCAAAAAGCGCGAGCTGGGAATGGCCGAGCCGAGCATCTGGGGATGCTTGAAAAAGTTGCGGCCAAAGACCAGCGCGCGGTCAAGCCAGGACGGCTCTTTCTTCAGCGCCACAGTGTATCTATCCTCCTTATACGTCTTCGGCACCGCGCTAGCGCGCTGCTCGTGCCGAACTCTTCGCGGTAGGAATATGCAGCGTCACGTTCTCGAAAGCGAGCTGCGGATTAACGTTCTCAGCCAGCTGCTGACGCGTCGCGTCCAGCTGCACCAAAAAGTGCTGAACCTCCGCCAGCGACAGCCCTTGTGCAGCCGCGTCCAGCTCGTCCTGCCGATCGAGATGCGTGATCGCGGCTGTGTTGCCGCTGCGCAGCAGCAGCACATCGCGCCACCAGCTCTGCCAGAGCCGCAGCCACTCGATCGCGGCTACATGCTCGCCGCCGCGATACTCCTTGGCGCGCTCCTCGGCCCAGCGCAGCCGCGCCACGCGTGAGGCCGCTCCCAGCTGGATCAACACGTCGAGCCGCTGCTGCTGCTCCTCAAGCAGATCGGGATTGGCGACGGCGCGAAACGCCCAGCCGATCCGGCCGGCGCTCCATGCGGCGATCAGCGCGGCATCGCCAGCGGCAACATTGTAGCGCTCTTGCAGCGCCTGCGCGACGACTTCCCGCGACAGCGGACGCAGCCGCAGCACCCGGCAGCGCGAAACGATCGTCGGCAGCAGATCGCCCGCTCCCTGCGCGACCAGGATCAGCACCGCGTACGGCGGCGGCTCTTCCAGCGTTTTAAGCATCGCGTTCGAGGCCGCCTCGTTGAGCGCCTGCGCGTCGTCAAGCGTAAACACCCGGCGCTCCGCCTCGAACGGCCGCAGATCGATGTCACGCTGCCACTCGCGCACGGTTTCGATCCGCAGCACCTTGGACTTGGCATCACCCTTGTCGTTGGCCGCCTGCGTCTCCAGCGAGATGCTGCGCACATCGGGGTGGTTGCCCCTGGCCGCGCGCTTGCAGGCCCGGCAGACAAGACACGGATCGGGGCCGCCAGTCTCGCAGATCAGCGTCTGCGCCAGCCGCTGCGCCAGCAGCGACTTGCCGATGCTCTCAGGCCCGGCCAGCAGATAAGCGTGAGCGCCGCGCTGATTCAGCAGCGAGCGCCGTAGATATTGCACCGCCCACTCGTGGCCGACGATGCCCCAGTTAGTATCTTGCGCGATCATCGCCTGTATTATACGAGAATTTCTGATCCTGGCGGATCGCAGCCCGAAACCTGCCGACTGCGCGGGATCGAGATCCGCAGCGACCCTCGGCTGCGTACAACCATCAAGATTGTGCAGAAGGAGCGCCTGATGAAATTTCGCATCCTGACGTTATGTTTAGCGCTACTGCTCGTCGGCTGCTCGGTGGGATCGTCCACACCCAGCGAGCTTGCCAACGAGCCCACCGCGCCGACCACTATTCCGCTCGGCTCGCCAGCCGCCACCACGCCGGCCGAGGCTACGAGCCCGCCGCAGACCACAGAACAAACCGCCGCGTCGACAACTGCCGCGACCAGCACGACAGCTGAGGCAAGCGCCGCGCCGACAACTGCCGCGACCAGCGAGGCAACCAGCGCGCCGGCTGCCGCAACACAGGTGATCGCGCCGCCGCAGCAAGTAACGCTGCCGCCCGGCTTTACGATCTCGGTCTATGCCCAGGAACTGGGAACGCCGCGCCTCATGGCCTACAGCCCCGAGGGTGTGCTACACGTCACCGACTCGCGCGGCGGCCGTGTGCTGGCGCTGCCGGATGCCAACGGCGACGGCGTGGCCGACGAGACACAGGTAGTACTCAGCGATCTGCGCCAGCCGCACGGTATTACCTTCCACGAGGGCGCGCTCTACGTCGGCGAGACCAACCAGATCGTAAAGTTTGAGCGCGCGGGCGACGGCTGGGGCGACAAGCAGGTGCTGGTCTCAGACATTCCGACCGGCGGCCACGGTACGCGGACGGTGGTCTTTGGCACCGACGGCAAAATGTATGTTTCGATCGGCTCGTCGTGCAACGTGTGCGAAGAAGACTCGCCGCTGCGCGCCGCTGTGTGGCAGTACAACGCCGATGGCTCGGGCGGCAAGCTCTACACCAAGGGACTGCGCAACGCCGTGGGCCTGGCGCTGCGGCCCGGCACCGACGAGATCTGGGCCAGCAACAACGGCCGCGATATGCTCGGCGATGATCTGCCGCCGGAAACAGTCAATGTGCTGGCGGACGGCGCGGATTTTGGCTGGCCGCGCTGCCACGCCGGGCGAATCGTCGATCCCGACTATGGTAGCCAGGGCGGCTGCGAAGGCGTGACAGCTCCAGCGGTAGAGATGCAGGCGCACTCCGCCCCGCTCGGGCTGCGCTTCTACGACGGCCAGATGTTCCCGGCCGAGTATCAGGGCAACCTGTTCATCGCCTTCCACGGCTCCTGGAATCGCAGCGAGCCGACCGGCTACAAGCTTGTGCGCGTGCCTGTGGACGCGTCGGGAAAGGCGGGCGCGGTACAAGATTTCGCGACCGGCTGGCTGCAATCGAACGGCGATAGCTGGGGTCGACCTGTGGATGTGATCGTCGCGGCGGATGGCTCGCTGATGGTCAGCGACGACACAGGCGGCCGGGTGTATCGCATTTTCTATCAGGGCTGATCGGAGGAAAATAGGTTCAGGGCGTGATACATCACGCCCTCTAAACCCTACAATCACTAAATTCGCACAACACTGACCAGAATTATTCTGTTGTTGCTCCACGAGACGGATCGAACAGACCGTGCTGCACGCCAAGCTCAAGCGCCTGCTGCACCTGCACCACACGCGGGCCGCTGCGATCGAACTGCACGTCGATCAGCATACCGTTGCGCACAATCAGATCGCGCTCGCCGTCCAGCGCCAGGACGCACGGCGTCTGCTCGATGCGCACGGTCTCGCCGTCCTCCAGCCAGCGCTGTGAGCGCACGCCGATCTCCTCGATCACGCCCGGCGCGACCGGCGCGATCACCCGGCGCTCGCCTGGGCCAAGCGTCACCGTCAGCCCGACATCCGGCGACGGTGGCTGTAGCCCAAGATAGCCCGCGATCGACGAAAGTCCGATCGTGCCGGGACCGTAGCGTACGCTGACCAGCTGGCGTACGCGCTCCATCTGCCAGACGGCGCGCGCCCCAACCATGCCCTCAAAAGTCACCACATCGATCAGCGCCAGGTCGATTGGCGTGCTCTCGCGCAAGATCCGCAGACAGGGCGCGCGGGTGATCGCCTCGGTGCCCACGCCATGCGCAACGATCGCCGCCGCCAGCCCGGCGAGTGTGCCCTCGACGAACTGCGGAAACGCGTTGTTGGTGCCGGTCGAGATCGGCAGCAGCGGCACGTCGCCGGCGCCCTTGGCCGCCGCCCGGCAGGTGCCGTCGCCGCCAAGCACCACGATGCAATCAGCGCCGCGCTCACGCAGCGCCTCGGCGGCTCGCGTCGTATCGTCAGGCGAATCCGTGATCGGCAGATCGAGCGCTTTAACATCGCGG
Organism: Herpetosiphonaceae bacterium; assembly: GCA_036401895.1. Classification (GTDB taxonomy): domain Bacteria; phylum Chloroflexota; class Chloroflexia; order Chloroflexales; family Kallotenuaceae; genus LB3-1. Next base: position 36,017 of record DASWTW010000553.1, on the reverse strand, counting down.
CCAAGCTGTAGACCATCGGCGGCACGACCGACCAGATCGGCGGCGTCCGGCATCCAGCGGATCGATTCCACGCCCAGGGCCGCGAGCCCGATCAGGATACGGCGCACAATATTGATCTTTTCATGGTCCGGCACGGTCACGCCACGGGCGACAATCCGCCGAATGTCTTTGCCGGAAGCCGGATTTGCAATAATACCAACCAGACTCATAGCGCTTACTAAAAGCCTTCGGCGATCTGCTGCTCAAGCGTCTCGCGGAGCGCATCAGGTACGCGCATGTAGAGTCCGGTCGCCTCGGCTACGATTGTGCCGTCGCGCAGCTGGGCAAAGCCTTGCAGCTCCAGCGCCCGCCCACGATCGCGCACCAGCGTGCCGACCACCCGCAGCGGCTGGTCGATCGGCGCGGGCTCACGATAGCGAATCTCGATTCGTCCGCTCATAGTCCACACGCCAATCGTGAAACCCACCCGCCCGATCGTCTCGTCCAAAACCGTGAAGAGGATTCCCCCATGGACATAGCCGGGCCAGCCCTGATGCTCAGGCTGCGGCATGAACTCGGTCTCAACACGTCCATCGATCTCGTAGAAATCGAGCTTTAGCCCATGCGGATTTTGCTTGCCACATACGAAGCAAGCATTTGAATCTTGCTGTTGCATTAAAAGGCCCTCACCCCCTAGCCCCCTCTCCCGCTTTGCAGGCGAGGGGGAATGAAGGTACTTGCTTTTGTTTGATTCTTGGTTCTTGGTTCTCGGCTTTGTCCGTTGTTCTTTAGGTTCTTGGTTCTTGGTCCTGCGTTACTGCTCGTCGAGCCGCCCCTGAATATCAGCCTCGATCGCCAGCTCAGCCGGAGATAAACGATACTCCTGGTGCTTGCGGAAGACCAGCGCGGCGTTCTGGCCGCCAAAGCCGAAGGAGTTCGACAGCGCGATCTGCAAATCGGCTTTGCGCGCGACGTTTGGCACATAGTCAAGATCGCAATCGGGATCAGGCACCTCGTAGTTGATCGTCGGTGGGATCAGGCCATGCTTGAGCGCGAGAATCGTCGCGGCGGCCTCCAGCGCGCCGGCCGCGCCCGTGAGATGGCCGGTCATCGACTTGGTTGAGGAGATCGCGACCGTCGAGGAGTACTCGCCGAAGATCGTTTTGATGGCGAGTGTCTCAGAGGCATCGCCGGCCGGCGTCGAGGTCGCGTGCGCGTTGATATAGTCGATCTGCTGCGGCCCAAGCTTGGCGCGGCGCAACGCCCGTGTCATCGCACGCGCCGCGCCGTCGCCCACGGGATCGGGCGCGGTCACATGGTAGGCATCGCTGCTCACGCCATAGCCGATCAGCTCGGCATAGATCCGCGCGCCGCGCGCTTTGGCATGCGCCAGCGTTTCCAGCACCAGCACAGCAGCGCCCTCGCCGGGCACAAAGCCATCGCGCGTGGCATCGAATGGCCGCGAGGCACGAGCAGGATCGTCGTTGTGCGTAGAGAGCGCCCGCAGCGCGCAAAACGAGGCCAGCGATAGCTCGCTGATCGGCGCTTCCGCGCCGCCCGCCAGAATCACATCGGCATCACCGCGGATCAGCACCTCAGCCGCCTCGCCGATCGCCTGAGCCGAAGCCGCGCAGGCCGTGGAGATCGTCGAGTTGTAGCCACGCAGGCCGAGCTGAATGCTCAGCTGGCAGGCCGGCATGTTCGGCAGCGCCGAGGTGATGTAGAACGGGCTGACCTTGGAGCCACCCTTCGTCATCATCAGGCGTACCGTCTGCTCGGTCTCGGGTAGCGCCGTCGAGCCACAGCCCAGCACCACGCCGATCTCGTCGGCGTTGCCAGCGCTCACAGTTAGGCCGGAATCTTCGAGCGCCATGCGTCCAGCTGCCACCGCAAAGTGCGAGGTTCGCGACATCCGCCGCGCTTCTTTCATCTCCATGAATGCGCGGGGATCGAACTCGCGCACGAGGCCCGCCGTGTGGCAGGGATAGTCGCGGTAGTTCGGCACCAGATCGTTATAGCTGATGCCAGAGCGACCTTTCGCCAGCGACTCCCAGAACGCATCGAGCGTATTGCCGATCGGCGAGACCACACCGATACCCGTCACCACAATGCGCCGCTTGGCTTCTTCCTGGTCGATCAAAGCCGGCTGTGGCTGTGTCAACGGCTCGTCGCCAAGAACGTCTTCAACAATGGTTTCAAGCTGCTCTGCCAACGGTGTCGGCAGCACAGGTTCGCGATCAGGCTTCAGCCGTCCACGCGCCGCTCGGCCCATAATAGTACCCACCCTCCGTGTGCTGACCAGCGCCACACACGCAACTCCCTGCTCAGCTACAGAATGGGGCAGATTATAGCACGCACCCGATCCCTCGGCGCAACTACGGCTAGAAGTGTAAGTTGACTCATATTTTTTCCGTTTTGGAAAAAATATGCCTCAGTTCGTCGACATATGTGCTCTCCTCGCCTTCCTTTTCGCAGGTTAGACGGCACAGGTATCACTCTATATCGCTGGTATATCGCCAAATACCGCCCCGTTTTACCGCTTTTTCTACTCTAAATCGATACATTGCCCCAACCTCGACATGTTGAAATACAGCCATGCTCGATAGCACACGCAATTGGTCGACACCACATACACAGGAGGCCGAAATACTCTAAATACTCATCCACAATGACCAGCTCGTCCATCAACAACGCCGTCGAAACCGTTCCATACAGTTATCCGTGCCACATTCACTTGTGCTCGTCTCAAATTGGAGTCCCCCCATGAGCGCACACTCCTTCAACCTCCGCCGCCGCACTCACAGCTCACTGCGCTGGCTTCCAGCCTTGATCCTGGCGTCCGCCCTGTTGCCGCTGCTTCCGCTTAATGCTACGCCGGCCCACGCAGCTGGCCGTGCCAATAATCCCGCGAGCCAGGCTGATGCTCGTCGGCAGCCGATCGAACATTTCGCTGGACCCGTCTGTGACGACTCCGCACCCATCGGCGGCTCCTGCACTGCTCTTGCAAACCCACAAATCAGCTTGCTCGACGATCTTACGTGCCCCGCTGGCTATGCGCCGATTGGCGGCACCTGCGTTCCCATTGTCCCGCAAGTCAGCTTGCTCGGCGATCTTACCTGCGCCGCAGGCTACGCGCCCATCGGCGGCACCTGTGTTCGCATTGGCTCGCAAACGAGCTTGCTTGGAGAAGTAGAATGTGCCGGCTACGCGCCCATTGGCGGTACCTGCGTCGGCACGGGCACGCGTGAGGACAGCTCGCCTGGAGAAGTAGGATGTGCAGGCTACGCGCCGATCGGGGGTACGAGCATCTGTGACACTCGTCTCGATAGTGTGGGCACGTTGTCGAATAATGGATAGCGATTTGAGGCAGCACTCGGTTGCTTGGAGCCGGTATACCGGTATGGTATCGCTCCACTGAACGTTGACCGGCGATCCGGATCTAGCGGATCGCCGGTTGGTGTGCGCAGTACGCGGTGTACTGAAGCAGTGGAACAAACTAGATGCTTCGCTCTCGCTCAATGTTCGCAGCAGCACCATGGCTTAGCATAACAGCAGACAAGCTTTCACCATCGGACACCGTTTCACAGCATCCTGGTACTGCGTGCTGCTTGGGCGTGCCAGGCGCGGGAAGCACGCGCTCCGCTTCCTGCACAATCGCATGGTTGATCCGCACCCTAGTTAAGAACGACTGGCGTAGCGTCGTGTCGCTCAGCTGGGCAGCACGATCTTGAACAATGCTGTACGCCGACTTGAGCGCCCTGCGTGCGAGATCCCTGTGGCCCAATGCGGCATAGACCTGGTAGCACCTGAAGTAATCGCGCTGAGGAGACTCCGGCTCTCCCAGATCGCCCCGCGTCAGCAGCAGCATGGTCTGATTGGCATAGGTACACGCCAGACTCCGCTGGTCGAGCGCGAGATACGCGGCGGCAAGCGTCGCGACATCCGCGATGGCCCAGGTGAGCATACCGATCTCGCGCCGCAAGACAAGCGCCTGGCACGCGACCTCCACCGCTTGTTCTGCCCGATCCCGATCCAGATACACAATCCCGAGCCAGCTAAGACAATACGACAGCATGCCTTTATCCTGCTGCTTTTCCGCTAAGGCGCGTGCCTGATGCAGCACCTGCTCGGCCTGCATGAGATCGCCCATATCGCGCAGGACCGGGCCGAGGTTAACCAGAACAAACGCCTGTCCAGTCTCATACTCAAGGCTATGACAGAGCGACAGCGCACGCTGAAGCCAGCTGCACGCTTCCGTCAGGTCGCCAATCTGCTGATAGAGTATCCCCAAACAAAGCTGCACATTGATCTGTTCCCGGCGATCACCGGTAGTCTGGTGGATCTTGAGCGCTGCTAAAAAGTGTTTTTGGGCTTCGCCATATTGGAAGGTTTCTTGTTCGGCTACAGCTAAATTGTATAGCGTGATCGCCTCGCCGGGCTGGCTCCGCAGGGCGCGGCGTATGGTCAGGGATTGTTCAAGATACTCCTGCGCCTCCCGATACTGGCGCAGCCTGTTCTTCAAGCCGCCCAGATGGCTCAAAATGTGCGCCTCGTCTCCCGGATTGCCCTGCTCGCGGCTTAGGGCTAAGGCGCGCTCAAAATATCGACACGCTTGATCGTAGTCGCTATATCCACAGGCGACGAGCCCAAGCGCATTCTGAACCTGCGTCAATCGTTGTCCTACCTCAGGGGCGGGCGATGCCGTTTTCGCAGCCAGGGCCAGCAACATGGTCAGGGCGCTATCGAGATCATCTTTGGCCTTAGACAAATTGCCGGTGCTGCACGCGACAACGCCGAGGTACAGGCGTGAGCGCGCAATACCCAGCTGATCGGCCTGGGCAGTCCAGAACGCCAGGCTCTGCTCATGCAGACTCGTAGCTCTGGCATAGTCGCCTTGATTTTTGGCAAGCACACCCGCGCCGTCAAGGGCCTTGACTCGCGCCGCAGCAGGAAGATCCTCACTGGATGCCAGCAGCGTATCGAGCCATTGCCTACCCTCTGCAAACTGACCGCGCAGATCCCAGAATTGCCACAGCGCCCCGGCTAAGCCCAGGCCAAGCTCTGCCTGCTCCTGCCGCTCGCTCAGCCAGCCCAGCGCCGCGCGCAGGTTGCTATATTCGACATCGAGCCGATCGAGCCAGGCGATCGACTCTTGGCGGACGAGCTTCGGCTCTGCCGCCTCGGCAAGCCTCCGGTAATGGTGCGCATGCCGCAGCGCGACGATCTCCAGCTCACCGCTGAGCGTTAGCTGGATCAACGCAAACTCACGAATCATGGCCAGCATGCAAAAGCGTGGCTCACCGCCGGCTGAAGTCGCTTTCTTGAGCAGACTTTGATCCAGGAGCGCCTGGACTTCATCGAGCAGATCAGGAGTATTGTCCAGATCGCAGACCGATATTGCCGCACCTAACGTGAAGCCGCCGACAAAGACGGCCAGACGGCGAAAAAGCGTGCGCTCGGATGGCTTCAGTAAATTGTAGCTCCAGGCGATCGTGTGGCTCAGCGTTTGGTGTCGATCATCCTGATCCACTGCGCCGCCCTTCAAAAAGGGAAGCGCTTGTTCAAGACACGCCAGCATATCTGTCGGCGAGTAGAGCGAGATACGCGCGGCTGCCAGCTCGATCGCCAGGGGCAGACCTTCCAGGCGCCGGCAGATCTGCGCAACGGTTGAGATGGCCGCATCATCGAATGGGTAGCTCAGATCGACGGCGCGCACCCGATCCATAAACAGCTGGATCGCCCCACATTGAAGCAGCAGCTCCGGTGAAAACAGCACCGCCGGATCGGGATACGCCAGGGATGGAACGGAAAAAGAGCGTTCGCCATAGACATGCAGCAGCGCGCGGCTGGTAACCAGCACCTTTAGCTCAGGTGCTGCGCGCAAAAGTCCCGCGACGACGCCTGCCGCTGAGAGCAGATGCTCAAAATTATCAAGAATCAGGAGTAACTTTCTGCTGTGCAGGAAGCTTTTAAGGCTTTCGATCAGTGGCTGCCGATTTGTCTCTTGAACCGCTAACGCTTGCGCAATGGCGACGACGACCAGGTTTGGATCGCTGAGGGTAGCCAGGGGAACAAAGAATACACCATCAGGAAATAGGGGCTCAACCTCTGGATCTACGGCCAACGATCGGGGCATAACCTCTGCGCCGACCGCCAAAGATAGGCGCGTCTTACCGATACCGCCTGGACCGGTAAGCGTCAGCAGCCGAACGTGCGACTCCCGCAACAGGCTGCATACTCTGGTAATCTCATCCTCACGCCCGATCAGTGGCGTCGTCTGGGCGGGAAGGCTGCGCGGCATGGGCGGACGCGATGGCGGCTCGGGTGCAGCCGCGCGATCAAGCTCGATGGCGACAGCGGGTTTCGGCAAGCGATCCACACAGCACTCGGCGCGTGCGGCCTGAACAAACTTCTCGTGAAGCTCGGCTGGAATATCCAGGCAGTCGGCCAGACGCTGGGCCACCTCCAGCGACGGGCGCAGCGCATCCGCCTCCCATTTACGAATCGATACCTCTGCACAGCCAACCCGGTGCGCTAAAGCAACTTGCGTCAGATCGAGGGCTTTGCGACGACGACGGACCCAGGTGCCAAATGAAAAGATGTCCTCCGCGCTCTCAGTCATAACGTGTCCATCCTCTCGTACGATCGTGAGGTATATGACAGTATGGTGGATCTTTTGAGCGATCGCCGGAGGGCCGCGCTCACTCAAACACCACCTCAATTAAGATCAGGCTTCTATGTATGGATTATGCAGTGCATCACGGTCTTCCAGGTACTGCTGGGGCAAAGGAAGCAGTAGCAAATGATGCACATACGACGCAACAGGGATGTATTGCTTGATCGTAGCGGGTTTTGCAGCGAACACAATATGCTGATATGGGACTAACATTATGTACCGCGATCGTACTCCATGCGCCGCCCAACCAGGACCGGCAACATACCCATTGCCAGGTGTTTATAGCCCGTACTATGATCCCCTATGCAAATGACTGTTCGCGCCGAGGAATACATATCAATCCATTGTGCATGATCGTTGACGCGCCGGATAGAACGAACCCGACGCGCCCTGGTTGTCACTGCCGCGCGAAAAAACATCTATAGCTTGTCGTGGGTGACGGCGCGGACGGCTAGCCGTCGGCTCACACTGCGAAGCTCGCTAATCGCGTGCAGCCTCAACAATCTTGTCTGCCAGGCCGTTCGGATTGGAGAAGAGTAGCTCGTGGCTGCCGGGCATCTGAACCAGCCGGTACAGGCCGAGACGGCTGGACATTCTGGGATGCCAGCCCCACTCGCCGGGTGGCAGCGCAGTATCTTCGGTACCGTTGAGGAAGCTTCGGGGCGTTTGCAGCGCGTAGAACTTCTTGAGATCCAGCGGCTCCATTACTGGCCCGTAGGGCTCGGGCGAGAGCTGCTCATAGGCCGACTGTGCCAGCTCCAGATCGGCGTCGTTGATGAACGCCTCACGCCAGATCGGAAAAGGCAGCATTATGGTGTTGTCGGGCGAGGCGGCCGCGAGCTGGTCAAATAGCCCACGATAGTGCGGCGGCACCACATCGTACAGACGCTCGCCATCCTGAAGGATAAAGGCGTTCCAGAAGACCAGCCGCCGAATACGATCGGGGATCGCCTCCGCAACTTTGCTAATGATCGTACCGCCATAGCTATGGCCAAGCAGCACGATGTCGGTCAGGCCCTTGTCCACAATAAAGTCGACAATCGATTGAGTCGACTGGGCGTGCGTGACCTGCTTGTCGACGCCTTTACCGTGTCCTGCAATGGTTGGTCCAAAGGCATGATGTCCGTGGCGCTCCAAGCGCTTGATGACCTGGCTCCAGGCCGATCCATCGTGCCACGAGCCATGAACCAAAACATAGGTGGTCATGCGAGGTTCCTTTCGTGCGGCTCCCTGAGGGCTGGGCTACGGCACGTGAGTAGCACAGGGCGTACTACTTGAGGGTCCAGTGTACTTCAGATGCACCGGCGATACAATTGGTCTTTCGACTGGCCCTGCGGGCAAACAAAGGAACAAGCGAACAGGCGATCGGATTTATTTTTGTTTATTTGTTCATTTGTTTCTTTGTTCTTTGGCTTGGCCCTCATCCCCGGCCCTGCGGGCTTCCCCTTCCTCAAACCTCGGCAGGCCTCAGCCTCCACCGGGCGCCATGCCGGGCTCCCCTGGGCATGGCACACGGCATGGTACCCGCGGCAGGCGAGAGGGAATCAGTGGTACTTCTCTTGGTTCTTGGTTCTTGGTTCTCCGTTAGGTTCTTGGTTCTTGGTTCTTGGTTCTTGATTCTTCCGTTCCTTTGTTCTTCCCTAGCCACTATGGTACAATTCGATCAGATTTTGTGTATCGATATAAATAAGAGATAGCTCATTCTAAAGCCATAGATTAGCAATGCTTCTTGAACTCAACATTCGCGATTTCGCGATCATCGACCGCCTCAACCTGCAATTTGCCTCGGGATTCAACGTGCTAACCGGTGAGACCGGCGCCGGCAAGTCGATCATTATCGACGCGCTGGGCACGTTGCGCGGCGACAAGCCCGACACGACGTTTGTGCGCGCCGGCAGTACGATTGCACGGGTTGAAGGAATTTTCTCGCTGGACGATTGCGGCGACGTGCTGCCGATCCTGGAGGAGTACGGCCTGATCGACGAGAGCGACGAGCAGGTGATCGTCGTGCGCGAGATCAACGCCGCCACCGGGCGCAGCGTGGCCCGCATCAACGGGCGCGCCGTCAACACCGCGATCTTGCGCGAGATCGGCGGGCGGCTCGTCGACATCCACGGCCAGCACGAGGGCGTCTCGCTCTTCAACACCAAGACTCACCTCGAGATCCTGGATCGCTTCGACAACCTGCTGCCACTGCGCGCTGAGGTCGGCGCGCTGGTCGATCAGCTGCGGCATGTGCGCCAGCAGCTTGACGATCTGCGCCGCTCGGAGCTACGCCGCCAGGATCGGATCGAGGAGCTGCGCTACCAGATCGACGAGATCGAGGCGGCGAACCTGCGCGTCGGCGAAGAAGACGATCTGGCGCGTGAGCGGACGCTGCTGCAAAACGCCGCCAAGGTCACAAACCTGGTCAACACGGCCTACTCGGCGCTGGCGGAAGGCGATGACGGGCCGCGCGGCGCGGAGTCGCTGCTGGATCTGCTCGGCACAGTCGTCGGCTCGATCGACACGCTGGCCGGGCTGGACTCTACGCTTAGCGAGACGCTTGAGCAGGCCAACGATCTGCTGTTTCGGATGGAAGACCTGGCGTCGGCGCTGCGTGACTACCGCGATAACCTGGAGTTCGATCCGGGACGCATGGCCGAGATCGAAGAGCGCTTTCTGCTGCTGCGTACGCTTCAGCGCAAGTACAACGGCACCAGCCAGGAGCTGATCGACTCGGTGGAGACCGCGCGGGCTGAGCTGGATCGGCTGACGCACTCCGCCGAGCATATGGCCGATCTTGAGGCGCAGGAGGCCAGGCTGCTCAAAGAGCTGGGCACGCTGGCCGGCGAGCTGTCGCACAAGCGGCGGCGGGCCGGCGACGAGCTGAGCCGCCGGATCGAGCAGTCGATGCAAGACCTGGCCATGCCGCACGTCAAGTTCGCGGTCAACATCGAGCATGTGCCTGACGCGCACGGCGTGGTCTTTACGCCGCACAACAGCAATCCCGAGAGCGCTCATGCCCGCGTCGGCTTCGACAAAACCGGCATCGATCGCGTCGAGTTCATGATCTCGCCCAATCCCGGCGAGCCCTTGAAACCGCTGGCGCGGATCGCTTCCGGCGGCGAGAGCGCGCGGCTGCTGCTGGCCATGAAATCGATCCTGTCGCTGGTGGATGTGGTTCCCGCGCTGGTCTTCGACGAGGTGGACGTCGGCGTCGGCGGGCGCGCAGGCTCGGTCGTCGGCGAAAAGCTGTGGGCCATGACCGACAACCACCAGGTGCTGTGCATCACCCATCTGCCGCAGGTCGCGGCTTTCGGCGACGCGCACTACACGATCCGCAAGCATGTTCAGGATGGCCGCACACGTTCAAGCGTCACGCCGCTGGACTGGGAAAGCCGGATCAACGAGGTGGCCGAAATGCTGGACGGCGTGCCGCTCAGCGAGGCCAGCCGCCAGAGCGCCAAGACCATGCTTGAGCGTGCGATCACCTTCAAGCAGAACCGCCGGCCAAGCGATCGCCACATGGCAGTCGTCGGCGACGCGCAGTAACATTACAGCGAGGAGCATGATCATTGACGTGTAGGGGCGTATCGCAATACGCCCCTACGGAATTATCAATTGCTCCTGACTGTAGAAGCATCGCGGCGCGATCGGATTGCGCCCAGACCAATAGCTGCGGATGCGAGGCACGGCGACGCCGTGCCTTTGCAGCAGAAAAAGATACTCCCCCGTATCTGGAGGATAGATTGCAACGGCAAACCTTTCTCACGCGCTGGGCAGACTGGATTATCGAGGCCGGCTGGCTGCTCGCGCTGGTGTTTACGCCATATTTCTTTAATCTCCTGACGGCGCGACACTGTGAGCCTGACAAGGCGATGGTTCTGCGCTCGATCGTGCTCGTGATGCTAGCCGCCTGGGGTATCAAGACCATCGAGCAGATCTCGATGGCGCGTGAGCGTCCAGTGTGGAAAGCCTGGTGGCGCGCCCCGCTGGCGATCCCGGCGCTGATCTTCGCGGGCGTTTTCGTGCTGGCGACGCTGGCCTCGGTTCAGCCCAGCCTTTCCTGGTGGGGCTCGTACCAGCGCGGCCAGGGCACCTACACCAATCTATCGTATATCGCGCTCTTCGCGCTGGTTGTCGGCAACCTGCGCACACGTGAGCAGCTTCAGCGGCTGCTGACGACGGCGATCCTGACGGGCGTGTCGGTCTCGACCTACGGCATCGTACAGCATCTTGGCATCGATCCGCTGCCCTGGAAAGGCAACGTGATCACCCGCATCTCGTCTACGATGGGCAACTCGATCTTTGTCGCCGCCTATTTGATCATGATTGTGCCGTGGGTGCTCTACCGCCTGACGCTGGCGATCTCGCGCTATCGCTCCGCGCCGCAGGGAGAGCGCGCAACCGACTGGACCTGGCTGGGATTCTTCGCGCTGTTGCTGGTCGGACAGCAGGCCCTTTTCCTTGGTATCCTCAAATTCCTGGGCGGCGTGCGGCCCGTGAACGGCGATTTTCGCTACTGGTGGGTTTCGCCCGTCGCGATCGCGCTGGTCGCCGGCAGCTTCGCGCTGATCAATGCCGCACACACGGTCCAGCCGAATAAAAAGTTCGTCGGCACACTGCTGGGCGGCTTTAGCGCCTGGGCGCTGCTGCTGGTGATGCAGTATAGCGCCTCGTCACGAAGCCAGACCGTGGACAGCGCCAATCCGCTGCTGCGCGACTGGTGGGTGTGGGTGCTGCTCGGCATGGCCGGAATCATCGGCTTTCTGGTGGTCAGCTTTTTTCTGCCCCGGCGCAGCGAGACCACGACGCAGACCTTTGTGCTGGGCCAGATCCTCGGCAATGCCGGCGCGCTGCTCCTGATTCTGACGGCGATCTTCTTCTCGCAGAGTCGCGGCCCGTGGATCGGCGGCATGGTCGGCATCGGGCTGTTTGTGCTGCTGCTGCTGCTGCGATTGATCTGGACTGGACGCCAGGAGGGCTGGGCTTCGCTGGGGCGGCTGCGCGCCGCGCTATGGACAACGGTGGGCGTAGGAGTGCTGGCGGCCGGCCTGCTGATCGTCTTCAACATCTCCGACGCGCCGGTCTTTGAGCGGCTGCGCAACGTGCAGTACATCGGACGGCTGGGTCGGCTGCTGGAGACCGACGACGGCACCGGCCGCGTGCGCACGCTGATCTGGTTCGGCGATGATCGCGGCGGCGGCGCGCTGGGCTTGATCGAGTCCAACTGGCTGCGCACGCTAACCTTCGGCCACGGCCCCGAGACGATGTTCACCGCCTTCAATCCGTTCTATCCACCCGAGCTGGCGGCCTACGAGGCGCGCGGCGCGTCGCCGGATCGTTCGCACCAGGCGTGGCTGGATGAGCTGGTGACCAAAGGCGCGCTCGGCCTGCTGAGCTATTTCTTCCTCTTCGGCAGCGCGGCCTGGCTGGCCTGGAAGCAGCTCCGCGCGGCGACCGAGCTGCGCGTGCAGGTCGTGGCGATCGCGGCGCTCTCCACCATCGCGGCGCACTTCTTCGAGGTGCTGGTCGGCATCCCGATCGTTTCGACGCTGACGATGCTGTGGGTCACCTTTGGCGTGCTGGTCGTCAACGGGCTGATGGCCGGGCTCTACACCATCGATGGGCAGCAGGTCGCGGCAGCTGAAGCGCCGATCGAAGCCGTGGAAGCCGTAGCGCCCGAGACGATCGAGCGGGGCAAGAAAGGCAAGTCCGGGCAGCAGCGCGGCAAGCGGGCGGGCAGCGGACGGCCGGTCGGCAATGTGAGCGCGCCGGTGCAGGGCGGCCTGGGCTTTCGCTGGACCTATCCGCTGCTGCTGATCGCGGCGCTGATGCTGGGCTGGTTCTGGAATCTGCGCAACAACTACGCCGATATGTTCCTCAACCAGGCGCAATCGTTCACGCCGCAGGGCCTGCAAGACGAGGCGTTCGGCTATCTCAAGCTGCTGAACGCCGTCGAAAACGATCCCCGCGAAGACTATTACTACTTGCAGCTGGGCAGCTCGCTGCTCAAGATGGCCTATCCCTACAAGCTCTCGGCGCAGCAAACCTTTGACGCCAGCACCGCGCCGCGCGACACCCAGGAGCTGCAAGATTTGTTCGCGCCGCAGGCCACCGATGAGGATCGCGTGCTCAATCTGCTGCGCAACAACAGCACCGAGCAGCTGCTGCGCTACGCCGAGCTGGTCCTGGAGCGTGCCTTCCAGATCAATCCAGGCAACAAAGACCATCCGGCGAATCTGGGACGGCTGCACTCGCTGTGGGCGCGGCGTGTCAGCGGCGGGCCGCAGCACTTCGAGCAGGCGATCGAGTGGTTTGAGGTTGCCCATCGTATCGCACCCAACGACGCGGTGATCCTCAACGAGCTGGCGACCAATCTGGCGCTGGCCGGTCGCGACGACGATGCCGAGGCCCGCTTCAAGGAGTCGATCGCGCTCGATCCGCGCTACCCCGAAACCTACGCGCGGCTGGGCGAGGTGTATCGCGCCAACGGGCGTGTGAGCGAGGCGACGCAGCAGTTTGTCGAGGCTGTCAGCCGCAACCGCACGATTCTTGAGTCCGATACTCGCCAGCTCGATCCGCTGCTGGCTGCGCTCGCGCAAGACCCACAGGCGATCGCTGCGCTGCGGGCGGCCTTCGAGGAGCAGAAGCAGCGCTACGATCAGCAGATCCAGCAGGCGGAGGCGGAGGGCCGCACGCCCACCGTCGATGCGCGCTTCCTGTCGCAGCTGGCACGTGTTCGCGCAGCCTCAGGCGACACCGCTGGTATGCGCGAGATCTTCGACAGCCTGGTGCAAACGAATCCCGAGAACCTGACCTACCGCCAGCAGTACACCGTCGCGCTCAGCGATACGCAGCAGTTCGACGCGGCGCTGGCACAGGCGGAGCAGGCGCTGGCGCTGGCAAAGCAGCAGCAGCGCAGCGACGAGGCCGATCGACTACAGCAGCTGATCGATATGATGCGGACAAAGGCGGGAGGGTGACGGAGAACCTAGAACCCAGAACCTAGAACCTAAAGGTCTTTGTTCTGGGTTCTAGCTTTTTGAGCATAGAATATCGCAATACGTGAAGATATACAGTTATTTCTTTCCTCAACTCCTTTCACATCACGGCTAAAGGATCACCTAAAAGAAATCATTAGATTTTTAATCAGTTAATTCTTTGTTCCTTTGTTCGCTTGTTCTTTTGCTCGTACCTAGGTTCTAGGTTCTAAGTTCTAGGTTCTTACCCGCTATGGAACAATTCTTACTGATCTTCATCGTCGCGCTGGTCTTCTCCGTTGTCGGCACGCCGCTGGCGCGACGTCTGGCGCTGGCCAACGGCGTCGTGGACTCGCCCAACGCGCGCAAGGTACACAAAGAGCCGGTCCCGCTCCTGGGCGGCGCCGCGATCTATCTGGCGTTTGTGGTCGCGCTGCTGCTTTTTGGCACGCGCCAGGAGATTCGCCAGCTAGTCGGCATCGTCGTGGGCGCGACGTTTATCTCGGTGGTGGGCGTGATCGACGATGTGCGCGGGCTGCGGCCGTCGCTGAAGCTGCTGGCGCAGATCATGGCCGCGTGTGTGCTGCCATTGTGCGGGCTGAGCGTCAAGCTGTTCCCGATCGAGGCGCTCAACATTCTGCTGACGATCGTTTGGACGGTCGGTGTGACGAATGCGCTGAATCTGCTCGACAACATGGATGGGCTGTCGGGCGGGATCGCGGCGATCGGCGCGGCGCATTTTCTGCTGCTGGCGGCGATCAACGGCCAATTTCTGGTCGGGGCGCTGAGCGCGGCATTGCTGGGCGCGTGCATCGGCTTTCTGCGCTACAACTTCAATCCCGCGTCGATCTTCATGGGTGACACCGGCGCGCTCTTTATCGGCTTTATCCTGGCCGCGCTCGGCATCAAGCTGCGCTTCTTCGGCAACACCTACGTCGTGACGTGGATGGTGCCGGTCGTGGTGCTGCTGCTGCCGGTCTTCGACACCTCGCTGGTCTTTATCTCGCGGCTGCGGCGCGGGCTGAATCCGCTGACCACGCCCGGCAAAGATCATGTCTCGCACCGGCTGGTTGCGCTGGGCTTTACGCGGCGTGAGGCGGTGCTGATCTGCTGGCTAGCCGCCAGCGCGGTGGGAATGCTGGCGGTCTTTCTGACCCAGGCGCGATTCGTCGAGGCGTACACGCTTGGCGCGCTCCTGATCGCCGGCTTCGGCTACGGCATCTGGTGGTTCGAGCGTCACGCGCCGAGCGGAAAATAACCATTCAAGACCTTAATTCACATGCTAACGTCCCAGCTCCTCGCGCAGCGTGTCGCGGTGAGCACGCGCGATGGCGTCAAGAAACGCCGGATCTTTCAGCTGCGCCGCCTGAGTCGCGTTCGACAGAAACGCCGACTCGGTCAGCACGTTGAGGCCGCGCGGATACGTCCAGCGCACGGGAGCGACATCCGAGGGATGCACGCCGTCGGGATAGCCAGCGTCGCGATAGCCGACCGTGCCGCCGGTCGCCGCCAGCAAATGGCTGGCCATGTTCTCGGCGAAGGTGTAGGGCGGCGCAGCCTGGGGATCGACCAGCACCTCGACGCGGCGCAGATTGGGCTGCTTGCGATTGCTGTTGATATGCACCGAGATCAGCCGCCCGTGGTCTGACTGGTTGTCGGGGCGGAAGAGCAGCGCGTTGGAGTAGCGCACACGGGCCGGCAGCGAAACAAAGCGATCGCTGTCGCGGGTGATAAAGACCGTCGCGCCGTCGGTCTCCAGCAGCGCCTTCAATCGGCGGCTAATGTCGATCACCACTTCTTTTTCGCGCAGCCCGCTGCCTGCCGGATCGACGCCCCAATCATCGCCGCCGTGGCCGGGATCGAGCACGATCGTCGTGTTTGCCAGCGGCTGCGACTGTGCCCGCGTGAGACTCAGCGGCAGGAGCAGCGCCAGGAGTATCGCGATTTTAATTGCATTATGTAGATTCAGGGCATGATAAATCACGCCCCTACGGTTCCTCATCGCGGCGTATTTTCGTCTGTTTTGTTCAATAAACATTCATCAACCACATCATTCGATGTTTGCAAACCAACATGAAAGATCGTTGTAGGGGCGTGATTCATCACGCCCAAATCCCGCTACACACAGCAAAAGGGACGTAGCTCACACCACGTCCCTCTTTCCAGCTCGATCAACATGCGTCCTAGAGCAGGATCAGCATCGGGTTTTCGAGCAGGCGCTTCAGCTCGGCCAGATACTGCGCGCCGACCGCGCCGTCCGAGACCCGGTGATCGATCGAGATCGTGACCTTCATGATCTGGCCGATCGTGATCTCGCCGTTGCGCACCACAGGCTGCTCGTTGACCGCGCCGACCGCCAGGATCATCGCCTGGGGCGGGTTGATGATCGCGACGAAGCTGTCGACGGGATACATGCCCAGATTCGAGACCGAGAACGTACCGCGTCCCAGCTCGTCCGGCGTAGCCTTGCCGTTGCGCGTCCGCTCGATCAGCTCCTTAGCCTCCGCGCTGATCGTGCCGAGCGACTTTTTGTCGACATCGGTCACCGCCGGCGCCAGCAGGCCGTTATCGGTCGCGACGGCGATCGAGACGTTCACGTAGTCGTGATAGTCCAGCGAGTCCTCGGCAAACGACGCGTTCAGCGCCGGGAACTTGCCGATCGCGATCGCCGACGCCTTGACGATCATATCGTTGACGGTGATCTTGACATCGCCGCCGGATGCGTTGAGCTGCTTGCGCAGTGCCATCGCCGCGCCCATGTCGATCTCGGTCGTGACGTAGAAGTGCGGCACCGGGCCTTTGCTCTGCGCCATACGCCGGGCGATCGTCTGGCGCAGCCGCGACATCGGCTCGCGACGAGTGCCGGGGCGCTGCTCGGGCTGCGGCTGGGCTGCCGGCTGCGCGGCTGGTTGAGCCGCCGGCTGAGCTGCCGGCTGCGGCTGCGCGGCGGGCTGCTGCGCTGGTTGAGCGGCGGGCTGGGGCGCGGCCTTGGCTCCGCCACCCTGCACAAACGCCTCAATATCCTTGCGCACGATCCGGCCACCAGGACCGGAGCCGCTGACCTGAGCGATGTCGACGTTGTTCTCGCGGGCCAGGCGCTTGGCCACCGGCGAGGCCGGCACGTGTCCGCCGTCGGTACGACCGTTGGCGGGCTCCATGCGCTCACCCGTGGCGGGCGGCGTCGAACCGCTGGGCGCAGGGCCACCCTGGACCTCCTGCTGCGCCGTCACGTCGGAGCC
The DNA here is from genome assembly GCA_036401895.1 of Herpetosiphonaceae bacterium. Lineage (GTDB taxonomy): Bacteria > Chloroflexota > Chloroflexia > Chloroflexales > Kallotenuaceae > LB3-1. The sequence goes on along the minus strand of DASWTW010000553.1, from coordinate 19,158 downwards.
GTAGCCCTCACGCGGCGCGGCTGAGGTTGTGGCGGTGCTGCTTGCTGCCTCGGTCTGCTGCGCGGCGCCCGTGGAGCCTTCGCCGCCCTCGCCGGTGAACTGCTCGGGCGCTGCACCGGCCTGCGTGCCGGCCTTCTGCTCGACCTGCTGGGCCGTCTGAGCCTGACTTGTGTCGCCGGTTGCAGCGCCACCGCCGCTGGCTGCGGGCTGAGCCGCGCCATCGCCGCCGTCCAGGATCGCGATCGGAGCACCGACCGCAACGACCGCGCCCTCGTCCGCGACGATCTGCGTCAGCGTGCCCGAGCTAAACGACTCGATCTCGATCGTCACCTTGTCGGTTTCGATCTCGGCGATCGGCTCGCCCTTTTTCACCTCGTCGCCAACCTTTTTGAGCCAGCGGACGATGGTCCCTTCCTGCATATCGAAGCCCATTTTGGGCATTGTAACTTCGGCCATCCTCTGCTCCAGTTCGTTGAGCAACACGCCGGAGATCCGTTGATCTCCGGCGCTGGCTGCGGCTACTTCAGTACCTTGCGGATCGCGTCCGTGATGCGCTCAGGCGTGACGACGACCTGATTCTCCAGGTTCGTGGCGTACGGGAATGGTACTTCGCGGAAGCCCACGCGCTCGATCGGGGCGTCGAGATAATCGAAGGCGTGCTCGTAGAGCCGGGCGGTGATCTCCGCCTGCACACCGTGCGACTCCCACTCCTCGGAGACGACAACCGCGCGGCCGGTCTTGCGGAAGCTTTCCAGCGCCTTACTCATATCCATCGGGCGGATCGTGCGCAGATCGATGATCTCGCACTCAATGCCTTCCTGCGCCAGCTTCTCGGCAACTTCCATGCACAGATGCACCGGCCGCGAGTAGGTAACGATCGTAACGTCCTTGCCCTCACGCGCCAGCCGCGACTCGCCGATCTTGGCCTCGTAGCCGTCGGGAACCTCGTCTTTGGCGCCGTACATCAGCGTGTGCTCAATAAAGATCACCGGATCGGGATCTTCCATCGAAGCCTTGAAGAGCGCCTTCATATCGGCGGGCGTGGCCGGGGCGACGACCTTGAGACCGGGCACATAGGCGAACATCGAATCGAACGACTGCGAGTGCGTCGCCGACAGGTTGCGCCAGCCGTTGGTCGTGCGCAGCACCATCGGGCACTGGATCTGGCCGCCGAACATATAGTGCAGCTTGGCGGCATGATTGATGATCTGGTCGAAGGCCAGCAGCGAGAAGTTTACCGACATGATCTCGCAGATCGGGCGCATGCCCAGCATCGCGGCGCCAACGCCAATACCGACGATACCGGCCTCGGCAATCGGCGCGTCGCGGATCTTATCGGGACCGAACTCCTCCAGAAAGCCGGCCGTCACACCGTAGGTACTGCCGTAATACCCGATGTCCTCGCCAATAATAAAAACGCGATCGTCTTTGAGTTGTTCGCGGAGCGCATCTCGGAGCGCTTCACGGACGGTCATGACTGCCATGATCTATCCTTCTAGCGTGGCTAGAAGCCGGAGCAGCGGACGCACCAGACAGGCGCGTCGGGGCGCTCACAGCTTACATAATTAATATTTCGGCTCGATCGGGTTGGCGTAGATACCAGTCGTCAGCCACTTCTCGTCGGCCTCCGGGCTCTGATCGGCAAAGTCCACGGATGCCTGGGCCTCTTGCTCGGCCTGCTGATCGATCTGCTGGGCCTGCTCTTCGGTCAGAATGCCCTCGTCGACCAGCCGCTTGCGGAAGACCTCGTTTGGATCGCGGGTGCGGTACTTCTCGACGTCTTCTTTGGTGCGATACTTCTGCGTGTCCTGCGCGGAGTGGCCGCGGAAGCGATAGGTGACGGCTTCCAGCAGCACCGGACCCTTGCCGCTGCGGGCGTGCTCGACCGCGCGCTTGGCCGCCTCGTAGGTCGCGATCGGATCGTTGCCGTCCACGCGCTCCGAGGTCATATCAAAAGCGCAGGCTTTGCGGTAGATCTCCTGCACAGCGGTATGCACCGCGATCGGCGTGCCCATGGCAAAGAGATTATTCTCGCAGACAAAGACCACCGGCAGCTTGCCGAGCTGGGCAAAGTTGAGCGCCTCGTAGAACTCGCCGCCGTTGGTCGCGCCGTCGCCGAAGAAGACCATCACGACTTCTTGCTTCTTCTGGAGCTTGACCGCCGTCGCCATGCCGCAGGCCATCAGCAGGTGGCTGCCGACGATGGCGTATCCGCCCCAGAAGTTCTTGCTGACGTCGACCAGGTGCATCGAGCCGCCGAGCCCGCGCGCCGAGCCCGTATCGCGGCCGAACAGCTCGGCCATCAGCGGATTCACATCCAGCCCGCGCGCAATCGCGTGACCGTGATCGCGATAGTGGGTGATGATGTGATCCTCGGGCTTCAGCGCGCCGACCGTACCGACCGCTACGGCTTCTTGCCCGACATACAGGTGCAAAAAGCCGCCGATCTTGGCGCGGGTGTACATCTCCTGACACTTTTCCTCGAAGACGCGGATCAGCGCCATCTGCCGGTACATCTCGATCAGCTGCTCAGGGCTCAAGCCCGCATACTGCTCAGTTGTTTCGGGCGTGGTTGCCATCGCCTCATCCTTCTTTCGTCGCTTTGTTGCCATTCGTGCAAACCTTAACAATAAAACTGTTGGTTGTCCGTCACGCAACGTTTTGGATCTACTCAACTCACCGTTCTATAAAGCTTTATCTCCACCCGAAAGCCTGGCACGGAGCGGACACGAGCAGCAAGCTCCGCATCCCGAACCAGCGCCGAAACTTCCGCCGGAGTGTATGCGCGCAGCACGGAGAGTGGCCCATCATGGCGCGAAAGAGGAGAGACTGGACCATACGCGAGGAGCCGCGCGCCCCAGTAGGCGAGATAACTTCGCCGCAAGTCGTTGACGATCACGCCAATTCGGGCTACACGCGCCAGCTCACGCAGCAGCCGCACCGCAGCATCGCGGCTAAAATGGTGAAGTGCCTGCGTACACGTCACGATGTCCACGCCACCATCGGCGAAGGGCAATCGCAGCGCGTCGCTTTGAACCAGCAGAACCGGCGTATGTCGCGTTTCGAGCGCGGCGACGTCCAGCACAGTGCGGCTGAGATCGCTGGCGAGCACCATCAGCGCCCGCCCATGCCGCTCGCTCCAGCGTTGGAGCATACGCGGCAGATCCGCCCCGCCGGTCGCCACATCCAGCACGCGCGGAGTGTGCTCCGGCGGCACTGCCTCTAGCCAGGCCGCAACTTGCCGCACCACGGCTCGATTTGCGCCGAGCCAGCGATTGGCCTGCGCCATATCGCGTAGATTTGCGCGCAGCAACCGCTGATCGGTGACCTCGTCGTCCAGCAATTCCGTCTGAGTCGATTGCGCTGGCACGAAAGGTCGCATCCTGCCGCATGTTCTCCCGTTCAAGGTGGTTATTATGCACCAAAACCCGTGAATACGCCAACGCAACATCCTGCTGGCAGCGGCTCCCTGCTCACCTCACAGCGATTATCGCCCACGCTCCCATTCGTACAGTCGATCGTCCTCATGTCGGATTGGCACCGGCGCCAAACGCTCACGACGTGTCAGCACGCCAAAATAGAATAGCGAAACAAGCAACACCATGATCAGCGGCTCGCGGCCGGTCGCCAGCACAATGCCAAGATACGGGATCGGGAAAAATGAGGCGACGATCATCGCCAGATTCAGCGCCATAATTTGCAAAAGTTCGGCTCGCTCTCCCATACAGCTCCTCCTTCGCGTACAATCCACCCATTAGCAAGAGCTGTGCTAGAATTGCGAGCATTGATCCAAGAGGAGCGGAATTAAGCAATATGTCAATCTCCAAAGAATATATTTCCTGGCAGCAGATCGAGACGATGGTCGAGCAGCTGGTCCGCGCCGCGCAGACGCAGTCGTTCGACGCGCTGCTTGCGGTGACTCGCGGCGGCCTGGTTCCAGCCGGGATGATCGCCTATCACCTTGGCATTCGCAACATCCTGGTCGCCGCTGTGCAGTTTTATAGCGGCGTTGGCCAGCGCGCCGAGACGCCCTCGTTTCTGCAATTCCCTGCCGATCCCTTCATCAACGGCCAGACCGTGCTGATTGTCGATGACATCTGGGACAGCGGCAAGACGATCGCGGCGGTGAAAAGCCGGGTGCTGGCCGCAGGCGGCACGCCTGTGACGGCTGTGCTGCACTACAAGCCCAAGGCCTCGCTCTTTCCCAACCAGCTGCCGGAATACTACGCCGAGGAGACCGACGCCTGGATTGTGTATCCGTGGGAGCCGGCGAGCGAGCGATAAGAACCAAAGAACAAAGGAACAAAACCGAGAACCGAGAACTGAAAAAACAAAGGAAGTACCGCTCTTCCCCTCGCCTATCGCGGGTACCATGCCGGGTGCCATGCCCAGAGGGCGCCCGGCATGGCGCCCGGTGGAGGCGGAAACCCGCAGAGGAGTGGGGCAGGGGGTGAGGGCCAGCTCAAACAACAAGCGAACAAACGATCAGGACCCTGTTTGTTCCCTTGTTCCCTTGTTCTTTTGTTCGCCCGTAGCACCAGGCAGCCTATGCGACCACAACGCCAGCAGCCATACACACCTAAGCGCCAATCGGGCGTACCTCCGCGCCGCTCGTGGTGGCAGCGCGCAGGCACGTGGTTTGGCCTGCTTGCGCTGGGCCTGACTGCCCTGCTGGCGCTGCTGCTCCGCCGCTACACCGACTCGGAAAGCTTTAGCCTTGCGGACCTGTGGCTGATCGTGATCAACGTCGTCGCGTTCGTGATCTACAGCTACGACAAATCCATCGCCGGCTGGGCGTGGACGCGCGTTCCCGAGCGCCTGCTCCTGCTGCTGGCGCTGGTCGGCGGTACCGTGGGCGCGCTGCTCGCGATGCTGCTCTTCCGGCATAAAACCTCGAAAGCCAGCTTCCGCCTCAAATTCCTGCTGGTCATCCTGCTTCAGATCGCGCTGATCGTGCTGTACTACTGGTGGCAGCAGCCGAGTCTATAGCGATCGCCCACTCCGATCGAGCCGGCGCTTAGGTACTACAGCTTGTCATAGAAATAGAAGAATCCGGGCCAGAATACGTTTATCGACGGGTGAGGGAGTAGTACCAAAGTCCTTATACTACGGCCCTGGTTCGCTTTAGCATAGAGCTATACGAATCGCTGCGCAAACCGCGCCTCAACCCCGCTGGAAAGACAACAGATGGAATCGCTCCTGCACGCGTACCATTGGTGTTCCCGCCTCCGATGGCCCAAAAGCTACGTCGGCAAGTTCCTCTTCACCGCATTCGTCGGCGTCCACGTGCCGCTGATCGCCATGACGATCTACGTGGTTCTAAGCCTGGAAGACTGGTCCCTGGCGCTGCCGGTCCTGGTCGTCGGGCTGCTGGCAACGCTGTTTGGTACCGGACTGACGCTCTTGTTCCAAAAGCAGCTGCTGGCACCGATCGTTGTGACGGCCGAGGCGCTGGATCGCTATACCCGCCATCAAACCATGCCGTCGCTGCCGATGACTTACAGCGACGAGGCCGGCCGGCTGATGCAAAATACCCAGCTTTGCATCGAGCATCTGAACCAGCTGCTGGCGATGAAGAACGATCTGCTCTCGGTGATCTCGCACGACACCCGCGCTCCGCTGAGCAACATCATTCTGGCCAGCCAGATGATCGACATGATGCTCAAAAATCCTCAGGCCAATACCGCTGAGATTCACACCTTCAACACCATGATACGCACGGCTGCCGATCGCCAGATCGAGCTGATGAATAGCTTGATGACGCTCGCTCGCTCCGATACCGGCAGGCTCGATGTCCAGCGCAGCGCAATCTCTCTGCGCGAGCTGCTGGAAGGCACAGTCAAAAATCACCAGCTGCGTGCCGGTCACAAAGGCGTTCATCTGCTGCTTTCGAATAGCGCCGATCCGCGCCAGATGCTGTGCATCGACGTCGCCAAGACCGAGCAGGTGTTGAATAATCTGATCCAGAACGCGCTGAAGTTCACGCCCGAGGGTGGCACCGTGCAGCTCAGGGCTAGAGTCGAGGACGATCGGGTTAGCCTGACGGTGCGCGATACCGGCATGGGCATGGATGAGTCGGTGTTGAAGAACCTGTTCAAGCCGTTTACCACCGAGCGGCGGCAGGGGACGGCCGGAGAGCCGGGAACCGGGCTCGGGCTGTGGATCTGCAAAACGTTTACCGAGGTTCAGGGCGGCTCAATCGGCGTGCAGAGCGCGCTCGGCAGCGGTACGACCTTTGAGATTCAGCTGCCGACCGGCATGCCCGCGCCCGAGTCGCTGGTGCTGCCTGAGATGCATCCAGCGCTGGCGATCGCCTGATCACTTCGACTACCATCGGGGCTCCTTCCCCGCACCCCGATGATCCCGCCTACCACGCCGCGATCGCCGCGAGCAGCTCCTGCTGCACATCATCGGTCAGCAGCTTGCAGCCGGCGCCCCAATCGCTTTGCACGCTCACCGAGCGGCTAACCCGCGCCATGCGCGCCTCGGCTGCCGCCGCGTCGATACCCAGCGCCCGCGCCAGCTCCTCCGCCGACTCGTGGCTCAGCGCCGAGCGCAGCGCATGGAGATCGGCCCCGTAGCGCCAGGCAACCTGCGCCAGCGCCTCCTCGATCTGTTCATTCAGCATCATCGCTCGTCTCCTTTCCTCGTTCCCGATCACCTCGGCAAGCACGTATAATTGCGCCCATGAACGAACACGCTCTACCGCCACTCGTCGCAATCGTTGGGCCGACCGCCGTGGGCAAGACCGCGCTCTCGATCGCGCTGGCGCAGCGGCTCAGCGGCGAGATCGTCAACGCCGACTCGCGCCAGATCTACCGCTACATGGACATCGGCACCGCCAAGCCAACGCCCGCTGAGCAGGCCGCTGTGCCGCATCATCTGATCGATATGATCGCGCCGGACGAGCCGTACTCGCTGGCGGTCTACCAGGAGCAGGCGCTCAGCACGATCGACCGGATCACCGCGCAGCACCATCTGCCGCTGCTGGTCGGCGGCACGGGCCAGTACGCGGCTGCCGTGCTTGAGGGCTGGAATATTCCCCGCGTGCCGCCGCAGCCCGAGGTTCGCGCCCGCCTTGAGGCTGAGGCCGACGCGCAGGGCACGATCGCGCTCTACCAGCGGCTGCGCACACTCGATCCCGAGGCCGCCGGCAAGATCGAGCCGAACAACCGGCGGCGGATCATCCGCGCGCTAGAAGTTTTCGAGATCACCGGAGCGCCGATCTCGACACAGCAGACCAAAACTCCGCCGCCGTACCGGATCGTGACACTGTGGCTGGTGCTCGATCGACCCACGCTCTACCGGCGGATCGACGAGCGCGTCGACGCGATGATCGCGGCCGGGCTGGTGGCAGAGGTGCGCGGCCTGCTGGAGCGCGGCTACGACTGGACGCTGCCGGCAATGTCGAGCCTGGGCTACAAAGAGTTTCGGCCGCACTTCGAGCACGCCGCGCCGCTCGACGAGTGTATCCAGCGGCTGAAGTTCAACACGCACGCGTTTGTTCGCAAGCAGGACATGTGGTTCAAGCGACTGCCATGCTGCGTCCAATTGCCGGCTGACGATCCCGTGCTGCTCGATCGCGCGCTAGCCGAGATCGCCGGGAGCACACGCTGAGCGCTGGCGGCTAGCTCTGGACCGGCTCGCGTCCGATGCGATCGAGCGCCTGGTACTCCGCCGCGACCAGTCGTAAAAAGGTCTCGGCATCGTAAAGCCCAAGCGCCATCCCGTTTTCGGTGCGGATAGGATAGCCCAGCCGGCGCTGCAAACCATCGACCAGCTGGAGCGCCAGCCGCTGACGAGCCGGAACGCTCAAGCTTAGGCTGCGGCGCAGATATTCCTGAACAATATCATAGTCTTCGCGCTGAACCGCACTCAGATTGGGAATGGTGATCCGCTCGGCCGCCGCAACAATCGCCCGCTCGCTGGTCGTCGGAGCCGCAAGACTCGCCAGCGTGATCGCTTGACGCTCACGAACCGCGATGCAGCCGGCTGCCATGTCGCCCAGCCGCCGGGAGCGTCGATCGATGAACATTACGATTACGCCGATGCCATACAGAACCGGCAGGAAATCCGCCAGCCGAATAAAGTTGCGCACGGTGCTGCCAAAAAATCCCAGCGGCCGGCCGCCGGTACGCACCATGCGCAGACCAATCGCGCGCTTGCCTGGCGTCTGGCCGTTCCAAACCGTCTCGAAGAAGATAAAATACGCACACAGCGAGAGATAGATGCCGATCGCAAACAGGCCAAGCACAATATTTTCGTCGAGGCCCAGCGCCAGCTGATCGGCCGCCAGCGATACGCCGATGCAGGAGAACGAAAGAATCACCGCGATGATGATATGGTCGATGAGCGCCGCGAGAAACCGCGAGCCGATGCCCGCGACATCGTAGGCAAGCTCGATCTGCTCGGGCGTTTCGACGGTGTACAAGCTGTCGTCAAGCATAAATGTCCAGTTCGTTGGGTGGCGTTCGCGCCATGCCGATAGTACCCTTGAAGCTCGGCGGCGGCTATAGTATGCTACGTGAGGCGCAGCCGAGAACATGTGCTGAGGATCATACATGGTAGCAGAAGATTTTATCAATGCCAAACGTCCCCATTGGGAGCGACTAGAACAGCTATTGAGCAAGGCCCAGTCGGCGCGGCTGGCTTCGCTCACGGCCGAGGAGCTGTACGAGCTGGGCCGACTGTACCGGCAGACAACCTCGGATCTGGCGGTTGCGCGCCGCGACTTTCCCAGCCATCGCGTCACCGAATTTTTGAACGGGCTGGTCGGGCGAGCGCACGGCGCGGTCTATCAGAACGAGGCGACGACCTGGGCGCGGCTGCGGGATTTTGTGCTGCTGACGTTTCCGCAGACCTGGCGCAAAACGCTGCCCTTCACGATCGTGGCGTTTCTTTTCTTCGCGCTGCCGGCGCTGATCTCGTTCTTGGTCGCCTACAACGATCCGAGCCAGGCCGGTCTGCTCTTTCCAGGCGCGGAGTATATCGCCGATCAGATCAAGAACCAGGAAGAGTGGTGGCTGGACATCAACAATGCGCGCGGCGGCAACGCGGCGCTGATCGCCAGCAACAACATTCTGGTGACAATCCAGGCCTTCGCCGGTGGTATGCTGCTGGGCCTGCTTACGATCTATGCGATGGTCTTTAACGGCCTGATGCTGGGCGTGATCGCGGGTCTGAGCGCGTTCTATGGCTTCAGCAGCCGGCTGTGGGGCTTTATCGCGGCCCACGCCTCGATCGAGCTGAGCGTGATCTTTTTCGCGGGCGGCGCGGGCTTGCAGCTGGCCTGGGCGATCCTGCATCCGGGCCTGCTGTCACGCAGTGCGGCGCTGCGCATGGCGGCCCAGCGCGCGATCGTGATCATGATCGGCTGTGTGCCGCTGTTGATGATCGCCGGAACGATCGAGGCCTTTATCTCGCCTTCGAATCTGCCGGTCTGGCTCAAGCTGGCGGTATCGTTCGGCACGGGACTTGCGCTCTACAGCTACCTGATCGGCGTGGGACGGCAGACGCCTGCTGATTCCACGGAGACCAATCCCGTCGGCTAGGCCGGCATCCAAACATGTACAAGCAATGCTGCTCACAATATTCTCGACGCTGCGAATATAAACGGGATAGAAAAGTTATGTTATTCATGCCGACAGTAGCTTTTCTGTGAGCGTTTGACGAAGATGTCCTGGGGTTTATACTGAATACGATCTATTCGGTTACGTGTTATTGTTACTGAGGACAGAATCACGGCTATGAAGATCTTTTTCATGCGGCATGGAATTGCCGAGCCGGCCCACGGGTCGGTCAAAGACCACGATCGTGCGCTGACCGAGGAGGGCCGCAGCCAGCTTAGCCAGATCGCACAGGCGATGCAGCGGCTGAGCATCAAGCCCGATGTTATCCTGACCAGTCCGCTGGTCCGCGCCAGAGAGACCGCCGAGATCGTCGCGCCGGCGCTGGGCGCTCCGCTTGAGATAGCAAACGAGCTACAGCCCGGCGCTATCCTGGACGATCTCCAGCGCTTGCTGCGGCGCTACCCGCAAGAAACCGTCATGCTGGTCGGCCACGAGCCCGATTTTTCCGCGCTAGCCGCCCGGCTGATCAACGCCGACGAGCGCGGCATTCTGCTCAAAAAAGGCGGCATGATCCGCATCGACATCGACGGACGTCCGCAGGCCGGTCGTGGCCGGCTGGTCATGTCGCTGACGCCCAAGACCATGCTGCTGCTGGCCAACGGAGCGCCCGCGCAGCCCGCCCCGGAGACTCCGGCCGCCAACGCCGAGCCGATGAACGGCGCGCCGCAGGAATAACCCGCCCATTCACTTGCTTTCAGCGCAAGCGGCATCGCAGGTGATGCCGCTTGCGGATCGCACGTTCAGCTATAATTTAATCTCTCACAGGCTACCCAGGGACTCGCCTGCGCCCAAACTTTAGCCGCCGACGCCTATTTTTTGGAAGGAATCGAGCATGAGTACGACTGTCACTGTTCGCAGTACGAATAACTACCAGCAGCAGATTATCGCCGGTGATCATGTGGTCTTTGCCGACGAGCCGCTGGACGTCGGCGGCGATGATACCGGCCCCAATCCCTACGAGCTGCTGCTCGGCGCGCTCGGCTCGTGCAAAGCGATCACCTGCATTATGTATGCGCAGCGCAAAGGCTGGGATCTTCAGGGCGTTGAGGTTGACCTGACGCACTCCAAAGATTATGCCCACGATTGCGAGGAGTGCGTCGATAAGGATGTCAAGCTCGATCGAATCAAGGTGAAGATTGCGTTCAAGGGCAACCTCGACGATGACCAGCGCCAGCGGCTCAAAGAGATCGCCAAGCGCTGCCCGGTCCACCAGACGCTGATCAACAAGATCGACATCTCCGACGCGTGAGAGGTGGCCCGCAGGGATGCGAGCGAACAAAAGAACAGGCGAACAAAGGAACAAAATAGTTTTTGGTTGGTTCGTTTGTTCCCTTGTTCTTTCGATTGGCCCTCACCCCGCCTCACGGTGTTCGGCACCCCTTCCCCGAACCTCGGTCGGCTTCGACCTCGGTTGCGACAGGCGAGGGGACTAGCGGTACGCTGTTCTCTGCCCTTTGTTCTTTGTTCCTCCTTGGTTCTAGGTTCTTGGTTCTTGGTTCTTGGTTCTCGCTAGCTTGCAAACCTTGGTATACTTAGCTCATGAATAGACGGATCGCGATGCTGCGACAACGAGCCGTTCAACTCATGAGCGCGCTGCGACAGCTCCCCGCTGGACCGCAGGTCGAGATCGCGCCGTCACTGCTTGCCAATGCTCCCCAGCTCTTCAAACTTGCCCATATTGCGGTTGGCGACGCCGACAGCGCTGCTGTGCTGACCGCCGATGTTCTGGCGCAGGCTCCCGCCACCGAGGGCGCGGCGCTACGACTGCTGGTCGATCGACTGCCGCAGGGCTGGCTGAGCTGGCCGGGAGCGTGCGGCCCGAGCGAGTGGCTGCGGCTGGGATTGCGCCGCGAGCAGGCCGATCGTTTGCTCTCCGTGCTGGGCGAGTGGGACGCCGAGGAGCGGATCGGGCTGGCGCTCTATCTGCTCTGGGATGTGCGCCGCGATGATCTGGATGCCTGGACCGGCACGACCAATATGGACGAGCGTGTTCGGGAGCTGATCAGCTATATCGGCGAGGGCCTGCGGATCGTGGAGCCGGGCGGCAAACACGACGAGTGCCGGGAGATTGCCCCGGATCTGCTGGAGGCGAACGACCCGCAGATCGGACGCGATATTCGGATGCACACGATGGGCTGCGAGGCGTGTCGCCGGCGTGTCACGGGCCTGCGCCAGACCGTAGCCCTGCTGCGCAAAGCGCTGAACGTCTTTTTCCGCGCGCCGCTGCCGCAGAACTTCGTGCAGCTGATCGACAGGCGGCAAAAGCTGCGCCGGCAGGAGCAGATCCGTCGATACTGGAAGCCGGCGCTGGTCGCGGCTGTAGCGCTTGTCATCCTGATCAGAATATTGATACCGTCCCCAAGCACGATCAGTGAGACTGCGCGGGCGGCTGCTCCGCCCAATGCCACAGAGCTGCTCGACCAGGCGCTCAATCGATTTGCCAGCCAGCCTGGACGGAGCGGTGTTTTGCATGAGCGCGTTCGCGTCGGCCAAGATAAAAACGCGGTTGTCGTCGAGCGCTGGTACGATTATCGCGCGGAGCAACTGCGGATCACCGTGCGTCGCCCGGAGCAAACCCCGCCGGTCTTTGATCTGGCAACCGATGGCGAGACGTGGATCGCGTACGAGTTCAACAATGGGTCGGGCCGTCCGCTTAATGTGCTGGTCCGCAACCGCGAGATCGCCCGACTGATGCCGCTGCTACGTCAACTTCCATTTGTTGGCAGCTTCAGCGAAACGCCGGTCAATCAAGAATACATGGATCTGACGCTGCTGTCTCAGGCACGGCAGAGCAAATCGGTGCTGCTCGGCACCACAACGAAGCGCGACCGTGAGGCTTATGTGCTGTCCAGCGTCCGGCCAGGCTTCAGCCGCACGGTCCTGACGATCGATCGTGAAACGCTGAGCCTGCTAGAAGCTCGGGTCGCGCCGGATATCGCCGGTAACAGCCAGACCGAGCGCGTCTGGGAGGCTGAAGTCGTCGAGGTGCTGCCGCGCAGCGCGATTCAGCCGAATACCTTTCAGCTCACGCCGCGCACCACGGTTGTTACCCAGGTTGATCCGCGCCAGCTGGTGCTGTACGGCGGAACGAATCTCGATATCGAGACCGCCGTGCGCTTCGGCGTGCTGCCGGTGCCCGAGTTCACGCCTGGCGAGCCGCTGATCGCGCATCTGCGCGGCACCAGCGGGATCAACGCGGCGACGCTTCAGATGTACGAGAGCGAGTGGAGTACAGTCGCGATCGTAACGCCGCGTATATCGTTTCGGGCGGTGCCGTGGCAAGAGCTGGATCGCACGTTCGCGCACGGCAGCTACACGCTGCAAACGCTGGATCTGCCGCAGGCGACGATGGCCTGGTTTGTTCTGGAAGATACCCCGTATCAGGCGATGCAGCTGTATCTGTGGCACGCGCTGGCCAACGAGACCGAGCGCGAAGCCATGATCAAGCAGATCCTCGACTCGCTGGTGCTGGTCGATAGCAGCAACGCCGACACTTACCGCGAACGTTTTCCAGTCGCGACCGACGATGGCAAGGCCGGCAGCTCAAGCCCGCAGCAGCCCCAGCGCATCAACACGACTCCACCTGCGCCGAATCAGGCCACGCGCCGCCGCTATTTCCGCTCCAAGCTCGAACAAACCTACGACAATCCGCCACCGCAGGGCTTTGAGCAGCTCGTTCGCTAGCGCTCTGCACAACTCGGGAATCTGCCTCTCCGCCTCACTTGCTGCACATCCGCTGCTCCTGTGATCATTTGAATACCGGAGATAAGCAGATTCCCCGGTTGACAATCGGCTCAGACTGCGGTTTAATACAGAATATCTGAGCAAGTATTCAGGTGTTTGCTATGGAACGACCGACCGTCAAGATCGACGTAAGCACAAATCTTTCCGGGCAACAGCTCGTCCCCGTGGAGCAGGCGCTGATCTCACCCGCCACCAGCGATCGCCTCGCCCAAACCTTCAAGGCGATGGCCGATCCGACGCGGGTGCGGATTCTGCACGCCCTGGCGCTGGCCGAGCTGTGCGTCTGCGATCTCGCGGCGCTGGTCGACATCAGCGAGTCGGCGGTCTCGCACCAGCTTGGGCTGCTGCGGGCGCTGCGCATCGTGCGTCGGCGCAAGGTCGGCCGTCACGTGTTCTACGCGCTGGAAGACGAGCATATTCGCAGCCTGATCGAGCAAGGGTTGGCGCATCAAGCCCATCAGTGAGCGGACGAGCATACATGATCGAACAACATCACAATCGAGGAGTTTGCGGCCTTGGGCCAGGCACCTGTGCTGCACCGATGCGCGCTGCCTGCGCCGACGATCACAGCCATAGCCATAGCCATCACGATCACGGCCATAGCCATGCGCATCATCACGGCGGCAGCACGCGCGCCATGACGATCGCGATGATCATCACCGCCGGGCTGATGATCATGGAAGTGATCGGCGGAATCATCACCGGCAGTCTGGCGCTGCTGGCCGACGCCGGGCACATGCTGACCGATGTCGCGGCGCTGGGCCTGAGTCTGGGCGCAGCCTGGCTGATGGCGCGTCCGACTACACCGCAGCGCACATTCGGCTTTTACCGCGCCGAGATTCTGGCAGCTTTGATCAATGGCCTGTCGCTGATGGTGCTGTCGATCTATGTTGTCTACGAGGCGCTCGGGCGGCTTCAGTCGCCGCCGGAGGTGGAAAGCGCGCCGATGCTGGTGATCGCGACGCTGGGCCTGGTGGCCAACCTGATCTCGGGCCTGGTGCTGATGCGCTCCAGCGGCGAAAACCTCAACGTCCGCAGCGCCTATCTGCACGTGCTGAGCGATGCGCTCGGCTCGGTGGGAGCGATTGCGGCGGGCGTGCTGATGTGGGCCTTCGGCTGGTACCTGGCCGATCCGCTGCTCAGCATTTTGATCAGCCTGCTGATTATGTGGAGCGGCTGGCGGCTGCTGCGCGATACCGTCAATGTGCTGCTGGAAGCCGCGCCGGCCTCGATCGATGTGGCCAAGGTGCATACAGCGCTGGACAGCGTCGACGGCGTCGATCATGTTCACGACCTACACATCTGGAGCGTGGCATCGAATTTTGTGGCGCTGAGCGGCCATGTACGGCTGAAGCAAGCGCCGAGCTGCGCCGAGCATCAGCGGCTGCTGGTAGAGCTGCGCGAGCTGCTGCATACTCGCTTTGGGATTGAGCATGTCACGCTTCAGCTGGAAGAGCCGTATTTCAGCGAGACAGACGTGCGGCTTGAGGCCCGCTAGCGCCGCACGCCGGATTTAATCCCCCCAAACCAGCCCTCGATCCGCCGATCAATGGCATACTTACTGCACGATGCAGGTGCGGAAGCTGTGGCAAGGCTGCCTCGCATAAAGCCGTGAGCTTCCTATCCAAGCGCATATCGTAAGATGGGTGATATCGTGCAGCGACGGTTTACAGATTTTACCTACCGCTTCCGGCCGGAGCAGCCAAGCGAAGGGCTGGAATTTTTTTCGATCGCTTCACAGGCGCAAAAGCCCTTTTTTTGCCGCGACACGCCGCTGGGCGTTGTGGTCTGGAATACTTTCAAGGGCAAGCGCGAGCGCTACTACAATGTGCTTTCCGAGCGTACGGCCAACGCCGATCTGATCCTGCTGCAAGAGTTTCGTCATGATCCGATTCTAGAAGCCTCGCATCGTGAGCTGTTTGCGGGCCGCGATGCGGGCATGGCGGTGAGCTTTTATACGCGGCCTAACCAGGAAGCGCCCACCGGTGTCTGTACAGTCTCGTCGGTTCGCGCGATGAAGACCCAGTTCCTGCTTTCGCGCTACCTTGAGCCGGTCACCAGAACGCCCAAGACGGCTATGTGTACCTACTATCCGATCGACCAGCCGGATTGTCCCACCAACGACGCGCTGCTGGTGCTCAACAGCCACGGGATTAACTTTCGCTTGCGGCGGCCGTTTCTGGATCAGATGCTGCAATTCGAGGCTCAGCTGCGGCATCACAAAGGACCGATCATCCTCGTCGGCGATTTCAATACCTGGGAAAAGGGCCGCGTGCGGATCTTAGAAGCGGTGGCGCGCAGCATCGGCCTGTCGCACATACTGTTCCCGCCCGGCATCAAGGCGGTGCGCGGCCATGAGCTGGATCGAGTCTATGTGCGCGGCGGCAGCGCAGCCCGGCAGGACGTGCTGGTCAACGCGGCGGCCTCGGATCACAGTATGCTGTCGTTCCAGTTCACGATCCACTAGCTACCAGGGGCTGATCGCGCTGCTCATCCTGCATCTCAGCCTGAATTATGCGCGCTCCCGCTGCTGGGCCGCCTCGTACGTGCGGATGTAGTCGTCCGGCGTGGCGCTGGCGACAATTTCCCCGATCGCGTCCCAGGGCACGTCGGCGAGGGAGCGGAAGCGCAGACAGGATTTGCCCATGTCCAGCTTCTTGCCGGCCTGAGTAAACGCCTCCTTCAAGTGCGCCTCTTGCTGCGGATCGCCGTACACGTTCGAGAGATATAGCGCATAGTAGTTCTTCTGCGCAGCCAGAGCGACATAGCTGAGCGGCTGGCGGTTGTAGGTATTGGGATAGCGCGCCAGCGGAATTTCGTAGTTGATCATGCCCCAGTTCATCGTTTCTTGATAGCCCGCCGGCAGATGACGCAGAATCGTCTCGCGCACAGCCGACAGCACGGCGCGGCGATCGTCCGGCAGCTCGTCCAGATACTCTTGAACAGTCGTCGCAGTACTCTTAGCCATTCCAGACCTCCTTGGTTTGAACAGCCGGGCCTTTCTGCTGCGGCTGGTTGATCCAAAGATAGCTGCGCCGTGTGACAGGTACGGGCACAGCCGCTAGCCGTCCTGCGCCTGCTCCAACAGCGGCCGAACCTGCTGCTCGAAATCACGCTCGGTCAGCTCGCCGATCCTCACAAAGCGCAGCACGCCCTCGCGATCGACCACATAGGAGCGCGGTAGCTGTCGCGCCTGCCACTGCCGGGATATATCGCCCACCTCGTCGAGCAGCACAGGATAGCTGACCTGATACTCACGCGCGAAGGTTTCCACGGATTCCCGCGAGTCTTGATACAGCGTATCCACGCCGATAACCTGGAGTCCATCACCGCTGTGCTGCTCGTACCAGCTCACCAGGCGCGGCGTCTCGTTGACACAGGGCTGGCACCACGAGGCCCAGAAGTTAATGATCACGACGCGTCCTTGCAGCTCCGAGAGCCGCAGCGTTTCGCCGGAAAGCGCCGGCAGCGTGAAATCGGGCGCCTCAGCGCCGACAACCGGCTGGCTCGGCTGCGCGGTCGAAGCTGTACAGCCAACCAGCAGCGCCAGCAATCCTATCACCGGCATCAGCCGTAGAATCCGGTGTACAATGCTCTTTCGATCGTTGAAATGCTTGATCATGATGTAGAGTCTAGCACATTCATCATGTCCTTACCGGAGAATCAATATGTCACTTCGTAAGCTCGGGATGATCTGCGCGCTCGTCGCGCTGCTCGTCGCGTGCGGACAGCCAACCAATAACGATAGCTTTGGCGCGGTTGCGAATACGCCCCACGATCACAGCGCCGGCGCCGCCCAAACCACCACGGCTCAGAGCGGCGGTCTCCAGCCTGTGCTGGCAACATCAGAAGTTGTTGTCGGGCCGAATCGGCTGGCGCTCGGCCTGCTGGAAAACAATGTGCCGATCCCGGATGCCGCCGCGACCAAGGTCCACGTGCGCTACTACAAGCTGACCGGCCAGGAGCCGACGCTCGTCGGCGAGGAAGAGGCGCGCTACTACGGCGAGGGACTCGGACCGCGCGGAACGTTTATCGTCAAGCCGACCTTTGACGCGGCTGGAACCTGGGGCGTGGAGATCGAGACGCAGCGGCCGAATCAGGCGGCTACCAGCAAGCGCATGGAACTTGAGGTCGCGCCGCAGGGCTCGGCGGCCAAGCTCGGGGCGCCGGCGCCCAGGAGCAAAACGCCGACCGCCCAGGATGTCGACGACATTCTGACGATCACCTCGGACACCGCGCCCGACACGCGGCTCTACCAGCTGTCGATCGATCAGGCAGTGACCAGCGGCAAGCCCAGCCTGATCCTGTTTGCCACTCCGGGCTTTTGCCAGACCGCCGTCTGCGGCCCTGGCGTCGACGTGCTGAGCCGTCTCACCGACACCTTCGGCGACAAGCTGAACTCAGTCCATGTCGAGATCTACCAGTATCCGTTCGAGAAGCTACAGCAAGTGCCGGCGATGCAGGAGTGGGGCCTCAAGACCGAGCCCTGGCTGTTCCTGGTCGACAAAGATGGCAATATCGCGGGACGCTTTGAGGGCGGCATCACCTTTGAGGAGCTGGGACCGGAAGTGCAGAAGCTGGTCGGGTAAACGAAGGAACAAAAGATCAAAAAAACAAAGAACAGGGAACAATCAGGCACAAAACGTACCTTGTTCCCTGTTTGTTTGGGGCCTGGCCCTCATCCCCGGCTGCTGCGCATCCACCCCTTCTCCCGTTGCGACAGGAGAAGGGGAAAATTCGGTACTTTTTTGTTCGCTTGTTCGCTTGTTTCTTTGTTCTCGCTACCCCTTGCGTCCGAACTGCCGCTCAAGCTGCGACTGGCTCAGCAGCAGCGCAGTCGGCCGTCCATGCGGGCAGGTGCGCGGAAACGCGCAGCGCTCAAGCTGCTGTAGGAGCTGGCGCATCTCCTCATGCGAGAGCGTTTGCCCGGCCCGAACGGCCGAGTGACAGGCGATCGTGGTGAGCATCTTCTCGCGCCAATCCTCGGGCGTGGAGCCACTGACCTCGCCGAGATGATCGGCCAGCTCATACAGCGCCTCTGGAACCTGTCCTTCGCGCAGGCCGTGCGGCACCGAGCGCACCCGCAGCGTTCCGCTGCCAAAGTCCTCAAGCTCAAAGCCCCACTCGTCCAGCAGCTCGGCGTTGCCCAGCAGCAGAGTCGCCATGCCGGGCGGCAGATCAATCGACACGGGCAGCAGGAGATGCTGCTTATCGATCTGCTGGCTGCCCCGATCGTTCATCAGGCGCTCGAAGACCACGCGCTCATGAGCGGCGTGCTGATCGACCAGATACAAGCCATCGGGCGCCTCAGCGACGATATAGGTCTCGCTGACCTGGCCGACGACTCGCAGCGGCGGCAGGCGCGTCGGCCCGGCTTTGGGCGGCAGCGGCGCTGTTCCCGGAGCCTGCACACTCGGCTGGGAGATCGGCGCATCCTGGCGTGTCGGAGCGGCGGCAGGCTGGAAGCGGGGAGCGGCCTCGGGCGGCAGATCATCGGCCTCGTCGCGATCTGTGTCGACACCATGCTCGCCATCCACGGGCGGCGCGGTCATCGTCGCAGCAGGCGCGGCTTCGGCTGCGGCCTCACTCCAGGCTGGCTCGGGCGACGCGGAGGCTTCTGCATCCTGATTCCCGCCATAGAGCGCGGGCTGCGACCAGCGGCTGCTCGGCTGCTCGCGGCTGGTGCCGACCTGGCGCAGCTCGATCCGGCGCTGTAGCGTCTCGGAGGGCCGCGAGCCGGGCAGCATCAGATCATGAATGCCGGCCTGCTCAGCCAGCGCGGTGC
>DASWTW010000552.1:0-19591 GCA_036401895.1 Herpetosiphonaceae bacterium | reverse complement strand
TAATCTTTGTCGATCGGGAGAACCGCGTCGTGGGCATCGTGCCGGCCATGCCGCCGAACCGGCCCTATGCGGGAGCACGGCGCGCCAAACGCACGATCGAGCTACCGACGGGCAGCATCGCGGCCAGCAACACACAGATCGGCGATACGCTGGAGTTTCGCGAGCGCTAGCGCACCGAACGGCATCATTTTTCACCGACAGGATCGAGCTACTCGGTCCTGTTGCGCATTTAACCGATTGACATGCATTCGGGCGTTGCCTATACTGACTGCTACTCAAAGTCGTGAGAGAAATAGCGCCCATGCAGACCGATCGCGTCAATCAATCTTCATCGCCAAGCCTGACAAGCGTCGAGCAGCTGCTGGCCGCCGGCTACGCAGCGCTCACCACCGACGATCATCACGCCGCCGAAACCTTCTTCCGCCGCGCAGTGCAAGCCGACTCACGCTCGATCGAGGCGTGGCGCGCCCTCGCCGACACCCAGACCGGCGCGCGACATGGCATGTGCCTGCGCTGGATCGAATACCTGCAAGCCGCTCAGCCGCATACGGTCGCGCCACCACGCCGCCACTCAACCCGCCGACCGTATCGCCTTCAGCGCGCGCAGCTGATCGGCATGGCAGGCGCGGGCTCGCTGGCGCTGCTGGTGTTGGGCAGCGATCTGGCCTATCGCGATCGAGCGCTGCCCGGCGTGCATATCGGTCAGCTCGACATTGGACATCTGCGCGCCGACGAGGTGGCGAGCACGATCGAGCAGCGGCAGCACGCAACAGCAGCGCGACTGGTCGAGGTGCGTGTGGGCGATCGAACCTGGAGCACGCCTGCGAGCACGCTGCTGCGGGCGGATACGACCGATCTGATTCAGGCGGCGCTGGCATACGGCCACGATCCGTCGTTCTGGTCACGCACGGGAACGCGGATGCGCTCGTTTCTTGGCCAGGAGTACAGCGTCAGCGCGCCGCTGATCGAGCAGGACGCACTTAAAACGTTTGTGGCCGGCATTGCCGCCGAGGTCAGCCGCGAGCGCATCGATGCGCATGTGCTGCGCACCGAGCAGGGCTGGACCATCGTACCCGAGCAGAGCGGCCAGCGGATCGATCAAGATCAGCTGGCTGAACAGGTCGCCGATCAGCTCAGCCGGAGCGCCTGGCAGCCTGAGGATACCTTCGAGCCGCTGACCGCAGCGCTCCTGACAGTGCCGCCCACGCGCACCGTCGCGCAGCTAGAGCCGCTACGCCAGCACCTGGAGGCGATCGCCGCGCAGCCGCTCGACATCCGGCTCGGCGAGCAGCAATGGAGCCTGGATCGGTCGCTGCTGGTAGATACAGCGGGCGTGATCGATCCGTCGGCCTTGCAGCCCAGCGCGATGCTGATCGGCCAGCAGCTTGAGCCGATCGCGGCCCAGATTGCGGTCGCGCCGCAGCCTTCGTTGCTTGAGCGCAACGGCGATCGGATTCGCTCGCTCGTTCCCGGCAAAGCTGGTCGTGAGCTGGCTCGCGAGGCGGCGACACAGGCGATCGTGGCGGCTGTGCGCGACAACACACCAGCGCTGGAGCTGCCGATCCGCGAGATCCAGCCGGCGCCGGGCGAGGCCGAGCAGCTTGGGCTACTGGCCGAGCTTGGACGCGGCGAGTCTCAGTTCACTACCTACTCGTCGATCGATCGCGATGCCAATGTGCAGACCGGCGGTAACGACATCGATGGCGTGCTTATTGCTCCGGGAGATATTTTCTCGTTCACGGGAACCGTGGGCGAGATCACCTGGGAAAAAGGCTATCGCTGGGGCGAGGCGATCGAGGCCGGCGTGGTAGTGCCCTCGCTAGGCGGCGGCATCTGCCAGGTATCGACGACGGTCTTTCGCGCGGCGTTCTGGAGTGGCCTTGAGATCGTCGAGCGGCACAATCATACCTGGCGCCTGCCCTGGTACGAGGTCGACGCGCCGCCAGGCATGGACGCCACGATCGCGCTGGGCGGGCCGGATCTCAAGTTTCGCAACAACACCGAGCACTACATTCTGATCCAAGTCGAGACCGATCTCGCCGCCAAGCGCCAGACGGTGATCATCTACGGCACGCCCGACGGCCGCAAAGTGGAGATGCAGACGCTCGACAACGGCAACATCGGCATCTACCGCAGCGTCGTATCCGGCACGCAGCTGGTCGGCGAAGATACATTCGTGAGCTATTACAGCCAGTAGGAAGGAGCACGCCGGTGGATGAACGCCGGAATGAAGTAGGCGGCAGGCCGGAGATTAAGCTGCCGGAGTCAGATATTAAGCTGCCAGCCCTGCTGCGGCTCCTGGCTCGCTGGGCGCTGGTAGCGGGCGTGATCTGGGTGATCGTGTGGATTCTCAGACGATCCGGCGCGACGCTCACGCCGTTTATCATTGGCCTGGTTATGGCGTACCTGCTGCTGCCGATTGTTAAAAAGCTGGATCGCTATATGCCGCGCTGGGCCTCGATCACAACCGTCTATCTGGTCGGCCTGATCTTGTTCGAGCTGATAGTGGTCTTCGTGGTGCCGCCAACTGTCGCACAGGTCCAGCAGTTCACCTCGAATATCCCGGAGTGGTTCGATCGCAGCAACCAATTTGTCAACGATCGCATCGCCGACTTCCAGCGCTCAGCGCCACCAGAGGTTCAGGAGCAGGTCAATACGCAAGTGCGCAATGCCCAGCAGACGCTTCAGCGCAACGCCAGCACCTATGCGCAGCAGGTCGGCGAGTTTCTGCTCAACACGCTGCTGAGCGTCTTCCAAACGATCACCTTTTTGCTGGGCTTTTTGATTATTCCATTCTTTTTGTTCTATATTTTGCTGGATACCAACAAGCTGCCCCGCGCGATTGATACGATGCTGCACCCGCGCATCCGTCCCGATTTTTGGAACATCTGGCGGATCATCGACGGCGTGTTTGGCCGCTACATTCGTGGCCAGCTGGTGCTGGGACTCATCATCGGCGCGACCTCGTTTATCGGCTTGACCGTGCTCAACATGTTCGGCTTCAATATCCGCTACACGGTGCTGCTGGCGATCATCGCCGGCATCGGCGAGCTGATCCCGGTGGTCGGGCCGATTATCAGCGCAATCCCGGCGATCCTGGTCGCGATCGGCGATGGCTGGTCGGCGGTGGGCGCGGTGATCGTGCTGTATGTGCTGATCCAGCAGCTCGAAAATCAGATTCTGGTGCCGCGCATCGTGGGCAATACACTGAAGCTCCACGCCGCGATCTTGATGGCGCTGCTGGTGATCGCCGGCTCGGTCGGCGGATTGGGCCTGGTGATCTTGTCAGCACCGCTGGCCGCGATCGGACGCGATGTGTTTATCTACCTTCACCGGCGTCTCCGCGAGCCACCACAGCCGCCCGCGCTGGCCATCAACGATCTGGTGCCCGAGGAGCAGCCCGAGCCGCCGCCCAAGCAGCCGGTACAACGGTCACGTCCGGCCGTCTCAAAAACCTTGTTCAGTCCTAAGCCGAAGCGGGACTGAGGTTAATTGACCGCTCTGATCGAGGTCGGTACAATGGCCCTACCTGAGAAAACTGTCACCCCCGCGCCGGGAGGGCCTTGCTTCGATGATCTATAGTATCATTACCGACCTTTTAGAGCACCCCAAAGTTATCGAAACGCACCAGCACATGCACCATTCGATCTCCAAGCACGACCATTTGGCACGTACGGCGAGGATTTCATATAAACTGGCCCGAGTTATGCGCGCGGATGTCCGCATTTGCGTTCGTGCCGCGATGATCCACGACATCGACTCGCGGCTGGGAACACTGACGACCCATGGCCGCATCGCGGCGCAGTGGGCGGCCTCGCAAGGCGAGAGCGACGAGGTTTGTCACGCGATCGAGACGCACATGTACCCGTTCGGTCCCAAGCCCCGCACGCGTGAGGCCTGGGTTGTCTCGCTGGCGGATAAAGCCGCCTCGATCACGGATCTGACACTGATGGTGAGCGGCATGGTGACCGGCCATACCTGGCATCGCCGCCGCACCCTTCAGCAGTCCGATCCGCATTTTGTAGCTCTGCACCAGCGCAAACGTCAGCGCCGTGCGGCACGGTTCGCCCAGCGCAAATCGGTGCAGTAGACACCCGGCGCACATACATAAAAAACAGGGACGACAGATGATTGTCGTCCCTGTGGTATTTAAGGCGCAGGGATTTATGGGCGGCGAAAATGATCGAGCAGGGAGCTGCCCGCACGCAGCTTATGCAGCAGCATGATGGTGTATTCTTCGCGTCCAGGATGCTTGTCGATGCGCAGGTCGAAGCGATCGTTGCTATAGACCGGTCCCCAGTCGTTGCTTTTATCCTGCGAAGACGGGAACAGCTCCAGCTCTTTGGCCTTCGCCTCCAGGGCCGCGTGTAGTTCCTGGGGCGTGCGCGCTTTGTCTAGTTCTTCGCGCTTCATCTGCGATCCTTGATCAAGCTAGGTGATACACACGAAGTGTAGCATCGGCGCTGGACGGCGTCAACGTGTACCACCGGTTGATCCGTCCCTGTTCGAGCCAGCCAGGTGGCACTAGCGCAGCCAGGGCGCTAATCGAAGCTGCCGCCGCCGGAGCCGCCACCGCCGCCACCGCCACCGCTATCGCCGCCGCCGCCCCAGCTGCCGCCGCCACCGCCCATATCACCCCAGGACGAGCTGCCACCACCCGAGTCGCCCCAGGACGAGCTGCCACCACCCGAGTCGCCCCAGGATGAGCTACCGCCCCCCGAGTCGCCCCAGGACGAGCTGCCGCCGCCCATGCCGCCATC
This sequence comes from Herpetosiphonaceae bacterium, assembly GCA_036401895.1. GTDB lineage: Bacteria > Chloroflexota > Chloroflexia > Chloroflexales > Kallotenuaceae > LB3-1. The sequence goes on along the minus strand of DASWTW010000552.1, from coordinate 14,831 downwards.
AAGGGGCGTGTTGTCGAAGGGCGAGGGATTGTTATCGTACGGGCCGTGATGAGGCTGGTGGGGCGGTGTGATGATAATCGGCGGAAAAAATCCGCCACCCCAGCCACCGTAGCGTCGTCTGCGGCGCGGGCCGTAAGGTGAGCCAAACGGATCGCCTTGATCGTAACCCGGTGTTGGCCCGCCGTACGTACGACGCTGGGAGCGCGCCGCGGCACGGATAATCATGAAGGCAATAAAGAAGAAGAATGCAACGAACAAACAAAGCATCACGCCGCCGATGCCGAGGCCAACCGCAGCGCCCGGCACCGTATTGGTGGTAGGATTGCTCGGCGTATTCGGCACGGCCGGACGCGTGGTCCCCGACGAGCGAAACTGCGCGGTCTGCGCCAGCAGCGTGCGTGGAAACTCTGCGCTCACGCCCAGCTGGCGGCCTTGAATCCGCTGGGATAGCTCCCAGGTGACGCTGTTGCTGGTCGAAGATTGGCGCACCGGCACGCCGCTGGCATCGGCGTCGAGCTGCGTACTGCCGACCGTGCCCGGAAAGCTGATGCGCACACTGCCGCTGCGGATCTCGGGCGCGTTGGAGTCGCCCCAGAAGAAGTTCCAGTCAAAGGTCGCGCGATCGCTGCTGGCGACGAGCGTGCGATTGATCACATACTGGATCGTGATGCTGTGGCGATCGGCGCTGGGATCGCGAAAGTTGACGCGGATCGTCGCCTGGCTGCCGTCGTCGCCGCCGGCGTAGGTGCCCGCATCACGAATCGACGTATCGCCACGACGGGTGAGCAGCTGCCCATCCTCGAAGACCTGAATATTCGAGATCGCGCCGCTATTGCCCGTCTCGAAGGTCCGCGTCATGCCGCGTACGGTCCCGCTATCGACAGCCAGGTCCTGCTGCTCTTGCACCTGCACGCTGCCATCCGCCCGAATTTCGACAATATTATCGTAGCGCTCCCAGTGCAGCTGGGGTGAACTTTGGGCCAGCGCCGAGGCCGGCAGCGCCAGCAGCACCAGCATGATCATCAATCTATACAGCATACAGGCAATCCTTTGCATCTACCAAGCTTAGTACGCGCCGTACAAGCGGCATGTTGCAAGCCAGCAGCATGGGTGGTGCCAACAATACAACCTGCGGATAGGAGACGTGCAGCGCAGATCTGCTACAATATAGCATGTTACCAATATGCAGGTCTGAGCATAAAACGATCCCGCAACGTACGGTAACAGTATCTCTTCAACTGGAGCGCGGTATAAGTCTTGCGAGAAAACGGCAGCAGGACGCTACAGTTTTGTGTACAAGGAGGTGCACAATGACGATGACCCAACGCGACGTGGTTCGTGGGCAACATGAAGATTTTCTGCCTTTAAAGGGCATCGACTACGTTGAATTCTACGTAGGCAACGCACGGCAGGCCGCGCACTACTACCGAATGGCATTCGGCTTCAAGCCGATCGCATATGCCGGACTTGAAACCGGCGTGCGCGACCGTACCTCGTACGTGATGGAGCAGCGGAATATTCGTCTGGTGCTTACCGGCACACTCGATCCCGACAGCCCGATCGCGGAGCATGTGAAGCTGCACGGCGATGGCGTTAAAGACATCGCCTTTACCGTGCAGGATGCAGCCTCAGCTTTTGCAGAAGCGGTCAAGCGCGGCGCGAAGCCGGTGCTGGAGCCGACCGTGATCGAGGGCCAGAAAGGCCGCGTGATCAAAGCCTCGATCGCCGCCTATGGCGACACCATACACTCGTTCATCCAGCGCGATCAGTATCACGGCACATTCTTTCCCAAATTCCACGCGATCAAAAATCCGCCGCCGGTCACGCCCACCGGCCTGGCCGCGATCGACCATATCGTCGGCAATGTGGAGCTGGGCAAGATGGATGCGTGGGTCGAGTTTTACAACCATGTGCTGGGCTTCCATCAGCTTCAGCACTTCTCCGACGACGACATCTCGACCGAGTATAGCGCGCTGATGTCGAAGGTTGTGGAAAACGGCGAGGGCCGCATCAAATTTCCGATCAACGAGCCGGCCGAGGGCAAGAGGAAATCGCAGATCGACGAGTATCTACAATACTACAAAGGCCCTGGCGCGCAACATTTGGCGCTGATCACCGGCGATATTATTCAAACCGTGCGCGCGCTGCGCGCGAATGGCGTCGAGTTCCTACGCACGCCGGGCTCCTACTACGATATGCTCGGGGAGCGCGTGGGCAAGATCGACGAAGACATGAATATTCTGCGCGAGCTGAATATCCTTGTCGATCGCGATGACGAGGGCTACTTGCTGCAAATTTTCACGCGACCGCTGCAAGACCGGCCGACCGTCTTCTTCGAGATCATTCAGCGCAAAGGTGCGCGCGGCTTCGGCGCGGGCAACTTCAAGGCGCTCTTTGAAGCGATCGAGCGGGAACAAGAATTGCGAGGGAATTTGTAACATTTCGGCGGAGCGAAGGCTGGGACGATTTTGTCCCAGCTTTCGGTTTGTGCGCCGGGAATTACAAAACTTATGAGTCGGACGCTTATCCGTAACACGACGATTGTTACGGTCGATACAACCAACACGATCGTCCACGGCGATCTCCTGATCGAAGATGGCCGCTTTGCAACTGTCGGCGGCACCGCTCCCGGCGCGGCCGATCAAGAGCTGGACGGCACCGGACTGATCGCGATCCCCGGCCTGATCCAAACGCATCTCCATCTTTGTCAAACTTTGTTTCGCTCCCTGGCCGACGACGTGGCGCTGCTGGACTGGCTTCAGCGCTTTATCTGGCCGCTGGAGGCCGCGCACACGCCCGAGACGCTGTATGCCTCGGCGGCGCTGGGCGTGGCCGAGCTGCTTAAAGGCGGCACCACGGCGATCCTGGATATGGCGACTCTGCGCCATACCGACGCGATCTTCGAGGCCTGCCGCGATCTCGGCATTCGCGCCACGATCGGCAAAGTTCTGATGGATCATCCGCGCTCGCCGGATGTTCTGCGCGACACGACCGCCAACGCCCTGGACGAGAGCGTGCTGCTGCTGGAGCGCTGGCATGATCGCGAGGCCGGGCGGCTGCGCTATGCGTTCGCGCCGCGCTTTGCCGTGAGCTGCACCGGTGCGCTGCTGCGCGAAGTTGCCGACCTGGCGCGGCGCTACAATGTGCGCGTGCATACGCATGCCTCGGAAAATCTCGACGAGGTTGCGATCGTGGAGGCCGAGCACGGGCTGCGCAACATCGCCTATCTCGACAGCATCGGGCTGAGCGGGCCGCATGTCTGTGTCGCGCACTGCGTACATGTCGATCGGCACGAGATCGAGCTGCTGGCGCGGACCGGCACGCACGTGCTGCACTGTCCCTCGTCGAACTGCAAGCTCGCCAGCGGCATCGCGCCGATTCCCGAGATGCTGGCCCAGGGCGTGCGCGTCTCGCTGGGCGCGGATGGCGCGGCCTGTAACAACAATCTTGACGCGTTTCAAGAGATGCGGCTGGCGGCGCTGATCCACAAGCCGCGCTTCGGGCCGCAGGCGCTCCCGGCCCAGGACGTGCTGCGCATGGCCACACGCGACGGCGCGGCGGCGCTGGGTCTGGAGGATCGGATTGGCTCGATCGAAGTGGGCAAGCAGGCAGATCTGGTGCTGCTGGATCTCGATCAGGTACACGTGCAGCCAGCCAGCGATCACAACCTGATCTCGCGGATCGTGTATGCTACACATGCCGGCGACGTTCGCCATGTGTTTGTCGGCGGACGCCAGGTGGTGCGCGACGGCGCGCTGCTCACCGACGATGAGACGCGGATCGTCAAACAGGCCAATCAGGCGCTGCGCCAGATGACCGGAGCGATTGGCTGAGAAGATGGGAGCACGATGAAACTTGTGACATTCAAACAGCCGGGCGACCTGCCGCATGAGGCACGGGCGGGCGTGCTGCTGCCCTTTGGCGTGGTCGATCTGCAAGCAGCCGCGCCACTGGCGTTCGAGGATACCGAGAACGAGCGCATCGATATGCTGCGCGTGCTGACCGGCGACGATCTCGGGATTAGCGTCGACGGCGCGGCCGAGATCGTCAGCGCGGTGCTGGAGCAGATCGGCGGCAGCGTCGACGTGGTAAGCGATGAGAGCGATCCCAATGCGGTCGATCTGTCCGGCTCGATCTCGATCGGCGGGCTGGATCTGCTGCTGCCGCGCTCCGAGGTCAAGCTGCTGGCACCACTGCCGCGTCCGCGCTCAGTTCGTGACTTTTTCGCGTTTGAGCAGCATGTGGCGGCGGCACGCAAACAGCGCGGACAACAGGTTCCAGCTGCGTGGTATCGCGCGCCGGTCTTTTACTTCGCCAATCACCAGGCGATCCTCGGCCCCGACGATCTCGTGCCGCTACCACGCACCGAGCAGCTCGACTACGAGCTGGAGGTGGCCTGTGTGATCGGGCGCGAAGGCCGCAACATCGACGCCGAGGACGCGTCCGAGTATATCGCCGGCTTTACGATCATGAACGATTGGAGCGCGCGCGATGTGCAGGCCGAAGAGATGAGCGTGGGGCTGGGCCCGGCCAAAGGCAAAGATTTTGCCACCTCGCTGGGGCCGTACATCGTCACGCTGGATGAGCTAGAGAATTACACGAACGACGACAACGATCGCTGGCGACTAGAGATGATCGCACGTGTCAATGGGCGCGAGTACAGCCGGGGTAATCTCGCGGAGATGCACTACACCTGGGGCCAGATCATCGCCCACGCCAGCCGCGACGTCACGCTGTATCCCGGCGATGTGCTCGGCTCGGGAACGGTTGGCGGCGGCTGTATTCTGGAGCTCACGCCCGAGGCGGTCGGCGGCTGGCTTGAGCCCGACGATGTGGTCGAGCTAGAGGTGGCCGGGCTGGGTGTGCTCAAGAATCGGATCGTGTATAGCCGCTGAGATACCGGTGAGCGCGACCCGCGCCGGAGTAGCCGCAGATCTCGCGTAACCAACCTATCGCCGCAGACATGCGAGGAGCAGACACCATGAAGATATTGATTCTGGGCGGGACCGTCTTTGTTGGACGAGCGATCGTCGAGACCTGCGTGGCGCGCGGCCATGAGGTAACGCTCTTTAATCGTGGTCAGCGTAACGCAGATCTGTTTCCCGAGCTAGAGCAGCTGCGCGGCAACCGCGACGGCGATCTCGATGCGCTGCGTGGCCGGCGCTGGGACGCGGTGATCGATCCGTCGGGCTATCTGCCGCGCCTGGTACGCGCATCAGCAGAGCTGCTGGCCGATGCCGTCGATCACTACACCTTTATCTCCAGCATCTCGGCCTATGCCAGCTTTCCAGAGCGCGGCATGAACGAGGACGCGCCGCTTGGCACGCTGGACGATCCGAGCGTCGAGGAGATCACCGGCGAAAGCTACGGGCCGCTCAAAGTGCTGTGTGAGCAGGCTGTCACAGAAACGCTGCCCGGCCGCTCGCTGATCGTCCGTCCAGGCTTGATCGTCGGGCCGCATGACCCAACCAACCGCTTCACCTACTGGGTCGATCGCGTGGCGCGCGGCGGCGACGTGCTGGCGCCGGACGCGCCCGAGCAAGATGTTCAGCTGATCGACGTGCGCGATCTGGCCGAATGGATCGTTGACCTGGTGGAGCGCAAGCAGACCGGCATCTACAACGCGACTGGACCCGACTATCGTCTGACGCTGCGGGAGGTGCTGGAAACGTGCAAAACCACGACCGGCAGCGATGCGCGCTGGATCTGGGCCGACCAGGAATTTCTGGCCGCGCAGGGCGTCGAGGAGTGGACCGGCCTGCCGCTGTGGATTCGCGACAACCCGGATATGGTCGGCTTTTCCGCCATGAGCATCGATCGCGCGCTGGCCGCCGGGCTGAAGCTGCGACCACTGGCGACCACGGTTGCCGACACGCTGGCCTGGAGCCGCACGCTGCCCGCCGACGCCGAGCGCCGCGCGGGATTGACGCCTGAGCGTGAGGCTGAGCTGCTGCGCCTGTGGCAGGACCAGCGCTGAGCTGGCTAACCGGCTCGATCCAGCGCTGCGCCAGGCGCCCCGCCAGGAGATAACAAAAGGATACATCGGTGTCAGATACATCGTCGACGCCCATGTTCGAGATCACCTACCTGGGCAACACTGAGCTCCACGATGTATATCATGTCGCGATCTATCCGGCCTTAGTAGGTAATCTTGAGGCGCAAAGCCAGTACAAGCAGCAAGTGGCTCACATGCTTGCACAGGCCAAAAGCAACAGGCGCAACATCTGGGTAGCCGTGGATTTCCGCCACATCACCGTTGCCCACATGATCAATCTGTCGTATCGCATCGCACTACCGTTTATGCACGAGCCGATGACAGTTAAGGCGTATGGTATGGGCCACATCGAGGTCAAAGATGCGGCGACCAAAAGCCTGGACTGGCTGATCCGCCACACCTTCAAGATCGAGATGGTGGCAAATCGCGAGGCCGCGCTGCCGCCTGAGTTCGCCCACAGGGAATAACGACGGGCCTGGCTGGCATCCGGCATGAGCCCTAAAAAGCTGGGTGGTTATGCGCTGCGCAGCGCGTAACCACCCGGCGCAGCTATCGCCGCTTACGGCTGGCACCGAATCCGCTCCTTGACCGCTTTCTCGAACTTCTGCACAACATCGACCTGCTGCACGCCGTTGCCCATATGCAGATCGCCGAACTCGGGAACGAGCGTCTGCCACGCTCCAGCGCCGCCGGTCTTCGTGGCGAACATATAGACTTTGCCGCTCTCCAGCAGCCCATCTTCTTCGATCAGGATCAGCGCGTTTTCTTCGGCGCTGAAGCCGCCCTGTTGATTCACGGCGACCGTTCCGCTGAGCGGCAAAGGCAAATCACAAGCTCAGGTTGAGAGTTAGGGTACAATTGGGATCGAGGCTGTGAGATCGATGCTGCTGGACGCAGGAGAGCCTGGGGCCGATTCTTGCAGGCTAGACAGCGCAGACACTCACAGCCAGCGCGGCGACAGCACACGAACATGCGCCGCTAAGCAGGTTATAAAGGAGGTCAAAGATGCCCTTCTATCATCGTCTGGGAGAGATTCCGCATAAGCGGCACACCCAGTTCCGCAGGTCCGACGGCTCGCTCTACCGTGAGCAAGTGATGGGCACCAAGGGATTCAGCGGCAACCAGTCGATCTTGTATCATCACTACGCGCCGACGGCGATTCTTGAGGTCGAAGATCTTGGCCCGGCGACGATCGCATTCGAGGAAGAGGGCGCGCTGCGACACCGGCACTTCAAGACAGCCGGCGTGCAGTCAGGCGGCGATCCGCTGACCGGACGCCACTACATGCTTGCTAACCACGACGTGCGCATCGCTGTGTGCAAGCCGACCGAGCAGCAGCGCTACTTTTACCGCAACGGCGAGGGCGACGAGGTGCTCTTTGTCCACGAGGGCGAGGGCGTGCTCGAAACGATCTTCGGCAACGTGCCCTACCGGCGCGGCGATTATCTCTACATTCCGATCGGCTGTACGTGGCGCTTGCAGCCCAGCGGCGGCGATACGCGGCTGCTGGTGGTGGAGACGACCGGCGAGATCACGACGCCGCGCCGCTACCGCAACGAGCACGGCCAGCTGCTGGAGCACGCGCCGTTCTGTGAGCGCGATTTCCGCGTGCCGCTTCAGCTGGAGCCGCACGACGAGAAAGGCGAGTTCGCGGTGCATGTGCGGGCGCGCGGCCGTCTGACCAGGCATATTCTGGATCATCACCCGCTGGATGTCGTCGGCTGGGACGGCTATCTGTATCCGTTCGCCTTCAACATCGAGGACTTCGAGCCGATCACGGGCCGTGTGCACCAGCCGCCGCCCGTACATCAAACCTTCCAGGGGCCGAACTTCGTGCTCTGCTCGTTTGTGCCGCGTCTCTTCGACTACCATCCACAGGCCATTCCCGCGCCGTACAATCACTCCAACGTCGAGAGTGACGAAGTGCTGTACTATGTCGAAGGCAACTTTATGTCGCGCAAAGGCATCGAAGAAGCGTCGATCACGCTGCATCCGGCGGGACTGCCGCACGGGCCGCATCCGGGAACGGCGGAGGCCAGCATCGGCAAGGACAAGACCGAGGAGCTGGCGGTGATGGTCGATACGTTCAAGCCGCTCTACATCACGCAGGACGCGCTCAAGCTCGAAGATCCGGGCTATCCCTACAGCTGGACTCACGGCGGCAATCGTGAGCGCTGGCGAGCGGAGCAGACCGACTAGACAGCGCGGCGATTAAACCAGTGTGAGACGGCACATGCCGTCTCACGTTGCTTTGCTGCGAACTGGTTAGCGGAAGAAGCCGAGGCGCGAGTTGAGCAGCGCCATGATGCCGAACAAGATCAGGATGCCGGGAAAGATGGTGCCGGTCCAGAACAGCACGGCCAGGCCAGTGAAAAAGACCAGCGCGGCAAGCCCTTTGTTCTTGCGGCCACGACCGTTCTCGCTAATAAAGGCCGTAATACCGACCAAGACCAGAATGCCGGGAAACAATGTGCCGGTCAAAAACAGTATACCCAGACCGATCAGGAAGAACGCGACGGCCACCTCGTTGCCATGCCGTAGCCCTCGGCTGATGTGTCCCGGAACATGCGGGATGGCGGGCGCAGGGTTCGGCACGGACGCGGGCATAGTGTAGATCGGGACCGATGTTTCGGGCAACCGTGTCGTCGGGCCGATCGCCGGTGCCTGGGCATCTTGTACCTCCGTCATACGTGGCGTCAGCTGAGCCGAGCAGTAGATACAAAACCGGGCATCTTCAGAGTTGGTGCGATTACAGGTCGGGCAAGTCATAAGAGTGCTCCTTTGAGCAGGCTATCGCAAAATTGTCGCATAATGTATTGGCAATGGTACGATAGCGCCTGACAGTTTGTTGCAAAGGGAGCCGCTATGCAGATCGATCCAGCTTCATTGACGGAGCGCGAAATATATAAAATCTTGATCGGCGCTGTTGTGCCGCGTCCGATCGCCTGGGTTTCCTCGATCGGCGCCGAGGGCACGCCCAATCTGGCGCCGTTCTCGTACTTCAATATCGCCTGCACCGATCCGCCGATGCTGCTGTTCTGCCCGCAGCGGCGCGGCGATGGCTCGCCCAAGGATACGCTGCGTAATGTGCAGACGACCGGCGAGTTTGTGCTGCATATTGTGAGCGAGGAGCTGGCGGCGGCGATGAATCAAACCTCGGCCGAGTATCCGTACGGTACAGACGAGCTCGCGGCGACCGGATTGCGCGCAGCACCCAGCATCCTGGTCGCGCCGCCACGAGTAGCCGACGCCGCCGTGGCCTTTGAGTGCCGCGTCGAGCAGATTGTGCATGTGGGCAGCGAGCGCGGCGGCGAGGTCGTGATCGGCCGCGTGCTCCAGATCCATGTCCGCGATGACGTGTACCGCGACGGTTACATCGTCCTCGACGCACTCAAGCCGGTTGCGCGTCTGGCCGGCAACGACTACGCCCGCGTCACCGACACATTCAGCTTGCAGCGCCCGACACGCGCCAGATCGTGATGCGGTGACGCTCGCCTTGAGACGCGCACAACGTCGATGGCCTGGCAGTTGCTCGTTCCCGTAGCGAGAAAGGCTGGAACAGGAGCATGCGATGGAGATCGAAGCCAAATACACGCTGACCGAGCCGGTATCCGCCGAGCAGATCGAAGCGCTTGATTGGGGCGCGTACCAGCTTGGCGAGCGCCACACGATCGATCAGCACGACACTTTTTTCGACACGCCCGAGCTGGCGCTGAGCCGCACGCGCCACGCGGTCCGGCTGCGGCTCGGCGGCAACCAGCCCGTGGTGACGCTCAAAGGGCCGGGCAGCGCGGTGCAGGGCGTGCATAGCCGTGAGGAGTGGGAAGAGCCGACCAGCGATCATGATCCCGGCGGCTGGCCCGCGACGATCCGGCAGCAGCTCCACGAGCTGATCGGCGCGCAAACGATCCAGCCGCTGCTGGCGGTTCACAATCAGCGACGCACCTGGGAGCTGCTGCGCGACAGTCAAACCGTCGGCGAGGTGGCGCTCGACCGAGGCGAGATCACGGCGGGCGACGAGCACGAGCCGATGCATGAGCTGGAGATCGAGCTAAAGGGCGGCACGCCCAATGACCTTGAGCAGATCGGCGCACTGGTGCTGCGGCAGCTGCCGGCCCAGCCCGAGGATCGCTCGAAGTTTGCGCGTGGCCTGGCGCTGGTGCGGCACGCTCGCTCGCTCACCGAGAATGAGGAATCCATGCAGCCGCCTGCATCCAGCAGAAAGAACGACCATGAGTAAGTCTAAATCAAAATCGATCGAACTGCCGACGCTGCCGTCCGATCTTGAGCTGCTGGCAGAGCTAGCGCCGTTCGACGGATCGACGAGCCTGGCGCTGGCCAGCCGGATCATGCTGGCCAAGCACACGCATAAGCTGTATAAATATCTGCCGGATGTGCTGAGCGGCGACGATCCCCACGCGGTACACCAGATGCGCGTGGCAACGCGGCGGCTGCGCGCCAGCCTGCAATCGACGGCGATCGCCTACAAATCGAAGCCGGTGGATGCGCTGCACAAATCACTGCGGCGGCTGACCCGCGCGCTGGGCGCAGTCCGCGACCTGGATGTGCTGCTGATGCGGCTGCGCGAAGATGTTCAGCAGCTCGGCAGCGATCGCAGCGTGGTCGAGCAGCGCATCGACCAGCTACAGGTGGAGCGCGACGCCGCGCATAACAAGCTGGCCGCCGAGCTGCGCACAAAGCGTACGGCGCGGATGCTCGCACAGCTGAATGATTTTCTACTGTGCCAGCTGGACGAGATTCAGGCCCCCGCCGAGCTGCCGCTGCTGGTGCGGCACCACGCGGGCAGCGCGATCTGGCGCGAGCTTGAGGCTGTCCAGCGCTTCGAAACGGTGATGCCGCACGGCTCGTCGGAGCAGCTCCACGAGCTGCGGATCAGCTGCAAGCATCTGCGCTACACGCTGGAGCTGTTCGAGCCGGCGCTGGGCGAAAACGCCCACGAGCTCATCAAGCAGGTCGAGGCGATCCAGGAGCATCTGGGCCAGATCCATGATGCCGATGTCGCGCTGGCCTACTTTGGCGTGGATGTACACGCCGAGCAGGAGAACCAACCAGATCCGGCTGACGAGAGCCAGCACAGCCAGGCGGCGAGCGATCAGGCTCCGGTGGCGAGCGATGACAGCGAAAGCAACGGCAGCGACTCAGAGGCTGCCACAACCGAAAGCAACGGCAGCGACCCAGAGGCTGCCGCAGCCGAAAGCGAGGAACAAGCGCAGACCGTGTCGGACCAGCCCTACACGGCCATACGGCTGGCGGAGCGTGCCCGGCTGCGGCAGGAGTTCGCGCCGATGTGGCAGGAGTTCAACACCCGAGAAACCCGGCGTAGACTCGGCAAAGTCATTGCCAGGCTCTAAGCGGCGTGCCAGGGGTTACAGCGAGAATCAGTAATTGACTCGTAGGGGCGTGCTGCGCACGCCCAGAGCGTATCGCAATACGCCCCTACCAGATTAATCACCTTGCTCTAAGCCGACGGCAAGGCCGCGCTGGCGATCGAGCTGGGCGGCAATATCGCGATACATATCGCCGCGCTGCCGTGCGATCGCCAGCTCACGGCGCAGATGAACAAGGTAGGCCAGCGCGAGCAGCAAGCCGGCAGCAGTCAGGCCGCGTAGCATGATTTCACTCCTAACACTATGTCCTGGAATAAGCAGAACAAAGGACAAACGCGGGTGCCCTCTGGGCGAAGGAACAAGCCAGCTTCGTGCCAACGCACGATCCTGAAGTATTCTATCCCGATCATAGCTTGATACTATGATCAAAGGCTTGATAGCCGTACGATGATCATCGTTTTGCATAGCCGAATGATCCGGGAAAGGACGTGCAGATTAAGCCGAAAAATAGACGAAACATCTTCTCGATCGCTTTGTAGAGCCTTAGCTAAGCTAGCTTGTTGGCAATCTGATAGGTCGTCGGCACACCGAATGCACGACAACATGGTATGCTCTGTATAAGATACGCAAGCTATACATGCGTACGTACCGGTCAGGGGCGGCTTGCTGTGGCTCAGCTGCTGAGCGCGCCCCAGGAAGTGATCGCCGACGGACGGATCGCGATGATCGGCTGCTCCTGAATCGGCATCGTTTGATACTGAACATACCGATCGCGTAACAGCCCTACAGCGTGAAGCTGCTCATCTCCCCCGCCTAGCAGCTCGGCGCTTCCGCGAATCAGCACATAGGCTAAAACGCTCCAATCGTCGCTGTAGCGGTCGACGACGAGCGCGATGCGTGGATTTTCCAGCAGATTGCGGACCCGGCGCAGCTGCTGCGGCGCGACTCGCTTGGGCTTGGCGTCCAGCGCGATATAGATCGATCGACCATCACAGGCATAGCAGACCGGAATCACATGTGGCTGTCCCTGGCGATCGGCGGTTGCAAGGCGGCCGACACGCTGCGACTGAATAAAGGCTAGCTGCTCGTCGGTAAAGCTGATCATCGGCTTGCTCATCTTTCATACAGGCGAACCACACGCTCCTACAGCAAGGAGCCAATCTATAGATGGTAGGGGGATGAAGGTATGGATCTACTGGACATGCTGACGGTCTATTATGGCTCCCAGGCGCGAACAATCGAGCTGCATCGCGGCGACCTCACCAATCTCACGCCGCAAGAGTCGATCGATATACTGCTTGTCTCAGCGTTTCCAAATAACTATCTCCCGATCACCGGCACACCGATCGGCGCGCTGTACCGGCGTGGCGTTTCCGTGGAAGAGCTGGCGGCAACCAAGGCCCTCGATCTCCGCCACAGCTGCTCAAGCTGGCTTTCGCAGGAGCTGACGCCGCCGCCGGGCGTGCAGATCAAACGCATTCTCTGCTACGAGCCGCCGATCTTCGGCTCGGTGACCGAGGTCATCGGCGATATGTTTCGCTGCCTGGCGCAAGTGCTGAGCTTCGACGAGCCGGCCTCGATCGCGATCCCGCTGGTGGCAACCGGCGCGCACGGCGAGCCCGTCAGCGAGGTGATCGCGGCCACGCTGGACGCCGCCGTACACTGGATGGCACTGGGCATGCCTGTGCGGCAGATCAAGCTCGTCGAGCAATCTTCGGCCAAGGCAGTCGAGATGCGGCGAATCTTTGAGCGCCTCAAGAACAACTACCCTACCAGCTTGCCCGCGCTGCGCCCGAGCTACGACGACGATCTGGTCCTCAGCTACTCGCTCAAGGACGGCGGCGCGACGGCCCAGGCGATCGCGGCCGAGCTTCAGCGGCAGCGGCCCGCGCTGCGCATCAACCTCCAGCACCTGGATCTTAACCCCGACACGGCCTGGCAGCAAGCGCTGTACGAGCGTATCAGCAATTGCCGCGCGGTTGTCGCGCTCTACTCGCCGATGTACATGCGCTCGAAGGTCTGCCAGGAAGAGTTCAACCTCGCGCACTACCGCGATCAGGCCGCGTCCGAGCAAATCTTGTTTCCGGTTTTCGCTCAGGATACGCCGCTGCTGCCGGCCATGCAAGCGCTGCCTTTCGTAGACTGTCGCCAGGGAGCGGCGCAGGTATCGACAGCCTGCGCGGATCTGCTGGCGCGGCTGGGCTGGTAAATCCGGCCGGCAATCTGGTGGATCTCGGGCGGCGCGCACACTTGGCGGCACGACCTTTGCGGCCACAGATCGGAATCAGAGGAGATTAACGCGGCAGCGGCGCGCCGCGCTCTATGATATGTGAGGATGGCAATGCAAGAGCAGGATCAAGAGTACGCCAGAACGATGGAGTTTCATGTGTCGCGGGCGGCTCGTCAGCGCTATCAGCTCGACGAGTCGCTGTTTTCGACGCGCGGCAGTGTGATCTTCGCCAACTTCCACGCGGCCCGCGTCTTCGCACAGCGCATCAACGATCAGCGCGACGTGATCAACTTCCCGGAGCGCGCGGTCAACGCCGGCCAGATCAACGCAATGGGCATGATCGACGAGATCCTGCATCTGGTGATCGCGCAGTACCGTGAGCAGCAGAATCCGCAGGTGATGCAGCAGGCGCTCACCTGGCTCGACACGCAGGTCGGCGGCGGCGATGTCGATACCACGCTGCGGATCTTCGCCGACGACTTCCCGCCGCTGGCGGTGTATCGCGGCGACACCACGATCGACGAGTATATGCGTGGCACGACCGACGGCGTGTCCAATCGCGAGATCCTGCTGGAAGAGCTGCTGATGCTCTGGCTGGCGAACGCCAATCCGGCCTACCAGCCCTTCCGCGAGCTGTTCGACGACACGCGGCTGACGCAGGAGACAGCCTACACGCAGGTGATCCAGGGGCTGCAAAGCTTTTTCGACGGACAGCCCGGCTTCGGGCCGCGCAGCGAAAACCTGATCACGATCCTGCGCAGCCCGGCGCTGGCGATGCCCAATTCGCTGGCGGGACAGCTAGAGTTTCTGCTCGGGCGCTGGAACACCGTGCTGGGCGGCTCGCTCTTCCGCCTGCTGACCAGCCTGGATCTGATCAAAGAAGAAGAAAAGATGGTCTTTATCGGCGCGGGCGGTCCCGGCGGTAGCGGCGCTCCGATCGAGGTCTTCAGCTTTGCCGGCACGGAGGACGAGCCCGAGCGCTTCACCGAGGATCGCGACTGGATGCCGCGCCTGGTGCTGATCGCCAAGAATGCGTTTGTGTGGCTGGATCAGCTTTCCAAGCGCTACGACCGCGCGATTACACGGCTGGATCAGATCCCCGACGACGAGCTGGACACGCTGGCGCGCTCGGGCATCACCGGCCTGTGGCTGATCGGCCTGTGGGAGCGCAGCAACGCCTCCAAGACGATCAAGCAGCTGATGGGCAATCAAGACGCCGTGGCCTCGGCCTACTCGCTCGTCGACTACCAGATCGCGG
>DASWTW010000551.1:0-12236 GCA_036401895.1 Herpetosiphonaceae bacterium | reverse complement strand
GTTGCGTAATGATTCTGCCACAGCCGCCGCGCCGCGAACGCTCAACGCCGCGCTCAAGCAGCTGCCCGACGCCGATCTGGCGGTGATCTCGGTTCCTGGCGCGTTCGCCAGGCGCGAGGCGTTACAGGCGCTACGCAGCGGCTTGAATGTGCTGCTCTTCTCGGATAATGTCGCGCTGGAAGACGAGATCGAGCTTAAGCGACTGGCGCGCTCCAAAGAGCTGCTGTGTATGGGTCCCGACTGCGGCACGGCGATTCTCGGCGGCGTGGGCCTGTGCTTCGCCAATGTGGTTCGGCGCGGCACGATCGGCATCGTCAGCGCCTCCGGGACCGGCGCGCAGGAGGTCAGCGTGCTGATCGATCGCTATGGCGGCGGAATCAGCCAGCTGATCGGCACGGGTGGCCGCGATCTACGGCCCGAGGTCGGCGGCCTGATGATGCGCTCCGGCATTGAGCTGCTGGCCCGCGACGAGCAGACCGAGACGATTCTGCTGATCTCGAAGCCGCCGCATCCCGAGGTTGCAGCCGCAGTGCTGGCGGATCTGCGCGCGTCGGGCAAGCGCGGCATCGCCTGTCTGCTCGGCTATCACGGCGAGCTTCCCGAGGGCATCGAGCTGGCGACAACTTTACGTGACGCGGCGGCGCTGGCGGTTGGTCAGGCGGCATTGGCTCAGGACGACAACGCGCTGAGCGAGATCGCGCAAACGCTGGCGCGGCGGATTCCAGCCAGCGGAGCCCGGCTGCGCGGCCTGTTTTCGGGCGGCACGCTCTGCGACGAGGCCAAGCTCACGCTGGCGCAGATGGGATTGGGCGATCGCGCCGAGTTGATCGACTATGGCGACGATCAGTACACCGTGGGCCGTCCGCACCCTATGATCGACTGGACGCTGCGGCTGCAAAAGCTGCGCGAGACCGCCGCCGATCCGACGACGGCCGTACTGCTGCTGGATGTGGTGCTGGGCCACGGCTCGCATCCCGATCCGGCTAGCGTGCTGGCTCCAGCGCTGCGCGAGATCACGCAGCCGGCGGTAGTGTATGTCTGCGGCACCGACGCCGACCCGCAGCAGCGCGGACACCAGATCGCGCAGTTGCAGGCGGCAGGAGCGATCACCGGCGACTCGAACTGCGAGGCTGCCGGGCTTGCCGGGCTGATTCTCCAAACCAAGGAGGCCAGCGCGTGATCGCCGAGCCACGAATCATCAATATTGGGGCGGCGCTTTTCGCCGACGCGCTGGCCGCTCAGGGCGCGACGGTGCTGCATGTGGACTGGCAGCCACCCGGCGGCGGCAATGCCGCGCTGGTCGCGGCGCTGGCCAGGCTTGAGCGTCCCGAAGTCGAGGCCGCGAACCAGACGGCGATCGAGCGACTGCTGGCGGCCAGGCCGGCGCTGATCGGCATGGGCATTGCAGGCGAGGTCATCCCCGGCATGACGCCGACAACGGTGCTTCACGCCGGGCCGCCGATCGATTGGTCGCAGATGTCGGGTCCGCTGCGTGGGGCGGTGATCGGCGGGTTGCTCTACGAGGGCCTGGCGCAGACCGAAGAGGAAGCGGCGGCGCTGGCAGCCTCGGGCGAGATCCGCTTCGCGCCCTGTCACGAGCACTCCGCCGTCGGACCGATGGCCGGGGTAGTCACCGCCTCGATGCCGGTCTTCATCGTCGAGAATCGCGCGGCGGGCAATCGCGCCTACGCTACGGTCAACGAGGGCCTGGGTAAAGTGCTGCGCTACGGCGCGTACGCTCCCGAGGTGATCGAGCGGCTGCGCTGGATCGGCCAACAGTTCTATCCGGCGCTGCGTGAGGCGATCGAGCGCTCGGGTGGCATCGATCTTCAGGCGCTGATCGCGCAGGCGCTGCACATGGGCGACGAGTGCCACAACCGCAACCGGGCCGGAACCTCGCTCTTTCTGCGGGCGATCACGCCGCATCTGCTGGCAGGCTCGGCCGACCGCGAGACGGTGGCGCGGGCGTTCGCGTTTATCAGCGGCAACGATCATTTTTTCCTCAACCTGTCGATGCCCGCGATGAAGTGCAGCCTCGACGCGGCGCACAACATCCCGCACTCCACGCTCGTAACGACGATGGCGCGCAACGGCACCGAGCTTGGCATCCGCGTCAGCGGCACCGGCGACCGCTGGTTTACCGGCCCGGCGCAGCAGATTCGCGGCCTGTTCTTTCCCGGCTACTCCGAGACCGACGCCAACCCCGACATCGGCGACTCAGCGATCACCGAGACTGGCGGCATCGGCGGGTTTTGCATGGGCAACGCGCCCGCGATCGTCGGCTTTGTGGGCGGCACGGCGGCCGATGCGCTGCGCTACACGCTGTCGATGTACGACCTGACGCTGGCGGAAAATCCGGCGTTCACGCTGCCCGCGCTCAACTTTCGGGGCGCTCCCACCGGCATCGACGTGCGGCGCGTCGTCGAGAGCGGCGTGCTCCCGATCATCAACACCGGCATCGCTCACCGCGAGCCCGGCGTGGGGATGGTCGGCGCGGGCCTGGTGCATCCGCCGCGCGAGTGCTTCGAGCAGGCGCTGCTGGCGCTGGCGGACGGAGAACCAAGAACCTAGAACCTAGAACCGGGGAACGAGAACAAAGAACAAAGAGCAGAGAACAAAAGGAGTACCGCTACTCCCTTCTCCTGTCGCAACGGGAGAAGGGTTGGGGATGAGGGCCTTTCCAAGAACCTTGTTCCCTTGTTCTTTTGTTCATTTGTTTGCCCGTAGGGCTTTTCCAAAATCAAGGAGCTTACGCATGGCGCTGAAACTGTACGATCTCAGCATTCCAACCGGCATCGCGACTCCCGCCTGGCCAAGCTACGAGCCGCTGCAAGTCCATTATTTCAAGCGGCTGAGCTTCAACGGCGCGAACGGCCAGATCATCCGCTCGTCGAACCATGTCGGCACGCATCTGGATGGACAGTGTCACTTCGTCACCGGCGGCCAGGACATTGCCTCGATCCCACTGGATCGGCTGTACGGCCCCGGCGTGATCGTCGATCTGTCGGACATGGCCGAGGACTACGGGATCTACACCTCCAAAGACATCGAGGATCGCGTCGAGGTACGCGAGGACGATATTCTGTTTATCTACACCGGCTACTTCCGCTACGGCTGGGATCAGCCCGAGGCCGACGAGCAGCGCTATATGCTGCGCCATCCCGGCCCGACGCGCGAGTTCTGGGAGTGGTGCCTGCGCAAAAAGATCAAGCTGCTGGGCGTGGACTGCGGCTCACAAGATCATCCCTTCAACACCAAGATTCGCGACTGGCGGCCCGACGAGGCGCGCAAAGCCGACGCGTATCTGCGCGAGAAGCACGGCAAAAGCCTGGAAGAAATCTTCCCGACCGAGGATTACCAGGGCATGCACTTCAAGCTGTTTCCGTCCGGGATTATCCATGTGGAGTGCCTGGGGGGCGAGATCGCCAGCCTGCTCAACCAGCGCACCACGATCGGTGTGTTTCCGTGGAAGTTCAAGGACGGCGAGGCCGCCTTCTGCCGCGTGGTCGCGTTCCACGAGGAGTAAAGCCAAGCGCCAAATAAAGGAGCCGCACCCCTTAATCGGGATGCGGCTCGCCGTGTGGAGAGTGAGGGAACCTGCTGTTTCGACAATGGCAGAGTGCAAATATACAGTGTACCTCAGATATATAAGCGCAGAAATCGCCAAAAAGGTACGGTTCCGGTTAAGAATCGGTGTCAATTCGATCTTAACCGCTGTCTATCTACGCCACTCCTCTAGCTCTTCTTGCGGCTGGTCAGCGCGGCCTTGATCAGATCCCGGTTGAGCATCGCGATGAAGTCCATGCTAATCTCTTTCGGGCAGACCGACGAGCACTCGCCGATATTAGTGCAGCCGCCGAAGCCCTCCTCGTCCATCTGCTGCACCATGCTCGATACGCGGTTGTGTCGCTCGGGCTGGCCCTGCGGCAGCAGATTCAGATGCGCAACCTTAGCCGCCGTAAACAGCATCGCCGAGGCGTTGGGGCAGGCCGCCACACACGCGCCACAGCCGATACAAGCGGCGGCGTCCATCGATAGATCCGCGCTCTCCTTGGGTACCGGCATCGAGTTGCCTTCGGGAGCGCTGCCCGTCGAGACCGAGATGTAGCCGCCGGCCTGGATGATGCGATCGAACGCGCCGCGATCAACAACCAGATCCTTGAGCACCGGGAACGACTTCGCGCGCCACGGCTCGATATAGACCGTGTCGCCATCTTTGAAGTGCCGCATATGCAGCTGGCAGGTCGTCGTCGCCCGCTCCGGGCCGTGCGCAACGCCGTTGATCATCAGGCCGCACGTGCCGCAGATTCCCTCGCGGCAGTCGTGGTCGAAGGCGATCGGCTCCTCGCCCTGCTCGATCAGCCCCTCGTTGACAACATCCAGCATCTCCAGAAACGACATGTCGGGGCTGATGTTGCGCGCCTCATACTTGACCAGACGGCCTTCGGACCTGGCGTTTTTTTGACGCCACACATGTAATGTCAGGTTCATCTATCGCTCCTGAGAACAAAGAACAAAGAGCAGAGAACAGGGGCTTCGTACTACTGTTCTTTGTTCCGTTGTTCTTTGTTCTTTTGTTCTCTGTTCTATTTATAGCTTCGCTGCGCCAGGTGTACGTACTCGAAGTTGAGCGGCTCGCGATGCAGCACAGGCGCGCTGCCGAGGCCGGTCGACTCCCACGCGCCGACATACGAGAAGTGCTCGTCGTCGCGCAGCGCCTCGCCCTCGGGCGTCTGGCTTTCCTCGCGGAAGTGGCCGCCGCAGGACTCGGTGCGATGCAGCGCGTCAAGGCACATCAGCTCGGCCAGCTCCATAAAATCCGCCACGCGCCCGGCCTTCTCCAGCGACTGATTCAGCTCGTTGCCGTCGCCGGGGACGCGCACGTTCTCCCAGAACTCGGCGCGAATCTCGGGGATCTTCGCCAGCGCCGCGCGCAGGCCCTGCTCGTTGCGCGCCATGCCGCAGTTGTCCCACATCAGCTGGCCCAGCTCACGATGGAACGAGTCCACGGTGCGCTTGCCGTTGATGCCGAGCAGACGCTGCGTGCGCTCGTTGACCTCGCTCTGCACCTCGGCAAAGCCCGCGTGCGAGGTGCTCACCTTGCCGGGCGTGACCTTGGCCAGATAATCGCCGATCGTGTAGGGCAGCACAAAATAGCCATCGGCCAGGCCCTGCATCAGCGCACTCGCGCCCAGCCGGTTAGCGCCGTGATCCGAGAAGTTGGCCTCGCCGATCACAAACAGGCCGGGGATCGTGCTCTGGAGGTTATAATCGACCCACAGGCCGCCCATGGTGTAGTGGATCGCGGGATAGATGCGCATCGGCACCTCGTAGGGATTCTCGGCCGTGATGCGCTCGTACATATCAAACAGGTTGCCGTAGCGCTCGCGGATCACATGTGCGCCCAGGCGCTTGATCGCGTCGCCGAAATCGAGGTACACGCCCAGACCGCCCGGCCCGACGCCGCGCCCTTCGTCGCAGACCTCCTTGGCGTTGCGCGAGGCCACGTCGCGCGGCACCAGGTTGCCGAAGCTGGGATACTTGCGCTCCAGGTAGTAGTCGCGCTCGGCCTCGGGGATCTGATCCGGCGACCGGGTATCGCCCTTCTGCCTGGGCACCCAGATCCGCCCATCGTTGCGCAACGACTCGCTCATCAGCGTGAGCTTGGACTGGTAATCGCCGTGGACCGGAATACAGGTCGGGTGGATCTGCGTGAAACAGGGATTGGCAAAGAACGCGCCCTTACGATGCGCTCGCCAGATCGCCGTGGTGTTGCAGCCCTTGGCATTGGTCGAAAGATAAAACACATTGCCGTAGCCGCCGGTCGCCAGCACCACCGCATCGGCCACATGCGACTCGATCTTGCCGGTCACCATGTCGCGCACCACAATGCCCTGTGCGCGCCCATCGATCACCACCAGATCCAGCATCTCGGTGCGCGGGAACATCTGAACCTTGCCGGCCTCGATCTGACGACAGAGCGCCTGATACGCGCCCAGCAGCAGCTGCTGGCCGGTCTGGCCGCGCGCGTAGAAGGTGCGCGAAACCTGCGCGCCGCCGAACGAGCGGTTGTCAAGGAGGCCGCTGTACTCGCGGGCAAACGGCACGCCCTGCGCCACACACTGATCGATGATGTTAACGCTGATCTGCGCCAGCCGGTAGACGTTAGCCTCGCGTGAGCGGTAGTCGCCGCCCTTGACGGTGTCGTAGAAGAGCCGGTAGATGCTGTCGCCGTCGTTGCGGTAGTTCTTGGCGGCGTTGATACCGCCCTGCGCCGCAATGCTGTGCGCACGACGCGGGCTATCCTGATAGCAGAAGCTCTTGACGTTGTAGCCCAGCTCGGCCAGCGAGGCCGCCGCAGCGCCACCTGCCAGCCCGGTGCCCACAACGATCACGGTGTACTTGCGCTTGTTGGCCGGATTGACCAGCTTCATCTCGAAGCGATGCGTGTCCCACTTCTCGGCGATCGGGCCTTCGGGAATGCCGGCGTTCAGCCTGCTCTCACCGAAAGGCTGCCCGCGCCGTGTCGTGGTATCGACCGCCGGACTCGTCTGTGTATCGATTGACATTCTCTTCTCCAAATCTATTGCACCAGGCCGGTCATCACGGCGATCGGGATCGACGAGTTGCCGATGAAGACCGCCAGCGCTATGGCCATCGCCAGGCCACGCAACAAACGATTATATTTCGCGTTGTTCCAGCCCAGCGTTTGGAACATGCTCCACACGCCGTGATACAGATGCAGGCAGACCGCCGCCATCGCCACGAGGTAGAAGATCGAGACGATCGGATTGCGGAAGCCGTTGATCACGTTCTGATAAACCTGAAAGCCGTTGTTGGGATCTTCGTGAAGATACTGGCCGGGAGCAAAGCCGACCGCGCCGAGCGTCAGATGCAGGATATGGTAAATGATGAACAACAGCACAATGATGCCGCCCCAGCGCATCGTGCGTGAGGCGTAGGTGGCCTGCACTTTCTTGTGAACCGCGTAGCGCTGCGGACGGCTGGCCCGATCCTGGATCGTGAGCTGCGTCGCCGCCGTGATGTGCAGCACCACCGAGCCCAGCAGCACAATCCGCGCGATCCAGAGCAGCGTCTCGCGTGGCAGCAGCGGCTCGCCGACATCGCGCAAAAAACCGGCGTAGGCATTGATCGCCTCAGCGCCCAGGAAGATCTTCAGATTGCCAACCATATGCGCGACCACAAAGCCGACCAGGATCAGCCCGGTGAGCGCCATCACAACTTTTTTGCCGATCGATGTTCGATACAACGTAAGAGCTGAAACCATCGCCTTTCCCTTTACACTAGCCAGAAAGATACGAGCCTGACGCTACGCAAGGCTTCGGCGCGACAAGCGCAGACACATCGCGCAGTTCGCCGTGATGCGGTAAAGCAATAATCACAAACGTTATGCTGAATGTGAAGCGTACAGTCGCGGGGAGCAGAGCCGCATCAACAGCTAACGTTTGCTGTGAGCGTCCTTTACAAGACCATACGTGCCCGGATAGTGAAGCTACCGCCGATACAATCGGCGTCTGCACTGAGCATTGTGCCTGATGGGCAGCAGCATGACACCATGCACAAGGATGTAGGGCGCTCGGTTAATTATACTGCACTGCATCGCTGGGAACAAACAAGGTGAAGAACCTAGAACCAAGAACCTAGAACCGAGGAGAACAAATAGCAGAGAACAAAGAGAAGTACTACTACTCCCTTCTCCTGCCGCAACCAAGGCGGAAGACCACCGAGGTTCGGGGCAAGGGCTGGGGATGAGGGCCTGCCCAAGCACAAAGAACAAAAGACATTATGTTCCCTTGTTCCTTTGTTTGCCCGCAGGGCCAGAGGTGAGAGCCTGATCAAAATTCTGGGCAAAATGAATGGAACGTCCTCCGTGCAAGACGTTCCATTTACTAACCTCCCATTTGTGTTTGTCTGCGGAAACGCCTTGGCAGCTGTTTTTCCGCAGAAGCGCTAATCAAGATGTAGCACCTGCTGCCGCTTCCCGCGTCGACACCGACAATTCCGGGAGCCGAGCACAAGGCCCAGCGCTTTTGTCGATCCCGACAGCTTTGTTGGCAGCGCGGCCGAAGCTTCGTACGATGCTTCCGGCCCATATGCTACCCTGTTCTGTGAACAACCTCCTTATAAGGAAGTACGTTGATAGCATCATTAAACCAAAGATACAGCGTCGAGGTAAAGCCCTAAGCGGTACAAGCGAGCGATACAACAGCGGTACAGCGGCAGTACACAAGCAGTCCGAGCAAGTCACTCAAAGACAGCGCGCAGATGTAAGCCCAAGACCACACGTCTTAGCTGCGAAGCACGTTAAAGCAACAAAGCCGCTTCGCCTGGTATCGACCAAGGGAAGCGGCCCGTTGAGCGCTCAGGATCAGGCTACGCCGCGAACGATGACTCCGTCGTCGGCTGGTCGTTGATCACCTGCCAGTGGAACAGGCTATGGTAGCGGCCCTGTTGTCGCAGCAGCTCATCGTGCGTGCCCACCTCAACAATCTCGCCGCGATCCATCACCAAAATCCGGTCGGCGTTAATCACGGTGCTCAGCCGATGCGCGATCACGATCGTCGTCCGACCGCGCCGGTTTTCTTCGAGCGCCTGAAGAATGCCCTGCTCGGTCGCGCCGTCAAGATTGCTGGTCGCCTCGTCGAGGATCAGAATCGGCGAGTCTTTGAGCAGCGCCCGCGCCAAAGCAATGCGCTGTGCCTGCCCCGAGGAGAAGTTATCGCCGCCGCGCGCAACCTGCGTCTCGTAGCCCCGCAGCAGCTCGTCGATAAACGTCGCGGCGTTGGCAAGACCCGCGACATCGCGCACGCGCTCCGGCGGCACAGCATCCAGCATCGTGATATTGTCGTGCAGCGAGTGCTGGAAGAGCCGCGATCCTTGAAACACCGCGCTCACCGAGCGGCGCAGATCGTCGGGCAGAATCTGCCGGGTGCTGATGCCATCGATCCGTACATCGCCCTCGGTGGGCAGGTAGAACCCGGCGATTAGGTTGGCCAGCGAGGTCTTGCCCGAGCCGGTCTCCCCTACGATCGCGACAGTCTCGCCCGGCTCGATCACCAGGCTGATCTGTTTCAGCACCGGGCGGCGAGCTTTGTAGCCAAAGCTGACGTGATCGAACTCGACGCGGCCTTGCACCTGCGGCAGCTGAACGGGCTGTGTCACACGCGACTGCTCCTGCGGCAGCCCAATAATTTCTTCCAGGCGCTCCATGCCGATCATCGCGTTGCGAATTTGCAGCAGCATGTTTGGCAACCGCTGCACCGGATTGAGATAAAACGCGACCATGCCAAACAGCACGATCAGCTCGCCGATCGTCATGCGCGCTGCCATCACCTGAGCGCTGCCGTACCACAGCACACAGGCCGTCACCAGCGAGGTCGCCAGCATACTCCAGGTTGCGGGCATCGCCGTCACGATGCGGTTATCGTAGCGAGCGCTCACCAGCAAGTCGAGCTTGCGCTCCAAAAGCCGCTGATAGCGCTCCTCCGCCGAGAAAATCTTGATCGTGCGCAGGCCCTCGAACGTATCGATCATGTGGCCGCCAAACTCTTCGCCGCGCACCATCGATGTAAGCTGCGAGTTATACACCCGGTCGTTGAGCGCCATAATAATCATCAGTATCAGCGGCACTGCGCCCAGCGCGATCAGCGCGGCGATCGGATCGTAGTAGAAGATCACGCCCAGCGCGGCGGTAAACATCAGCGCATCCGTGATCAGCGTGACCATGCCCTCGCTGACCGCCTGCTGGATCAGATCGGCCTGATTGACGCGCATAACCATACCGGCAACGCAGCGCGCATCGAACACGCTCATCGGCAGCCGCATCAGGTGACCGATGTAGCGCTTGCCATAGCTGTGGTGAATCTGCTTGCCGACTCGTGCCAGCAGCCAGAGTCGCCCGAACTGAAGCAGGCCCTGCAAGCCGCTCACCAGCACCAGGCCCGCGCCAAGCATAATCAGCAGGCCCGTCGCGCGATTCGGCAAAATTTCGTCTATTAATGTGCTCAAAAAGAACGACGATGCCCAGCCCAGCGAGGTCGCCAGCAGCGCAAAGCCGAGCGCGAGACCCATAAAGCCTTTGTGGAGACTGAGCCAGTGCAGCAGAAAGCGCACCGGGCGGATCGCGTGAGCGGTGGTTCGCAGCTGCGGCGTTGCACGATACTCGACCACGTAGCCGCTCCACTGGACCTCGAAATCGGCACGCTGGAGGCGGATCAGGCCGCAGTTGGGATCAAGCACCACGACGGCTTCAGGCGTCCAGCTATACACAATCACATAATGGCCTTCGCGGCCCTCGGTGTGAGCGATCGCCGGAAGCTGGATCTGACCCAGCGCCTCGTAGGTTGCGTGGGCCGGCCGCGACTCCAGACCGATCGCGCGGCCACCGTCGCGCAGACCCGCCAGCGTCGTGCCGTCGCGATCGGTTCCCACCAGCGTTCGCGCTTCTTCAAGCGTGATATGGCAGCCGTAGTAGTGAGCGAGCGAAGTAAAGACCGCCGATCCGCAATCCCGCGTTTCGACTACCCGCACCCAGGGCAGGCGGCGATAGATCCGCCATTTATGCAACATGCGCGGCCTCCTTGATCTCGGGCGTGGGATAATCGATCTGCGCGGCGGAAAGCAGCGCCGCAACATGCTGGTAGATCGGCATTCCGGTACGCTGCGCGATCCAGTCGAACTGCCCGCCGGGATTGATCTCAAGAAAGATATACTCGCCGTCGGGCGTCACAATCATATCGATGCTGCCGAAGACCAGCCCCAGCCGATCCATGAACGCCAGAAGCTTGGCTTCGATCTCGGCGGGTAGCGTGTACGGCAGATACGGCGTGTTCTCCAGATCGTAGCGCCGCCAATCTTCCCGGGAGCGGTCGCTCTGCTGCGAATGAATCGCGCACGCAAAGATTCGCCGCCCCACGACGACGATGCGCAGCTCAAAGGCTTTCTCGATGTACGGCTGAAAGATACTCGGCGTCGGAATGAACTGCTCGCCCTCAACCAGATCCGCCTCGCGCACGCGGTTGGTGTAGAGCTTGGACACATGCGTCACCTGATCCGTCGGGCCGTGCAGCTCCATGAAACCTCGGAATGGCTTGTAGATCAGCTGGCCGTTCTGCTCGTCGTAGAACTCGCGCGCAACCGGCAGCCGCGCTGTGTAGAGCGTCGGCGGGATGCGCAGGCCGCACTGCGCCGCGATCAGCATCTGCCCGCACTTTTCTTCCCAGCCTGAGTTGAATGGCGGCGGATTGACACAAAACACGCCGCTGTAGGCCAGCGTCAGCGCCAGACCTTTCGAAAAAGTACGCCACTCCTCACGGAAAAAAGACCAATGCTTGGGCCGGGCAGCCAGATCGCTCAAGCCTGGCTCGCGCTCCTGCCGCACCCAGCTTCGCCACAAAAACGCGGATCGCACCGTGGCAAGATCGATCGTTTGGTCGCCGAGCCTGAGGATCGCCTGTCCCTGCTGAGTATTCGAAATATGCAGGCTGGAAAGCTGCTCCATGGACTCAGGCGACACGATCACATGCTCGGCACTCTGATCTTGAAGCACGCGGCTCAGCCGTAAAATCGTGGGGTCCCAGGCGAATCCGCTGATGAGGAGGATCATAAGCATCCTATCCAGTTGATTAAAGCGACGCAGGTCGCGGCACGAGAACAGCGCGATGATTAATTGATCCGACGAAACGCAGGCAGGAAAGAACAAGCAGGCATGGAACGTCTTCTTATACGACATTCCATAGCAGATCCAATGAGCTGGAAGCAGCGGAGCACTACGCGTGGAGCGCTCCGCCAGTGGCCTAGTCGTAGTCTGCGTAGTCGCAGTTGGTGACGTAGTACGTGGGAGGAAAAAGAGGATTGCCATTGTCGTCGGGAGGTAGCTCGGGCACGTTGCAGCCGGCAACGCCGTTGACCTCGGCCTCTTCTTCTTCCAGGTAGCGCAGGCCAAAGATCGGCGAAACGTCTTCCAGCTTACGTGACGACTCTTTGGTCTTCATGAGCGAGTCTCCTTACGAACCAGGTTGGAGATCGAGCAACATAGGTCGGGTTGTGTCAACGGCTTAGTCGTAGTCGGTGATGTCGCAGTTGGTGGTGTAGTAGGTAGGTTCATTGCCAATCGGAGGTTCATCGTACCTGAGGCAGCCGTTGACACCGTTGACCTCGGCGTCTTCTTCTTCCAAGTAGCGCAGGCCAAAGACTGGCGAGACGTCTTCCGGCTT
>DASWTW010000550.1:0-15834 GCA_036401895.1 Herpetosiphonaceae bacterium | reverse complement strand
AAAAATCGGCGGCGGTCGCGGTGTTCAACATCACGCCGACGGCGACGACCAAGCTTGCGCTGGAAAGTCTGATCCCGCTCGATCGTGGGCAGGCCGCCGGACCTGACAGCAGCAATCCTGAGGGCATCGTCGTCTCGAACGTCTCAGGCACGCGCCGCTACATCATCACCGCCAACACCGAGACGCATAACGTCAGCCTGATCGACGCCGTGGTGCAGATTCCCGGCTTCACTCCTCGCGTACGGCTGCCGATGATTCGCCCGTAAATCCACCGCTGATCCTGGATCGCAGTCCCGCTGCTTTGCGGACCGTGATCGCTGGCGTGTGTCAAAGGCAGTTCGCAGAAAGAGCCTCGTCCTGTACGGAACGAGGCTCTGCTTTGCTAGACGTTATGGCGTGGGCTCAGGCTGGATTGACCTCGG
Organism: Herpetosiphonaceae bacterium; assembly: GCA_036401895.1. Taxonomy (GTDB): domain Bacteria; phylum Chloroflexota; class Chloroflexia; order Chloroflexales; family Kallotenuaceae; genus LB3-1. The sequence continues at coordinate 15,412 of DASWTW010000550.1, read as the reverse complement.
CGTTGATCGCCGCCAGCTGGAGTAGCGTTTCTAGCTGCTGCTTAAACCGCTCCGGCGCTGGAATCCATTCCGAAACCTCTTCACGGAAGAGCAGCGCGCCGCTACGCGCCTTGTAGTCCAGCGTCGGCTGAGTGAAAATCGGCGTTGCGCCCAGCCGCTCGATCAGCTCGATCACGCCGCGCGCCTGGAGCCGCTGTTGCAGCGCCGCATCGTCGGCCACAATCTCCCAGCCGTTCGAGCCAAAGCCCAGGATTTTGGTGTTGTACTTGAGCTGCCAGTTTTGCTTGCCGGGAACACCAGCCATCGTGATGTCAAAATAGTTGTAGTAGCTGCCGGATTCAGAATAGCGATTGAGCTGCGGAGCCATCGTCGCGCGCACGGTGCGGCCCTGGTAGTTGCCAGTGAGAAAGCTCGATGCCCCGCCGCCGCCATCCTCGCTTACTGTGCCGCCAATGATCGGGATCAGCGGCGTCCAGGTTTTAGCGAAGCGCGCGTTCTTGAACTTGCTTATCAGGAATCCCAAGCCAAAAACGAAGATCAGAAAAATGATCAAAATGATTGCGCCGAAGAACAGATCGCCGGGTGAGTCTTGACTCATACGATTCACTTTCGCTCATCGAGCAGCGTGTGGGAGAGCGATTTAGTATAGCAGGTGCTGTGAGGAGAAGGAATAGGTCGACTAATAAACTCAATAGGCTGCTCAAAACACGATTAGATCCAGGCAGTGCTTGATTTTTCATTTATAGGTTCTAGGTTCTAAGTTCTTGGTTCTCCGTCCTTCTTCCGGTACAATACACACATCTGAGCAAAACAAGAATCGGCGATCAATGGCTATCCTCGAAGGCTCTCTGGAGCGCATAACCTATCATAATGCCGACACCGGCTACACCGTGGCGCGCGTCCAGCCGGTCGGCAAGCGTCATCTTGTCGCGGTCGTCGGCAAGCTGCTTGGCGTGCAGATCGGCGAGTCGCTGCGGCTGGAAGGCGAGTGGGCCAGCCACCCCGAGCACGGCAAGCAGTTCAACGTCGTCGGGTGGCAGGCGATGCTGCCCGCCGATGTCGAGGGCATTCGCAAGTACCTGGGCTCGGGCCTGATCAAAGGCATCGGGCCGAAGACCGCCGAGCGGATCGTGGATGCCTTTGGCGCGGACACGCTGCGGGTGATCGAGCAGGAGCCTGAGCGCTTGAGCCAGGTCAAGGGCCTGCGCCGCAAGCAACTCGACGATCTGGTCAAAGCCTGGAACGAGCAGCAGGGCATTAAAGCGCTGATGACGCTGCTTCAGAGCCACAACGTCACGCCCTCGCTGGCGATTCGCATCTATCGCCACTACGGCGAGGAGGCGCTGGGCATCGTCCAGCAGCAGCCGTACCGGCTCTCGGATGAAGTTTTCGGCATCGGCTTTCTCACCGCCGACGAGATCGCCCAGGCGCAGGGCGTGCGCTTCGACGACGCGTTCCGCATCGGCGCGGGCATTCGCCATGTGCTGAGCGAGGCGGCCAACGAGGGCCATTGCTATCTGCCGCGTGAGGAGCTGGTGCCGCGTGCGGCGCGCATTCTCCAGGTCGACGAGGCGGCGATCACCGCGACGCTGCAAAACATCGACGCGGCCGGCGAGATCCAGGTGGACGACGTCGAGGGCGTAGAGATGATCTATCTGCTGCCCTTCTATCGTGCCGAGCTGGGCATCGCCAACTCGATTCGCACGATTCAGTCCACGCCGTCGCTGCTGTTGCAGCAGTCCAGGCGCATGGACTGGCCGCGACTCTGGGATCAGCTGGCGGCCGAGAGCGGCTTTCGCCTGACCGAGAAGCAGCAGGAAGCGGTCAAAGCGGCGCTCTCGACCAAAATGCTGGTGCTGACCGGCGGCCCCGGCACCGGCAAGACCTCGACCATGCGCGCGATCATCGTGCTGCTCGAAAAGCTCAACAAGCGCTATGTGCTGGCCTCGCCCACCGGCCGCGCCGCGAAACGGCTCAGCGAGGCATCCGGCGCAGAGGCGAAGACGATCCATCGCCTGCTTGAGTACTCGCCGGTCGGTGGCCAGCAGTTCAAGCGCGATCGCGACAATCCGCTGCCCTGCGACATCATTGTGGTGGATGAGGCGTCGATGCTGGATGTGCTGCTCTGCAATAACCTGCTCAAGGCCGTGCCGCCGGCCGCGCACGTGCTTTTCGTGGGCGACGTCGATCAGTTGCCGTCGGTGGGTCCCGGCAACGTGCTGCACGATCTGATCGAAAGCTGGGCGGTGACGACGGTTCAGCTCGATCGGGTGTTTCGCCAGGCGGAGGGCTCCGGCATTATCTCTAACGCTCACCAGATCAACCACGGCGAACAGCCCCAGCTGCGCGGCCTGGACGACTTCTTTTTCTTTCCCAAGCCGCAGCCCGAGCCCTGCGCCGAACTGGTGGTCGATCTGGTCTGCAACCGGATTCCGCGCCGCTTCGGCATCGATCCGCGCCGCTCGATCCAGGTCTTGTCGCCGATGCATCGCGGCCCGGCCGGCGTCCAGTCGCTCAATAAAATGCTCCAGGAGGCGCTCAACCCGCCGAGTCCGGCCAAGACCGAGCGCAGCTGGGGCGAGACGATCTTTCGGCTTGGCGACCGCGTGATGCAGGTGCGCAACAACTACGATCTCGACGTGTACAACGGCGATGTCGGCGAGATCGTCGCGATCGATCGGGTCGAGCAGAAGCTGACGGTGCGCTTCGAGGAGGCGCGCGGCGCGCGCGAGGTCATCTACGACTGGGCCTATCTTGACGAGCTACAGCTGGCCTACGCGCTGAGCATCCACAAATCCCAGGGTGGCGAGTATCCGGTCGTCGTGGTGCCGCTGCTCAAGCAGCATTTCGTGCTCTTGCAGCGCAACCTGCTCTACACTGCGATCACCCGCGCCAAAAATATTGTGGTGCTGGCCGGCGATCAGCAGGCGATCGAGATCGCTGTCAACAATAATCGTGTGGCTCAGCGCTATACCGGCTTGCAGCGCCGCCTGCGCTCGAATATCTAAGCGAGATCTCACGCCGCGCTCAGACGTCGCACGTTGGCAGCGCGCATGATCGCTGCTACACTGCACCGAATGATTGCCACTCGTATCAACCGTCCAAGGATCATCATGCGCCGCTTCTGTTCCTGGGCATTGCTGCTGATCGGCCTGGCTGCCTGCCAGATCCAGCCGCCGGTCGAGCGGATTCCCACGCCAACTGTCACCATAGCCCCGAGCGCTACATCCGCCGCGCAGGTTCGGCTGCCGTTTGTGGCTGGACCGCAGGCCACGCCGACAGGCACCGCCGAGCCAACGCTCACGCCGACCTCGACGCCAACTATCACTGCGACGCCGCAGCCGACCAACACGCCGCTGCCGACTATCACGCCCACGATCGATCCTGCGACCGCGCCGGTGGTGCTGATCGCGCGGCCACTGGCCAACGAGTTCGTCACAGCCGAGATCACGGTAGCGGGCAGAGTCGCGAATGTTGCGAGCGGTGTGGTCACACTGCGTGGCCGCACGCCGGATGGACAGCCGGTCGGCCCTGATCCGGTTGTCGCGTCGACGCGGGTGGTCACGGATGGCCTGAGCTACGATGGTGTGCTAGCGCTTGAGCTGCCGCCAACGCCGCGCCAGATGGCAGTCGTCGCGCTGTGGTCGCCGAGTGCGGACGCCGAGCCTGTCGCCGAGGCCAGCCAGCTTGTCTCGATCCTTGGCCGCTACGGTCGGGTTGACCGCATCGTCGTGGAAACGCCGCGTCCCTTTGAGCGCGGCACCGCCGATCGGCTGGCAGTGCGTGGCGTCGCACCGGGGCCGCCGGCCAAGATGTTGGCCCGTCTGCTCGACGACAACGATCAGGTGGTCGAGTCGGTGGAGGCGCGGCTTGACTGGTATCAGCCGGGCCTGCCCTGCGAGTTTCGCGCTGATCTGCCCAACAATCCAGCCGGAACGCAGCTCCAGGTGATCAGCCTAGGCCCCGACGACGCGGTGCTGGAAGCGGTGCGCGTGCGGCTGACGGAAAGATAAACGAACAAAGAAACAAGAGAACAAGGGAACAAACGAAACGAATAAGGGAAAGAGCCGAGAACCGAACGAAAGCGGAGAGAAGTACCAAAACCCCTTCTCCTGTCGCAACGGGAGAAGGGGTGCCGAATGAAGTGAGGCGGGGATGAGGGCCTACGCTACTTCTACGGCAGTGCCATCAGCACACACGTCGACGCGATGACCCAGCCCGCGATCACCTGCGCGATCGTGTGATTGCCGGTGCGAATTCTGGCCCAGCCGAGCGCCACCGCAGCAATCCATATGCAGAGCGAGACCGGCAGGGGCAAGAACTTAGTGGCGAGCGTCGCCAGCGTCGCGATCGATGCCGAGTGGACGCTGACCTTCCAGACAAAATTGATCGCCATGCACAGCACCAGCGTGCCGAGCGAAGCGCCGATCAGCCGCAGAAAGATCGTCGGCACACTCACGGCGTAGAGCGCCAGGCTGGCCAGCATCACAGTGCCCAGGGCAAAGAAATACAGGCCGTTGCGCTGCCCACGCTGGGAAATATCGTCGTCGGAGTAGTGGCCGCGAAACAGCCGGAAGTAGAAATAAATCGTTGGCGGCAAGATCAGCAGGGCGATCGCGATCAGCGCCCAGCCCACGCCACGCAGCCGCGCCTCCGTGAAGTCGGCGGCAAACGCGCCCACAATCAGAAATGAGGCGATTCCATTGACGATCGGATGGAAAATCTGGGATAACCATCGTCCGATGCGGTAGGACGAATCCTGATCAACAGGATTGCCGAATTGATCGATCGCTGGCATGTATATACTCCACCGGCGTACGTCGCGTGTACGCTCGCTACGAATCTACTTCGGGCGCTCACGGCGAGGCCGCTACCTATTCAGCAAGCGTTGCGCCACCCGCTGCTGACGGGCGAGATCTGCGGTGTGCTGCTCGATCGGAGCGCGGCTGTGATCGCTGCTTGTCCGTCGTCGCACGGCCTGCCAGCTGAAACAGCGCTGGCATTATACAGCATAAGTTTATTCGTAACGTTGCTTGTCGTCGGCGTTCGATGAGTGCTTCTAATACGCTCAGAGCAGGCAGCCTGTTGCAGCTATCCGCCGATCGTTCGGTACACATCGCGCAGCTGAGCCGCCGCCGCATCCCACGAGAAGCGCGCGGCCTGCTCCGGGCCGCGTGCTCGGGCTGCCTCCGTGAGCGCAGGATCGCTGAGCAGGCGCTGAATGCCCGCCGCGATGCTGTCGACGCTGGCCGGATCGACAAGCACGCAGAGGTCGCCGGCAACTTCGGGCAGGCTGGATGTGTTGGCGGTCAGCACAGGCGTGCCGCAGCCCAGCGACTCCAGCACCGGAAAGCCGAAGCCTTCGTACAGCGAGGGATAGACCGTGCCGCTGGCGAGCGTGTACAGCAGTGGCAGATCTGCCTCGTCGACCGGGCCGAGCATCCGCACGCCGGGTGTTTGCCGCGCTCGCGCCACGATCTCATCCGAGAGCCAGCCGGGCTTGCCGCCTAGCACGAGCTGAAGCGCTTCAGGTGATTCGCCGCTGTTATGCCGCATCTGCTCGTAGGCTTGCATCAGCCGCACCAGATTTTTGCGCGGCTCAAGCGTCCCGATGAAGAATAAAAATCGTTCCGGCAGGTTGTGTTTGGCGCGTACAGCAGCAAGCCGCGCCTCGTCGGTTGCACGGCGGAAGTGCGCGCCGACACCGGGATAGAGCACGGTGATCTTGGAGTCGGGAACCTGCATCAGCCGCTGAAGGTCGCGCTGAGTGCTGGCGGAATCGGCGAGGACGTGTGTAGCGCGGACCAGTGAGCGCGGCACCGCACGATCGAGGTAGCGCCGCAGATTGGCGAACGCGGTCTCGGGATGGATGCGAAACGTCAGATCGTGAACCGTGAGCAGCGTGGGAGCGCGGCGGACCGGCGGCAGCACAAAATCAGGCGCGTGTACCAGATCGACCGGGCCGGTCCAGCGCTCGACCGAGAGCGGCAGCCGGGCGCGCTGCCAGACGATCGTGAGCCAGCGCTCGGGCAGCGGGATCGGCGCGGCGTGAACCTGGGGAAACTCCGCCTGTAGCTCACCCAGCGCGCGCAGGCCCCAGTGGTCGGGCGGCAGATCGCGGGCGGCGTAGAACAACACCAGCTCGTCGCCGGTGTTGAGTTGCAAAAAGGCGCGCACCAGCTCCCGGGTGTAGCGTCCGATTCCCGCGATCTGGCGCAGCGCGGCGTTGTAGTCGAGTGCGATTCTCACAGTCTGACAGGCTCAGGCGATCGCCGGGTGGCCGTGCTACTTGCGCTTCGAGAAGACATACAGCACAAAGCCAAAGACCACGATGCTCCAGTAGTTGATCACGCGATCCAGCACCGCCACAGCGGTCGCGAGCGCGCCGGGAACGCCAAAGAGCGCCGAGCGCAGCACGCCGATGATGCCGCCTTCGACCAGGCCCAGACCGCCAGGCGTGGCCGGAACCGTGGTCAGGAGCGAGCCCATCAGCGCGACGAAGATCACCGAGAGCAGATTGAGCTGGAGCCCACCCATCGCCTCGATCACCAGAAACAACCGGAACGACTCGCACAGCCAGACCAGCGAGGTCAGCAGAAACAGCAGCGGCAGGCTGCGCGCCTTGAGCGAGCCCAGCGTCCCGGCCTCGAACGAGCCGTACGTGCTCTCAAGCCGCTTCGGCACGATGCGCCGGATAAACGGGCTGAGAAAGCGCATCGCGGCCAGGCCGGTCACGATGATGATCACCAGCGCCGCGCCAAAGATAAAAACATAGCGCGCGCTCGCTGGCAGCCGCGTGCCGAAGACGCTCCAGCCGGAGATCACCAGCAGCGCGAAGAGCACGATCATGTCCAGCAGCCGCTCGGCAAAGATCGTGCCGAACGAGCGCGAGAACGAGACGCCGCCGTTGTGCTTGAGCAGATAGCCGCGATACGCGTCGCCCAGCTTAGCCGGCACCACGCAGTTGGCAAACCACGACAGGCCGATATACTCGGTCAGCGCCGGCAGCGAGGCCCACGAGTGGCGCGCCTCCTGCACCGGGAAATTGGCGTTGCGCAGCAGGATGCGCCAGCGTAGCGCCCGGATCGGGAAGGTGACATAAAATGTGGCAAAGGCCAGCAGATAGAGCGCGGGATTGACCTGCTGCATCTGCCGCCAGGTCTCGGCCAGATCAATATCGAAGCCACGGAACACAAAAAAGATGATCGCGATTGCAATGGCGATGCTGATCAGACTGCGCGGATTGAGCAGCCGCTCCTTGAGCGAAAATCCACGCTCGGCTACCTCGTCCGCTTGATCTTCCTGCACGATCGGCTCTTCGTCTTCGCGGCTATAGACTTTTGGTGTGCTCATACATTGTTACCAACGGTGGAAGCTCCGGTGCTATCTTCGATCGAAGCTGCTGATATGCTCAGACGATCTTCCACAATGATGTTCAAATTGCCGGATCTCCAGAATTGCTCCGTTGCCCTTCCTTCGGTCTCACGTCGAGGCCGGATCGTCCACCCAGCGCTGCGCGATGACCGACAGCGCCCACACGCCGCTCAGCTGAATGCCCATGTTCAGAACATGCAGGTTTTCAAAGATGTTGTGACCGGCGACGGCGGAAATGATACCACAAACGCCGACCGCAGCCATGCCCCAGACGGTGCCGCGTAGTCGCACCCGCGCGCGCAGCGCCTCGCGGACCATCGCGCCGATCAGCAGCAGGTAGCTCAGCAGGCCAAACAGGCCGGTCTCCGCCAGCGTGTGAATGTAGTAGTTGTGCGCGTGGCCCTGCGAGATCGCCCAGGGCGCGACAAAGAACTCGGGATAGGCGACGTTGAAGTTGCCGGTGCCCACGCCAAACAGCGGATACGCCCGGAACATCCGCCAGCCCGCCTGCCAGTGCGCCATGCGCTCGACAATCGCGAAGTTATCGGGCGTCACGCTGACCTGACCGGCGTCGAAGATGCGCAGATTGTCGGTGATCGTCTGGAGCCGATCCGTCAGCGCGGCCGGCAGCAGGCTGAACGCGCCCAGCAGCCCCACCAGCAGCCCGACGATCACGAAGAGGCCAAAGAGCGCGGCGCTGCGCCGTCCGCCCACGATCGCCAGCACTGCGACTCCCGCCATCGCGCCAATCCAGCCGCCGCGCGAGTACGACGCGAACAGACCCGCCAGCAGCAAGAACGCAAAGCCGGAGAAGACGAGAACCAAGAACCAAGAACCAAGAACCGGCTTCCCAATCGTTAGGTTCTGGGTTCTAAGTTCTAGGTTCTCCCCTTTGTTCTTTTGTTCGCTTGTTCCTTGGTTCTTTCCCGCTCGGTGCATTCCAATAAAGAAGCCCGCCAGCACCACCGCCAGCGGCCAGCTCATATTCAGGTAGCCCGCGAAAGGATTCGGCTTGCCAAACGTCGCGTAGGCCCGCGCAAAGCGACCGCCGAGGATCAAAAAGCTGGCCGGAGCCGAGGCCGTCACGAACTGGAACAGCCCGATCAGCGCGGCGATCGTCGGGCCGAGCAGCAGCGCGATCAGCAGGCCCCAGGCGCGCCGCCGATCGGTGATCGTGCCGAGCGCCAGCAGAAACGCCAGAAACGACGCCACCCAGCGCGCGAACTGAAGCAGGCCCTCGATCTTGGAGTAGGGCGTGAACACAATCGAGGCGATCTGCACGCCTAGAAAGAGCAGCCACGGCCCAAGCAGACGCAGGCCGAGCCTGTGCTCAGGATGAGCCAGCACGCGCAGCATCCAGGTGCTGAACGCCAGGAAAACCACCGCCTGCGTGACGGTCAGACCGGCCGGCAGATGCACAACCTCCTGCACCGGCACCGACAGGATCGCGGCGTACAGGCCAAACGCCGGCTCGACGATCGTCAGCGTCACGACGATCAGCCCCGCCACCAGCGCCGCCGCGAGCCACAGCGGCAGCACAACCAGCGCTCCGACCAGCAGCGCGATCCCGAGTGGAATCAGCACGGATACTGGCCGGATACGTCTCGTCCGTGGTCTGCTCAGCGTTGCCATCAAGCGTTAGCCGTGCGTCGGGGCTTCGTCGGCCACCGTGGGCAGCTGACCGAGCTTCTGAAGCTCATTGCGGAAGTACGGCACTGTCAGCTTGATGCCCTCGGCCAGCGGCACGCGCGGCTCCCACTGGAGAATGCGCTGCGCCTTGCTGATGTCGGGCTGGCGCGTCTGGGGATCGTCCTGGATGCGTAGCTCGGGCTTGACCACGATGCCGGCCGGATTCTCGGTGATCTGGTTCACCAGCTCGGCAAACTCGCGGATCGTAAACTCGTGCGGGTTGCCGATGTTGACCGGCTCGGGCTCGTCCGATTGCAGCAGCCGGTAGAGGCCCTCTACCAGATCGCTGACGAACTGGAACGAGCGCGTCTGCTGGCCGTCGCCATAGACCGTGAGCGGCTCCTGGCGCAGCGCCTGCTGAATGAAGTTCGGCACGACGCGGCCATCGTTGAGGCGCATACGCGGGCCGTAGGTGTTGAAGATACGCACGATGCGCGTTTCCAGGCCATGATAGCGCTGGTAAGCCATCGTGATCGCCTCGGCAAAGCGCTTGGCCTCGTCGTACACGCCGCGCGGCCCGACCGGATTGACGTTGCCCCAGTAGGTTTCGGGCTGCGGATGGATCAGCGGATCGCCGTAGACTTCGGAGGTCGACGCCAGCAGGAAGCGCGCGCCCTTGGCCATCGCCAGGCCCAGCGCGTTATGCGTGCCTAGCGCGCCCACTTTGAGCGTCTGGATCGGCAGCTCAAGGTAGTCGATTGGGCTGGCCGGCGAGGCAAAGTGCAGGATCGCGTCGAGCGGCCCGGCCACGTAGATATAGTTCGTGATGTCGTGCTTGATGAAGCGGAAGCGCTCGTTGTCGCTGAGGTGCGCAATGTTATCGGTGCTGCCGGTCAGGAGACTATCCATCGCCAGCACCTCGTGGCCCTCGTCCAGGAAGCGTTCGGAGAGGTGCGAGCCGATGAATCCGGCTCCGCCCGTAATAAGAACCCGCATATCAATCCTTTTCACATAGCGATCGGCGTGTCAGCTATCAGCAAGAGAAACGCAGCGACGAGGGTGGAAGTTACGCGATCGGCCGATTTTAAGCTTAGTACGCGCCGCGTCCTTTGATCACCGAGGGCACGGTCGCCAGCATGATGCGCAGATCGAGCCAGACCGACCAGTGCTCGGCATAGTAAATGTCCAGGCGCACATACTCGTCGAAGCTGCTGTCGGAGCGTCCCGTGGCCTGCCACAGCCCGGTCACGCCGGGCGTAACCTCAAGCCGCCGCCGGTGCCAGCTCTCGTATTGAAAAACTTCTTCGGGGATCGCCGGACGCGGCCCGACCAGGCTCATCTCGCCGCGTAGCACATTCCACAGATTCGGAATCTCGTCCAGGCTGTACTTGCGCAGAAAGCGCCCGATCGGCGTGACGCGCGGATCGTTCTTCATCTTGAAGAGCGGCCCGTCACCCTCGTTCTGATCCATCAGCTGCGCTTTCAGGTCGTCGGCGTTGACGACCATTGTGCGGAACTTGAGAAACTCAAAGGGCATGCCGTGCCGCCCGATGCGCGTCTGGCGATACAGTACAGGGCCGCGCGAGGTCAGCTTGATCAGCAGCGCGACGATCAGCGCGATCGTGCCCCAGACCGGCAGCGCGGCTACCACCAGCGCGACGTCGATGATGCGCTTGATCAGGTAGTTCGCGCCCTTGATCCGGTTTTCGCGCAGCCCGATCAGCGGCGTGCCGCGCAGCTCCTGGATCGTGACGTAGTCGAACGACAGCTCGTAGAAATCGGGCACCACCTGAAAGTCGATGCCGATCTGGGTACACATCTGCACCACGCTGGGCAGCGAGCGATGCTGCCAGAAGGGCAGCGCGACGATAATATGATCGATGTTGTGCTGGGCAACCTTGACCGGCAGCGATTCGAGTGGTCCCAGGTGCTGCGCTTCGACATGGCTGGTGAAGCGCGGCGCGGGCGCGTCCTCTTCCGGCGGATCGGCGACGTAGCCAACCAGCTCATAGCCGGTCGCGGCGGTGTCGGAGAGACTTGCCATTACCTCACGACCCAGCCCCGTGCCGCCGACGACCAGCACGCGCTCTAGATCGTGGCCCTGCCGCCAGCGCCAGCGCCGCAGCGTGTGGATCACGAGCCGGCCCAGCGCCAGCAGCGCGAAGATAAAGATCGCCGCGTAGATAAAGATCAGCCGTGAGAAGAAGCTGAACGGATCATAGAGAAAGAGGAAAATAATCGTCAGGCCGGCTGCTGTCAGCACACTGCTCAGCAGCGTGCCTAGCTGAGCCAGCCAGGTCGTGTTGCGCGGCTGATGGTAGCTGCCTTTCAGCCACAGCAGCGCCAGCGTCGTCACCAGCATGATCAGGCTGGTCAGGCGGAAGTCGGCGAGATCTTTAAAATAAAAGATCTCGCGTCCGAAGTCGATGCGCAGGACGTAGCGCACCCAGTACGCCAGCATAAAGCCTGCAATCGTCAGCAGCATATCAAGCGCGAAGATCGCGCTCGCTTCAAGCCGCTGCCGTCGCGCCCGCCGCACATGCACCGGCAGTGCGGTCGAGCGCATTCCTGGTACCTGGAGTTCGCTCACGCGCCCAGTTCCTCGCTCCATTCCAGTTCCGCTTTTTCGATAAACACGCTGTCGCCCTCTTCGACGCCATAATTGCGCAGCGCCTGCGAGATTCCGCTAGCCTCCAGTACACGCTGCAACCGGTCGATCGACTCGGGCTGCGCAAAGTTGAGCATCGAGACCAGCCGCTCGATCTTCTGTCCGCGCACGCGATAGCCGCCGTTCTCGGGCGTGATCGTGAACGCATCGGGATCGACCTCGGGCACAGGCCAGGTCAGCACCTCAGACGAGCGCGGCAGACTCGCCAGCGGATTCGGCATTTCGCGCATCATCTCGGCCACCAGCCGCAGCATTGGCTGCACGCCCTCGCCGATCACCGCCGAGATGCCAAAGATATGCTCGTTCGGCACCGGCAGCGCGTCGCGCAAACGCTCGAAGTTTTCGACGGCCTCGGGCAAATCCATCTTGTTCAGCGCCACGATCTGCGGCCGCTCGGCCAGATGCGGCTGGTAGAGCCGCAGCTCCTCGTTGATCTGGTTGAAGTCGTCCAGCGGATCGCGGCCCTCAGTCCCGGCCGCGTCGATTACATGGATCAGCACCCGTGTGCGCTCGATGTGACGCAAGAAATCGTGGCCCAGCCCGACGCCGGCGTGCGCGCCTTCGATGATTCCCGGAATATCCGCGACCACAAAGGTTTGATTGTCCACCTCGACCACGCCGAGATTTGGCACCAGCGTTGTGAATGGATAGGCCGCGATCTTGGGCCGCGCCGCGCTGATCACCGAGAGCAGCGTGGACTTGCCGGCGTTGGGATAGCCAACCAGCCCCACATCCGCGATCAGCTTCAGCTCAAGCTCAAGCTCGAACGCTTCGCCCGGCTGGCCCAGCTCCGCGATGCGCGGCGCCTGGTGAACTGAGCTAACGAAGTGTACGTTGCCCAGGCCGCCTTTGCCGCCGCGCGCTGCCAGCAGCCGCTGTCCCGGCGCGACCAGATCGATCTCGTACTGCTCGCCGTCGATCATGGTGCGGGCCACAGTTCCCGGCGGCACGGTGATCACCAGATCTTTGCCGCTGCGCCCGGTTTTGCGCCCGGAGCCGCCGTTGTTGCCGCGCTGCGCCTCAAACTTGCGATCGTACTGGAACTTCAGCAGTGTGTTAAGTTGCGGATCGACCTCAAGATACACATTGCCGCCCCGGCCGCCGTCGCCACCGTTGGGACCGCCGCGCGGCACAAATTTTTCGCGTCGAAAGGTCGCCAGGCCGTCTCCGCCATCCCCTGCTTTGATTTCAATCCTGGCCTGATCGATCAATTCTGCCATGGTACAACCTATCGGCTCGTAGCCAGGTGCTACAAGCTAAACTTATTTCTATGCATTGGAAGGGCGCGACACTGCGCGCCCTTCCCAAAATCGCCTATGCTCTATAGACTAGACGCGTGTGGTGTCGCGCGGCTCGTCGGTTCGATCAACGGTCTTGACGGGCTCGTCGTCACGAACGGAGCGGCGGAACTCACGAATGCTGCCACCGAGCGCCCCACCGATACCCGCTAGCCTGCTCGCTCCAAAGATGGCAATAACGATCACCAGAATGATCAGCAGTTCAGGCGCGCCTAAACCTAACATAGCCTATGCTCCTCGTGAAATGCAGCCTCACGTGCCGCATTATACCATAGCCGCTTTGCGTGCAGCGTTTGCTACAATATACGTCGAATATAGCAAGATTGTAGGCACCAAAACGTATGCAATTGCCACGAGAAATAGTGATAAGTTCATGGTGAGCGCGGCCTCCTCGCCCGATCCGACAGCGCTCTGGCTGTGCCAGCTGCCGGGTATGAACGCCAAGCTGCTGAAGCTGCTGCTGGCCTCCTTCGATTCGGTGGATGCGGTGATGCGCGCCTCGTCGGGATCGCTGCGAGCGCTGGGCGTGGCACCACGGTTGGTAGCGCAGATCGTCGCCGGGCCGCGCCAGGTTGCGCAGGTAGCCGCCGGCCTCAAGGGCTTGCAGCGCCTGGGGATTGTGCCGCTGCCCTTCGCAGCGCCGGGCTATCCCGAGCGGCTGCAAGCGCTGCCGGAGCCGCCGCTGGTGGTGTACGTCCAGGGCCAATGGCCGCTTGAGCAGCCGCTGATGCTGGTGCTGCCGCCGGTCGAGCCCGAGCCGAAGGTTATCGAGCAGTGGACAACGATTCGCAGCGCGCTCGATGAGCGTGTCGGCTTTGGGCTGCTGGCGAGCAGCGCGCCTCCCGATCTGGTCACGCCAGCGCTGCTCGGTATTCCGCACGGCCTGATGCTGGCGCGACAGCGCTTGCCTTCACATATCTGGAAGCTGGTCACCGCCAAACGCTGCACATTGATCTCAGCCTCAGCGCCCACCGCGCAGCCCGATCCGGCGTCCGCGCAGGCGATCTCCCAGACGCTGGCCGCGCTCTCCGATGCGATCCTGGCGCTGCTGCCGGTGCCGGACGAGCACAAGGATTTGTTGATGACCGCGCGCTCGGTGAGCGTGCCGGTGTTTGCATTGGCCTCAACGCCAAAGACGCCGGTTCCAACCCATACACGGCGGCTGCGAGCGGGCAAGAGCGGCGTGCGCATGTTGAGCGCGGCGCTGGGCGTGCATCTCGACGGCTCCGCGGCCGTGCAGCAGGAGCGGCTGTTTTAGATGCTATATTCAGATCAGTAGCAACTTGCTATAATCCGCGAGAATGTTCAAGAAAGGTGCAGCATGATCGTCGTTACAAGCGCCAATGGAATCGTTGGCATCCGGGAAGCAATCGAGATCTTACGCGGCGGCGGCAGCGCGCTTGATGCCGTCGAGGCGGCGACACGGCTGGTCGAGGCCAATCCCGACGATCATACCGTCGGCTACGGCGGCTATCCCAACGTCATGGGCGAGGTCGAGCTTGACGCCTCGATCATGGATGGCCGCACGCTGCATGCGGGCGCGGTCGGCGCGCTCAAAAACTACAAACATCCGATCTCGGTCGCGCGCAAGGTGATGGAAGAGCTGCCCCATGTGATGCTGGTCGGCGCGGGCGCGGGCCGCTTTGCCGCCGAGATGGGCTTTCAGGCCGAGAATCTGCTGACCGAGGAGGCCGCCGAGGTGTATCGCCAGGGCCTCAGCGGCGCGCTCCCCGAGGACAAGCGCGACTGGCTGACCGGTGGCATCGAGGGCAATCTGGCGCGGCTGGCCAAGATTACCGCCGATCCTGAGCGCGCCGCCGGAACCGTTAACTTTATCGCCCAGGACAATCAGGGCAATATCGCCTGCGCGGTTAGCACCAGCGGCTGGGCCTGGAAATATCCCGGCCGTCTGGGCGACTCGCCGATCATCGGCGCGGGTAACTACGCCGATAACCGGCACGGCGCGTGCGGCTGCACCGGCTGGGGCGAGATCGCGATCCGCTGTAGCACGGCGCGCTCGGTGGTGCTCTACCAGCGGCTGGGCTTCGGTCTGGAGCAGGCCTGCCGCCAGGCGATGCTCGATCTAGCCCACGCCACCGACGATCCGGCAGGCGCGATCATGAGCCTTGTCGCGATCAACCGCGATGGCCGTCCGATCGGCATGACCACCATACCGGGCCGAACCTACGTCTGGATGACGCCCGAGATGGAAGAGCCGGTTGAAGAGCCGCGCATCGTCGTCGATCTGACGGAAGCGCACGCGGCACGATAAACGGAGAAGAACAGCGAAACAAAGAACAAAGAACAAGGGCTCAGCAGTGCTGAGATTATGATCCTGAACGTTCGCTCTCCGTTCCTGTGGCTCTCGGCTCTCGGTTCTCGGTCCTTGGTTCTCGGTCCTTGGTTCTCGGTTCTTGGTTCTTTTCGTTTTGTTTTTTGTTCT
>DASWTW010000549.1:0-3258 GCA_036401895.1 Herpetosiphonaceae bacterium | reverse complement strand
CTCGCTGCCGGGACCAACGACCTTCTCGAAACCGCCCATAAACCATTCATAGCCGAGATACAAGCGAACCACGAGCCAGGCGATGCCGGTGATCTTGGGGGTGCGGAGCGCGTTCATGATCTATCTCCATTCGTTGCGGTTGGTGGAGCCGTTCGTTTCATCTGTCGATAGTGTACCCGAGCCGCTGCCCGCCTTCGTGAAAGCGTGACATCGCTGCGTGGTGGCTTCACAACCGAGATTGAATGAAGAAATGATCGATCTAAGGGCTGGGTATGATGTTGCA
Source organism: Herpetosiphonaceae bacterium (assembly GCA_036401895.1). Taxonomy (GTDB): domain Bacteria; phylum Chloroflexota; class Chloroflexia; order Chloroflexales; family Kallotenuaceae; genus LB3-1. The sequence goes on along the minus strand of DASWTW010000549.1, from coordinate 2,975 downwards.
GCTGAGCGCGGAGTCGCGGCGATCTCGACTCCGCTGCTCGTCCGATCCTGCTATCAGCTGTGCGACGACCAGAAGCGCTCAAGCGCCGCTGCTGCCTCGGCGGGTCGTTCCAGGGGCCACCAGTGGCCGCAGTTTTCAAAGACCAGCAGCTCGCCGCCGACGCGATCGGCAAGCCGCTGCCCGAACTGCACCTGCACGTAGGGATCGTCCGAGCCCCAGATGATCAGGGCCGGCCGCGTGATGGCGTCGACGGCATCGTGCCACTCCTCGCCGACATGCACCGCCGAGCGATACAGCCGCAGGATGCTGTCTTTCATCGTGTCGTCCACATAGCGCACCGTCTCCGCTGCGTCTGCGGCCGAAACATTGTTCGATACCAGCAATCCCTGGAGCATCTCGGGCGTCATGGCCGCCATAACCTGCTCGCCAACCTCTGGTGTTTGCCACTGCTGGGCGATGTCGTGCCAGATGTACTCGCGATCGGCCGGGCCGGAGCCAACGGCCCAGGTGCGAATCAGGTCCGGCCGCAGCGAGACGACCCGCTGGACCAGCAGCGCGCCCCAGTCATGCCCAACCAGATCGACGGGCTCGCCAATGCGCTCGATCTCTTCGATCAGCCATTGGGCATACGCCTCCTTGGAGGAGTCGAATCCACTCGGGATGGGCGCGTCGAAGCCCGGCAGCGACACGGCGATCACATCGCTGCGCTGTAGATGAGACCGCAGCGGATTCCACAGGCGATGGGTATCGGCGACTCCGTGAACAAAAACGGCAGGCATAGTCCCTCCTTAATGATTGACTGGCGCGATGCTACATGCGTCCAAACGGCCTGTCAAATCCACAGCTAAGCTTCCGCCTCTGGCAAGCGAGATTCAGTGCTCGCGTGGACTTCCTTTGTTCTTTGTTCGCTTGTTCTCTTGTTCTCTTGTTCGCTTGTTCGCTTGTTCTTCCGTTAGGTTCTAGCTTTGCCCAGAGGGCACCCGTTCTAGGTTCTTCCGTTAGTTCGCTTGTTCGCTTGTTCATGGCCCGCGTGGCGTGTACACAGTCGTCAGGCCGATCTCGTCGCCTGGCTCGTAGGAGCGCTCGATCTGCTGCAACATCTCGTCGGTCCAGCGCTCACGCTCAAGTCTGATGCCAGGCACGCGAAAGATCAGGATCGCGGCGTAGCGGTGCTGCGCGATCGCCTCCAGCAGCGGTGTTTGATCCCACACGCCGGCCCGCGCCAGCTGCGTCATCTCGAACGGCTGCATGTCGATCCGACGGCCAGTCAGTGGCAGCAGTCCCATCGCCTCGTCGGCCAGCACCGGACCGTTCGTCTGCTGCACAACGCGCATCAGCTGATCCAGCGTCTCGGGATCATCCAGGGTCGCCGTGGTGAAGGCGTGGTAGCGCGATCCCGGCACCAGCACAAAGATTTGCAGCGCCAGCACCAGCATCGCGCCTTGTTGCAGCAGCGGGCGCGGTCGCAGCCACGCGAGCAGCGCGCCGATCGCCAGGCTCAGCGCCGCCGAAAGCTCAAGCAGATAATTGACATTCGAGCCGATCTTGCCGATCGTCAGTGCGGAAACAGCCGCGCCAATCCAGTAGGGCGCGATCACACGCCACGATCGCAGCCGAAACCAGCCGGCTAGCAGCACAAACGCCGCGCCGCCGATCACCAGCGCCGGCAGCAGATCGATCAGCTCAAGCAGGTACTGGCGCAGCAGCGGCCACTGGTAGTCGTTGAGGTTGGCGGTGACGATATTGAACCAGAATCCGCCCTGCGTCAGCCATTGGAGCAGCGCGAACAGAATCGCGCTGAGGCCGCCGATCCCGGCTGCCAGCGTCCAGGCAGCGCGCGGACGCTCCCAGAGTAGCCACACAAACGCGGCCAGCGGCGCGGCCAGACCATAGGATTGGCGTGTGTACACAGCGGCCGTCAGCAGCAGTGCGCCGCCTGCGATCACCAGATGCCGCTCGGGCCAGCGTACCACCAGGTAGAGACCGCTCAGGCTCAACGCCAGCGCCAGCGCGTCGATGCGAGCCAGCGCTGACCAGAACGACACGTAGGGAATCACCAGCAGCACCAGTCCGCTGACCAGCGCCGCCAACCGGTCGCCCGTGAGCGTCCGCACGATCAGGCCGACGAACAGCGCGGCGGCAATTGTGCTGAGCCACGAGATCAGCCGCCCATACCAGTAGGCTGCCCCAAAGATGCGCGTCAGCGGCGCTTGCAGCAGCATATACAGCGGCGGATAATTGGCGATCGTCCACGGCGGCGCGCCGGACGCGCTGCGGTAGATGTTCTCGCCGTGAGCCAGCCGCAGCGCCTGATCCAGCAGCGGCCCCTCGCCATAGTCCAGCGGATACGGAAAGCCGATCGCGCGCCAGCCGTACTGCGCCCACACCAGCACACCCAACCCCAGCACAATCAGCAGCACGGTTGCGGCACCGCCCACTCGTGGTGCCGCCAGCCGCTCCCACCACCCGCCGCGCTGCCGAAAGGTTCGATCAGACGCCTCGTAGCCGACCAGCCCCGTCGTCAGCTGGCGTTGAAAAACCATGACCAGCAGCACCACCGGAATCATCACGAACACCGAGGCCGCCAGCGTCAGCACCGCGCCGAAGCCGTCGAAGCCAAAGCTGGCGATCAAGGTCGTGATCGTCAGCATGCCGCCCGGCCGGCTCAGCGTGCGCGCGAACAAAAACTCGTTCCAGGCCGTGATAAACGTCAGCAGCCCAACGCCGGTCACGCCCGGCAGTGACACCGGCAGCACAATCCAGGCGAACGCTTGCAGCGGCGTCGCGCCGTCGACGTAGGCGGCGTCCTCAAGATCGGCCGGCAGCTGGCGATAGTAGCTCGATAAAAACCACACGGCCAGCGGCAGCGTCAGCACCAGATTGGTCAGGATCAGGCCCAGCGGTGAGTCATACAGGCTGAGCTGCCGACACTCCCCGCCGACGATCGCGCACGGATTGACCAGCAGCGCATACAG
>DASWTW010000548.1:0-19122 GCA_036401895.1 Herpetosiphonaceae bacterium | reverse complement strand
TCAACGGCTACATCGCGATTGTGCTCTTCGTGACGACGCTGACCTCGCTGTACGTTTGACGAGGAAGAACAAGGGAACCAAAGAACAAAGGAACAAAGGGTTCTTAGCGGCAAGACGGGATCGGGCAGAATGTTGCTCGGTCTCGTCTTGTTGTACCGATACTCTGGTCGTTCGCAGCTTTACCAGCCATGTACAATAAAAAAGCGATCCCGATCTTTAGCAGAGCCAGCCTGAGTAAAGCTACCAGACACCATGCGCAAACAGCCGAGGAGGAAGTCATGCCGCTTGATCATGGATATGGCGTTATCATCGGCACGTTACACCGCTACTATCGCGATCCGGTCAACGATTACGGCCAATACTTTCATGGCAACATCGAAATTCGAGCACCTGCCGGCATCTACAGATGTGCGATCGATGTCGATAGTAAGCACCTTCCCAACGGCGTGGAGTGGCGAGTCGTCGAATTAGGGCAGTCGTCTTTGAAAGGCATCGCTGCGTTCGCCAACGGCTGGCACAGTTTACCGACTACTGCAACATCCGGCGCGCTCGATTATATTCGCAGCGCTGCATTTCGGCCCAGGACCGGCTGTGTCTTCGTGCGCTTCGATCCGCGCCTTGAGTCCCTCCTGCGATTGCTACAGCTTCACGTCAGGCCGCCATGGAAACAGGGAACCAGCATAGACGCCCTGGCCGACCTTGAGCCGCTGCTGCAAAATCCTAAGCGCCTCTTTATCTTCGGTGAGCCATTCACCCAGGGACTGGGCCTGCATAACATCCATCAGAATCAAGGCGATCCCAAAGGCAGCCAATGGTGGGACGAAAACGGCATCTGGCAAGATGGAGCAACGCTCATTCAGCGGCAAGACGGCACGATCGCCGCTTTTCTAAACAAGTTCAAGAGCCAGGCTTACCAGACAGATGACAATGGACATCCTGCATAATCCCAGAATCAGGAAGACGCCTTCCCTATCCAGATCCATCTTGACGTTGAATAACGCGCTCACGAAAGCATCAACATGCTAACGATTCGTTCCCTACACTGGCCCGCCGATCGATCTTCGCTGCTGGCCCTCGATACAGCGTTTGAGACGGATCGGATCTACCAGGTGGTGCAGCACGAGCACTCGTTTGCGCTCAAGCCTGTCGCCGTCACGCCAGCGCTGCGCAAAGACTACCAGTTTGCGCGGGACATCGAGCAGCTGCCGGATTTTGAGCGGGTGCTGGTGGCCGAGGACAATCACGCCATCATTGGCGTTGCCGCCGTCAAGCTTGAGTCGTGGAATCGGCGGGCAGTGCTGGAGCATTTTTATATTGCTCCGAGCCATCGTGGACGAGGCGTTGGCCAGCGCTTGATGGAGAGCGCAATTCAGGCAGTGCAGGCGGATGATGTGCGCTGCCTGTGGCTCGAAACCCAAAACATCAACTACGGCGCAATCCAATTCTACCAGCGGCTTGGATTTCAGTGGTGCGGCCTGGACACGTCGCTGTACGATCCAAAGACCACCCCAGACGAGATCGCGCTCTTCTTGGTGCGCTACCTGCCTTGAAGTACAGTGAGCCGCTGTTGGAGCTTCGGGAGTCAAGGCGGGATCGAGCGAGCTGCTCGATCCCGCTGTTTGTGTGAAGAGGAGATCCAGCAGGAGCTAGGCCTCGCCCATCACCAGCCCTTCGATGGTATGGGCCTGCACAATCGGCTCCAGCTCGTCGACGACGCGGCAGGTGAGATGGCGGCGCAGCTCTTCGGGTAGCGTCTCGTAGTAGCCTTGGGTGAACTGAAGATCGTGACGATCCGCGTTGCGCGCGTCCGGCGCGTCCACGCCGAGCACCAGCACTGGACGCGATTTATCCGAGCGGTTGGCCGTGCCGCGATGGATCGTCAGCGCCGAGCGCACCGAGATGTCGCCCATCTTGGGCATCTTCTGCTGCCTGCGCTCCTCGTAGCGCCCATAGAGCGACTTGGGCGGGAACATGCCGTGCTCAAAGCCCGTGGGCTCGTCCCACTGGGTGCCGGGAGCAATCTCGAACGGTCCCATATCCTCGAACACATCGACCGCCGTCACATTGAAGGCCAGCGAGTTGAGCCGTCGCCCGAGCAATGTCGCCTCAGGAGCCGGAAAGTCGCGATGCCAGGGCTGATTTTGCGCGCCCGGCCCCGGCACGTCAAAGCCGATCTCCACGATCTTATAGTCCGAGCCAAGCACAGCCTCGCACACCGCGATAACCCACGGATGCGTGACAAGATCGACAAAGCCGCGAATGCGCTCAGGGTGAATCTCAACATAGTAGCGCTTGGGCCCACGACCGACCGCTCCGCCAGGACGCTTCAGCGCTTCTTCAAACAATACATCGATGTCCTCGCGCAGCTGCGCTACCCACTCACGATCGAATGCGCCCTTCAGGCCGATAATGCCGTCTCCGTAGAGAGCGCCCATGATCGTCGCGACGTCGAACTGCTGGATCTGCACCTCGCTCAGCGTGCTCATGCTGTTCTCCTCTTTACAGCTTTGCAGATCCGTCATGGACCTGCAAAAAATCCTCGGCTGTATTATAGAAAAAGCGAGGCCCCTAGAAACCAGAAGGGTCCAGGGGTAAACCGGCTAAAAGTCACACATGAGTATAGGACTCAGCGCGATCATAGCGCTGCTCATCTCCGATTCGGCCGGACTAGATCCAGAGCGAGATCAGCCGGATCGATCTGTTTGGCTGTCGCTGTTCATCGTCGCGCGCTACAGCAGCGACCACGACGCCTCGTCGGCGGTAAGAATAAAGCGCGGAATCTCCGCCTCGAAGAGCACGTCGTCCAGACCAATAAAGCGGTACGAGCCTTCCATGTAGCCCTGCGGCGACTTCAACACACAGTAGCTGTGATACTCATGCACATCGCCGGCGGTAAGCACGGGCTGCTCGCCGACCACGCCATCGCCATCGACTTCGCGCTCCTCGCCGATCGAATCGACGATCACCCAGTGACGCGACAGCAGCTTGAGCTTGCGCCTGCTGGTATTTTCGATGCGCACAAAATAGGCGAAAACATACTGTAGTTGCAGCGGCTGCGAGTGATCGGGCAGGTACTGTGGCCGCACCGTGACACGAATGCCGCGTGTTTCCTTGGTGTAGAGCGGGATCATCTCTTCCTCTCAATTCTGATCGCGCAAATCGCCGGGCACTCTGCTGATCGCGCTTGTAGCAGGATGTGAGCTACCAGACTCAGGGCACACAAAAGCGCGCAACAAGCTGTTGCGCGCCGGTATTCGATCGAGATTTGCTGCGGGCGGCTAGTAATGCACGACCACCGTCGTGCCCATCGGAGCCCAGCCATAGAGCCAGGCTGCGGCGTCGAGCGGCAGATTCACGCAGCCGTGGCTCATCCGCACGCCGGTGCCGAACATATTGTGCCAGTAGGTGCCGTGCAGCGCCACGCTGCCGTTGATATACATCACATGCGGCACGTTGGGCACAACCCATGACTCACCGCCGAGCGAGCCGCGCATCGTCTGGCTGGCCAGCTTGGCATAGATCGAGTAGGTGCCGGTCGGCGTGTTGAAGCCGTCCTTGCCGGTCGCGACAGGCGCCGTGAACACGACCTGGCCGTTTTCAAAGGCAACCAATTGCTGCCGCGAAATATCCACGTCGATCACTTTGCCGCCAGCAGGCGCACGTGGAGCCGGTGGCGCCGCCGGCTTGGCGGTTGGCTTGGGCGCGGCAGGTTTCGGCGCGGCGGGAACATCGGTCGGCGGAATCGGCGTGGGCGGGATCGGCGTTGCCGTAGGCGGAATCGGCGTGGGCGTCGGCGGGATCAGCGAGGCGAAGGCGGCTGCCGGCTGGTCCACATTGACCGTCTGCGCGACCTGGACGGCCGGCTGCTGCTCGGGTGTGATCAGCGCTTTAGCCAGCGCGACCTCGCGGCCCAGCGGGCTGATCTTGATGTCCTGGCCGTCTGCGAGCGCCGGATAATGCTCAAGCCGCGCGCGCTGGAAATACTGCACCCGAATATTCGCGCCGCTGACCTGCTCCCAGACCGGCTCGGAGATCGGCGGGCCAAACAGCAGCTCGCCCTCATGCTCACGCCAGAAGCGCAGGAACGCGCCCGAGAGCGTATGCCCGGTCTCCTCGAAGATCTGCTCCTCGTCGCGCGCAGCGCGCGGCGGCACCTTGGCAAATGTGCGCCAGCGAGTTCGCTCGATGCCTAGCGCGCCGGGCACCACCTGGCCATCGCGCTGCTCCAGGCGTCCGTGCTCGAAGTATTGCACCGGAACATTGGCCTCGACGACGATCGGCGTGAGCGGCGCGCCGAGCAGTTCGGCACCGTTATGCGCGTTCCAAAAATCCAGAAAGCCGTACTGGTTATCGAGCACCTGGCCGGTCTCAGCGAACTGGCGGCTGCCTTCCTGAGCAAACGCCTGGCTAATGCCCAACCCGGCGATCACGACCGCACACAACAGATACCAGAACTTTTTGCTCCTTCGAGTCACAGCAGATTCCCTTTCCCGACAGGATCGACGCCAACAGAGACAGCAATCGTGGCGGTCTCGACGCTCCGAGTATATCGGAGCTGATTCGGCGTGTCAATACCAGAAAGCGTCCAATGCTGGACTCGATCGAGCCACGAGTCGATTCGTTAGCCGTCACAGACTCGATCGCGGAGAAGAAGATTCGAATCCCGGCACAAAAACCGTTATAGCAGACTCTCCTGCTGCCAGCTGCGCAGCTCGTTCTCTTTCAACAGCCGCGCCCGATCGATATAGTGCAGCATCACGTCGTCGCGATCGTGGCCGAGCTGGATCTTCAGCACCTCGGGATCGACGCCGTCGACCAGCTGCCAGACCGCCGAGGTGTGGCGCAGCAGCGAGGGCGTGACCTGATCGGGAATGCCCGCGATCATGCGATACTTTTCGCAGAGCAGTCGCACCATGCGCTGTTTGATCGGAAAGACCAGCACATCGTTATGCTGCTTCATCCAGGCGTCCAGCGCTTTGAACGCCTCGTCCGGCACCGGCACCACGCGGCCCGCGACGTAGAGCATGCGATTCGGCAGATCGACCTGAGTACGGGCCAGCGCGCAGGCCTCGCTGACACGCAGCCCGCAGCCAAGCAGCACATGCAGCAGCGCAAAGTCACGCGGGTTTTTCTCGGCGGCACGCAGCAGCGCGGCGACCTGCTGGCGGCTCAGCGTCTGCGGCAGCACGTACTCATGCGACGGCTGCTCCAGCTTCTCCACCGGCGATTGTTTGATCAGGCCCAGGTGAGCGACAAACTCGAAGAAATGTCGCGCCGACGAGCGTTTGCGAGCCAGCGTCGCGCCGGTAGCATCGTTCTCCTGAAGCTCGGCTAGCCAGTGACGCAGATCCTCGGTTGAGGGCACATCGTCGCCACGATCGTTGCCAAGCATCCAGGCGCGCAGCTGCTCCATATCTTTGATATAGCCGTGGATCGTCAGCGGGCGGCGATTCTGCGCCCGTAGATGACGCTCGAACTCTTTGAACGCGTAGCTCCACCACGCTTCGGGCATAAAGCTCCTCCTTTGAGGCTGGATTGTCGCACACATATTCTAGAATCATTGGCGGCGGCGCGCAACTGGGAACGAATCTGCTATTGAGTTTTTATAGAATTGAATTCTATTCATCATACGAAGGAGGTTAGGTAGGCATAGTGTTTGCTGAAATACAGTGTTCGACATCCTTATATCCGATCCCTTCAAGCAACCTACGGATCGCGATCCCTGGATCGAGACAGGATTAAACATGAAGGTGTTTGTCATTGGCGGGACGGGTGCGATCGGCAGTCACGCAGTTCCAGCCCTGGTTCGAGCAGGACATACCGTGACGGCATTAGTGCGAACATCTGAAAAGGCGGCGCAGGTGCGTCAGCAGGGTGCCTTGCCTATCACGGTGTCCATCTTCGACCGAGCGGCGCTGACCGAGGCGTTCAACGGGCACGATGCAGTCATTAACCTGGCGACCGCCATTCCGTCAACCGCCCGGTTTATGCAGACGAAGGCCTGGGCCGCCAACGACCGGGTTCGCAAGGAAGGCTCGGCGACGATCGTTGACGCCGCAATCGCGGCAGGCGTTGGTCGGGTGGTGCAGGAATCGGTCAGCATGATCTATCCCGACCGAGGAGCGGCGTGGATCGATGAAGACTGCACGCCCGACCATTTCCCGCTGGCGCAGGGGAATTTGGCCGCAGAAGCCAGCGCGAACCGGTTTGCGGCTGCGGGTGGTGTTGGCGTTGTGCTCCGGTTCGGCTGGTTCTACGGACCTGGCGCGACACATAGTGAGGAGTTTTTTGCCCTGGCGCGGCGGCATATCGTCATTATGATGGGACCACCCAACACCTTTGTCTCGTCCATTCATATGACCGATGCCGGTGCTGCGGTCGTGGCGGCGCTAAAGGTTCCAGCCGGCACCTACAACGTTGTTGACGACGAGCCGCTGACCAAGCGGCAGTACGCGGATGCCCTCGCCGCAGCCGCAGGGAAGGCTGCATGGCTACGCGTTCCAGGCCGTGCGGCGCTCTTGCTCGGCAATCGCACAACGTCCTTGACGCGTTCCTTGCGCGTGAGTAATGCGCGGTTCCGCGCAGCAAGTGGCTGGACACCTAGATACCCAAGTGCGCGAGAAGGCTGGATCGCCACCGCGCAAGCTCTCCAGAGGCGCTAAGTCCAACGCTCGTGGAGCGCACAACAAGCCGTTGCAACTTGTTTCTCACGCGCATTAAACTGCACATCCCCACTTCGTTTCGAGGTTTGACAAAGGGTGGTACTGACAGTAGTATGGCTCGCGTCCACGAGTCTAAGCACGGTCTGTCGGCTTATCCGGGGAGGTACAAGGATGTTCGTCCATCGTTGGAAGCGCGCGGCTCTGCTCCTGCCGCTGGTAGCACTGCTCGCCTCGGTGCTGCCGTATCAAACGCCTGCCGTCCAGGCGTCGCACACGCCCGATCCAACCAGCGTCACGATCGCCGGTAGCCTCCAGGAGGAGCTCGGCTGTCCCGGCGACTGGCAGCCCGAGTGCGCTACCACACATCTCACCTACGATGCCGCCGATACTGTCTGGCAGCGCAGCTTTACCGTCCCCGCCGGCGACTACGAGTATAAAGCCGCCCTCAACAACAGCTGGACCGAGAACTACGGGCAGAACGCCAGTCCCGGCGGCGCGAACATCCCGCTCTCGGTTCCTGCCAGCGGCGCGGTCAAGTTCTACTACAGCCACGCCACACACTGGGTCACATCCAACCGCAACGCCGTGATCGCGACGGCTGCGGGCAGCTTCCAGAGCGAGCTTGAGTGTCCCGCCGACTGGTCGCCCGACTGTCTGCGCTCCTGGCTGCAAGATCCCGACGGCGACGGCACCTATACCTTTCTTACCACCGCGCTGCCGGCCGGCAACTACGAGACCAAGGTTGCGATCAACGAGAGCTGGGACGAAAACTATGGCGAGAACGGCGCTCCCGGCGGCGCGAATATCGCCTTCACGGTGCCCGAGGATAACGCCGAGATCTTCTTTAGCTACAATGCCGTCACGCATATCCTGACGATCAGCGCCGAGGGCGCGCCCAAAGGCAATCTTGGTCTGGCTAAAGCCCACTGGGTCGATGCCGACACGATCGCCTGGCAGGTTCTCGGCGGCGAGGATAACACCTACACGCTGCACTTCGATCCCGAGGGCGATCTGAGCCTGACTCCGGACGGCGTCACCGGCGGCGATTCGATCGATCTGGTCTTCGATCCGGCCGGGCTCAGCGCGGCGGTGCTGGCGAAGTTCCCGCATCTGGCCGGCTACTCGGCGCTCAAGCTCGATCTCGACGAGTACAACGATCCCGATATTCGCCAGGTGCTCAAAGGCCAGATCGCGGTCTCAGCCACCGATCGCGACGGCGACCTGATCGACGCGACCTCGCTGCAAATCCCCGGCGTGCTCGACGATCTTTATACCTACGACGGCGAGCTTGGCATCGTCTATGACGGCAACGTTCCAGGGCTCAAGCTGTGGGCGCCAACAGCACGATCGGTCAAGCTGCACGTGTTTGCAGACTCCGACCCCGACACCACCAGCACGGTCTATCCGATGAGCGGCGACGAGATGACCGGCGTGTGGAGCATCGAGGGCGACGCGAGCTGGACCAACAAGTTCTACCTTTTCGAGGTCGAGGTGTTTGCGCGCACGACGGGCCAGATCGAGCACAACATCGTCACCGACCCGTACTCGCTGAGCCTGTCGACCAACAGCGCGCGCAGCCAGATCGTGAACCTCGCCGATCCCGCGCTCAAGCCGGCAGGCTGGGACGAAACGCTCAAGCCGGATCTCAAAGCGCCCGAGGACATCGTGCTCTACGAGCTGCATGTGCGCGACTTCAGCGCCAGCGATCCCAAAGTTCCCGCCGAGCATCGCGGCACCTTCAAAGCCTTCACCGACACCAACGCCAACGGCATGCAGCATCTGCGGGCGCTGGCGCGGGCCGGACTGACGCATATTCATCTGCTGCCGGTCTTTGACATCGCGACGATCAACGAGAACAAGGCCGAGCGCGAAGATCCCGACCCGGCGCTGCTGGCGACTTATCCCGCCGACTCCGAGGAGCAGGCGCGCATCGTCGAGGAGTACGCCGAGCGCGACAGCTTCAACTGGGGCTACGACCCGTTCCACTACACCACGCCCGAGGGCAGCTACTCGACCAATCCCGACGGCTCGACGCGTATCGTAGAGTTCCGCGAGATGGTCCAGTCGCTCAACCAGAGCGGGCTGCGCGTGGTCATGGACGTGGTCTACAACCACACCAACGCCAGCGGCCAGGCCGAAAAATCGGTGCTCGACAAAGTGGTGCCCGGCTACTACCATCGCCTGAACTCAAGCGGCAACGTCGAGACCAGCACCTGCTGCCAGAACACCGCCACTGAGCACAACATGATGGAAAAATTGATGGTTGACTCGGTGGTGACCTGGGCCAAGTACTACAAAGTCGATGGCTTCCGCTTCGATCTGATGGGCCATCACATGAAGGACGACATGATCAAGGTCCGAGATGCGCTCCAGGCGCTGACGCCGGCGAACGACGGCGTGGACGGCTCCAAGATCTACGTCTACGGCGAGGGCTGGGACTTCGGCGAGGTCGCCGCCAATGCGCGCGGCGTCAACGCGACGCAGCTCAACATGCCCGGCACCGGCATCGGCACCTTCAACGACCGTCTGCGCGACGCGGCGCGTGGCGGCGGTCCCTTCGACAGCGGCCAGGATCTCAAGAAGCAGGGCTTTATCAACGGCCTCTACTACGATCCCAACGATCTCGATCAGGGCGATGCCGCCGCGCAAAAGAGCCGGCTGCTGCTCAACCAGGATCAGATCCGCGTTGGTCTGGCCGGCAACCTGCGCGATTATCTCTTCACCGATCGCACGGGCGCGCAGGTGAAAGGCTCCGAGGTCGATTACAACGGCTCGCCCACGGGCTACACGCTCGATCCGCAGGAAGTGATCAACTACGTCGAGGCCCACGATAACCAGACGCTCTTCGACATCGTGCAGACCAAAGCGCCGGCCGACGCCACGATCGCCGAGCGGGTGCGGATGCATAACCTGGGCATGGATCTGGTGGCGCTGACGCAGGGCGTGCCGTTCTTCCAGGCCGGCCAGGACATGCTGCGCTCCAAGTCGCTGGATCGCAACAGCTACAACTCCGGCGACTGGTTCAATCGGCTCGATTTCACCTACGAGACCAACAACTGGGGCGTCGGGCTGCCGCCGGGCGAGAACGAGGCCAACTGGCCGGTGCTCAAGCCGCTGCTGGCTAATCCCGCGCTCAAGCCGTCCAAGGCCAACATCCTTGACGCCGTCGAGCACTTCCGCGAGCTGCTGCGTATGCGCAAGAGCTCGCCGCTCTTCCGCTTGCAGACCGCCGAGCAGATCCAGCAGCAGGTGCGATTCCTCAACAGCGGGCCGGATCAGCAGGCCGGGCTGATCGTCATGAGCATCAGCGACAACGGCGCGACCGATCTCGACGACGAGGTCGAGCAGATCGTGGTGCTCTTCAACGCCAACGACGAGGCGCAGAGCTTCGTCGACGCCAGCCTGACCGGCAAGCAGCTACGGCTGCATCACGAGCAGGCCACGTCGGATGATCCGATTGTGCGCGGCGCCAGCTACAACAGGGCGACCGGAACCTTCACCATCCCGGCGCGGACCACGGCGGTCTTTGTGCTACAGGAGAAGTTCACCATGCGTATGCCGATTATGTCGAAGCCGACGAATCCGTAGCGCGCATCACGTTACAATCTGCGAGACACAAATCAAGCCCCGGCGCAATGTCGGGGCTTGATTATCATCTAGGTTTGTCCTGGGCGTGATACATTACGCCCCTACGGACAATCGACCACCGTTTAGCTCGCGCTCTCCGGCTTGCGGCCATAGACCACAAAGCCCAGCAGCCCGACAAAAAAGGTGCCGTTCTGCTCGGCCTGCTCAAGCTCGGCCCACCACGCGGCCAGCTCATCTGCGCCAAGCTCACCGCGCTCAACGGCCTTATCCAGCGTACCGCCGAAGACCATCTTGTAGCCCGCGTAGTTCGACTCCAGCAGCTGCGGGATCACTTTGACATCCTCCAGGCCGCGCTCTTTGAACAGGCGCTGCGCCTGCCGCCCGATCGGGCTGCTGGGCACCGAGTCGCTCAGGATGCGCACGATCCGGCGCTTCAGCTGGCGATCGGCGGTGTCGATCACAGTCGAGTCGTAGTCGAACTCAAAGATCACGATCTCGCCGCCGGGCTTGAGCACCCGCACCAGCTCGTCCAGCGCGCGGCCCGGCTCTTCGAGGTACATCAGCGTGCGCTCGGTGCGGGCCACGTCGAAGCTGGCATCCGGCAGCTCCAGCTGGTTGGCATCGCCGACCCGAAAATCGACCGGCAGATTGCGGCTGCTGGCCCGGCGCTGCGCCTCGCGAATAAACACTTCGTTCTTGTCGATGCCGATGACGCGGCCGGACTCGCCCACCGTCTCGGCGAGCTGCATTGCAATCGTGCCGATGCCGCAGCCTACCTCCAGAATATGCTGGCCTGGCGCGGCGGGCAGCAGGTTGAGCATCTGCTGGCGGTAGCCCCGCACCGATGGAGTAGCATCCGCGACATCCAGAAATTGAAACAGAAAATTGACGTCGGTCGATTGATCAACCGTATGAAAGCCCTTGTGAATATCCTGCATGATTGCCTCTAAATGTGCCGGTATATCGGCAGCGATAGCTAAAATGTCCCTTGCGGTAGGCGCATTATAGCGAAAGCGCGCCGGGTGCCGGTATCCGCCGTTGGACGGATACCGCCGGTCCGATCGCCCAATCTTCGCCTTCATGGTTGCCTGCATAACATCAAAGCCCTGGCACGCTACCAGGGCTTAATCGGATCGTGAGGATCTTCAGCTTGCCGGCGGCTTGCGGCCGTACACGATAAAGCCCGGCGAGCCCACGAAAAAGGTTCCTGCTTGCTCGGACTGCTCAAGCTCGCGCCACCAGCCGTCCAGCTCCTCGGCGTCAAGCAGGCCATCTTTAACCGCCTGACTCAGCGTGCCGCCAAAGACCATTTTGTAGGGTGTAAAATTCGTGCGGATCACGGGAATAGTAGCTTGGACCTCTTGCAATCCACGCTCTTTGAACAGTCGCTGCGCCTGCCGACCGATCCAGCTGCTCGGGACGGAGTCGCTGAGAATGCGCACAATCCGGCGTGTCAGATCCCGATTCTTCACGTCGATGATCGTCGCGTCATAATCAAAATCAAAGATGATGAGCTGGCCGCCGGGCTTGAGCACGCGTATCATCTCGTCGAGCGCCTGCTCCGGGTTTTCCACATACATCAGCACGCGCTCGGTCCAGCACAGATCAACGCTCTGGTCCGGCAGATCCAGCTGCTGCGCATCGCCAACCTTGAAATCAACCGCGAGGTTCCGCTGCTGCGCCCGGCGCTGGGCCTCGCGAATAAAGATCTCGCTCTTATCAATCCCAACAACCTGTCCCGACGAACCGACGATCTCGGCGAAACGCAGCGCCATATGGCCGACCCCGCAGCCAACATCCAGCACGCACTGTCCTGGCAGCATGGGAGCCAGATCCAGCATCTTTTGTCGGTACTCTTGAATTGCAGGAACAGTATCGGCGACGTCCAGGAAGCGGAAAAGAAAAATAACATCGTTGGCCTGGTCAACCGTGCTGTAACCCCTGTGAATGTCCTGCATACGCGCCTCTATGAACTTGTTATGTTTGCGGGTGGATACATTATAGCGAACATAGGTTAAATTCTGGTAACCGTCGAGCTGAGACTCTTAGATCTATCGTCCGATATACTTCTTTTCTACTTCGTTCTCCCATTTGACAAAGCCTACCACACCCACTAGCATGCCAGGCTCATCTTGATCACTAAATACTTACTTCGGTTCATCCACAGCCCGCTGGTCCGTTGAAGGAGGTACGAGGATGTCCACCCACCGCTGGAGGCGTACGGCATCGCTACTGCCGTTATTTGCCCTGCTTGCAACGATCTTGCCCTTGCAGGGAGTCCAGGCCGCGACGGTGATCGCCACTGTTGCCGGAAGTTTCCAAAGCGAGATCGGCTGTCCCGACGATTGGCAGCCCCCCTGCGACAATTCGCTGATGAGCGATCCCGACAGCGACGGCATTTACACCTTCACGATCCCGGCTGGCGGCCTGCCCAGCGGCTCATACGAGTACAAGGTCGCGCTCAACCGCACCTGGGATGTGAGCTACCCGGCCAATAACCTGGCGTTCACGATCGCCGCCGCCGACAACAGCGTCACATTCTCCTACAACTCCGACACCAACGAGGTTTCCCATACCATCACCGGCAGCCGCCCACCGGGGCAGGACAACGACATCTACTGGGATGGCCTGGCCCACGACAGCCGCGAAACACTCTACCGCGCGCCCGGCGGAGCCGTCACCACCGACAGCGAGGTGCTGATCCGCTTCCGCACCTACCACAACGACGCGACCGGCGTCACGCTGCGAACCTATCACACCGGCCTCAACGCCGAGACACTGTATACCATGGAGCGTGTGGCCAGTGGCGTGGATTGCTACCAGCCCGATCTCCAGTACAGCTGCGACTTCTGGCAGGCCGAGGTCGACGCCAGCCGCATCGGCACGCTCTACTATCGCTTTATCGTCCAGGACGGCACCAAGAGCGTGTACTACGAGGACGATAGCGACGTGCGCGACGGCGGCCTGGGCGCGCCCTACAACCCCGTCGACTCCCGCGATCTCGGCTTTGTGATCACGGTCTACGATCCCGACTTCGATCTGCCGATCCGCTGGATGCAGGAGGGCGTGGTCTATCAGATCTTCCCCGATCGCTTCCGCAACGGCGACACCAAGAACGATCCGACGCCCGATCCCGAGAACGATCGGCTCAGCACCGATCCGCGCTACGCCTATCCCAACGGCGAGGACGAGACCAACACGCAGCCGGAGTACGACCAGATCGTGCGCATGAAGTGGGGCGAGCTGCCCGAGGGCTACTGCCGCAACTACCAGGATATTACCGCCGAGCAGTGTCCCAAGCGCTTCGCGCAGCCCGGCGCGCCAACCGAGCGCGAGCAGCCGCGTGGCCGCGACTACTACGGCGGCGATCTCGATGGCGTGACCGAGAAGCTAGAATATCTCAAGGGCCTCGGCGTCACCGTGATCTACTTCAACCCGATCTTCGCCGCCGCCTCGAACCACCGCTACGATACCCGCGACTTCAAGGTGATCGATCCGTATCTCGGCAATCTCGGCGACTGGAAGACGCTTGAGCACGAGGCCGAGAAGCTCGGCATGCGCGTGATCCTCGACGGCGTCTTCAACCACATGTCGTCCGACGCGCCGATCTTTGATCGCTACCACAACTGGAAGAGCGATAAGCTGACGCTCAACATGCGCCACCAGATCTTTATGCCGATGGTGCCGAGCGCAGTGCAGGGCGTTGGTCCTGGCCCGGTCCAGGGCGCCTGCGAGAGCGTGGACTCGCCCTACCGGACGTGGTTCCGCTTCCGGCAGCCCGCCGCGACCGAGCCCGTCGTCTGTGCGCCCTACACCCGCAGCGGCGACAGCTACTACGCTTCCTGGGCCGGCTTCGACAGCCTGCCGCAGCTCTCGGAAGAGCCCGTCGTCCAGAACTACATCTTCGGCGACGAGGATAGTGTCGCGCGCTACTGGCTGAAGCAGGGCGCCGACGGCTGGCGTCTCGACGTGATGCAGGACAAGAGCATTCCTTTCTGGGAAGGCTTCCGCACGCAGGTTAAAGATGTCGATCCCGACGCGATCATCATCGGTGAGCTGTGGAAGAAATTCGACGTGCTGCCGTATGTTCAGGGCAATACCGCCGACAGCGCTATGAACTACCGCCTGCGCGACGCCGTGCTGGGCCTGCTGGCTCCGGGCGCGTTCGACGGCAAGGGCTTTCCCGGCAGCGGCAACCCGATCGCGCCGTCGGACTTTGCCGATCGCCTGCTCTCGGTGCGCGAGGACTATCCCGACGCGGCCTACTACTCGCTGATGAACCTGCTCGACTCGCACGATACCGAGCGGCTGCTGTGGACGCTCACGCCGGGCGCGGAAAACCGCCAGCAGCGCGAGGAGAACGCCGCCAATCTGACCGAGGGCAAGCAGCGCCAGCGCATCGCGGCGATGATCCAGATGACGATGCCGGGCGCGCCCACGATCTACTACGGCGACGAGGTCGGTCTGACCGGCGATGACGATCCCGACGATCGGCGGACCTACCCGTGGGGCGATGAGCAAGCTCGCGCCGATGGCGACACGCGCAGCCCGGATCAGAATATGCTGGCCTACTACACGCAGCTAACCGAGATGCGCAGCGGCAACAACGCGCTGATCGACGGCGACCTGCGCTTCCTGCTGATCGACGATCTCGACAACACCGTGGCCTATGGCCGTCACGCCGGCAACAGCGCCGCGATCGTGGCGCTTAACGCCAGCAAGCAGCAGCGCAGCCTGGTGATCCCGGTCGCCGGCTACCTGCCCAACGGCACCAATCTGATCGGCGCGGCCGGCTGTGGCGTCAACGAGTATCCGCCCGAGTTCACTGTCGCCAACGGCACGATCAACCTGACCCTGCCCGCGCTGTGCAGCATCACGCTCATGACGCAGGATGCCGATCTCACGCCGCCCGACGCGCCCACCAACCTCCAGGCAACCGCCGACGGCCTGAGCGTGAATCTGAGCTGGACCGGTGTTTCCGGCGCTGCCGGCTACAACGTGTATCGCAGCCCGGTCAGCGGCGGCGGCTATGTCAAGATCAATAGCAGCCCGGTCAGCGGCACCAGCTACACCGACAGCAGCGCGGATCTGCGCAGCGGCCAGCGCTATCACTACATCGTCAAAGCGCTGGATGATCTCGGCAACGAGAGCGCGCCCTCCAACGAGGCTAGCGCGGTGCCGAGCTACGTGATCAACTGGGCCAACCTCCAGTGGCCGCCCACGCTGACCTACACCGTCAACGCCGTCACGCCGACCGATACGGTCTATGGCCAGGTCTATATCGAGAACGTGACCAACCAGCCGGGCGCAACGCCGGGCCTGATCGCGCAGCTGGGCTACGGTGCTGAGGGCAGCAATCCAACCGCCTGGACAACCTGGGTGCCGATGGAGTTCAACACCGACGCCGGCAACAACGACGAGTTCAAAGGCACACTCCAGCCGACCGTTCCCGGCACCTACGATTACTTCACGCGCTACAGCACCAACGGCGGCGAAAGCTGGACCTACGGCGATCTCGACGGTATCGAGAGCGGCAGCTTCGCCGATCAGACCGACAGCCCGGGCAAGCTGACGGTCAATCCTAACCCGGATCAAACGCCGCCCGACGCGCCAACGAATCTTCAGGTCAACAACGGCGGCGCGACGACGCTGATCCTTAGCTGGACGGCCTCCACCGCCTCCGATCTGTACCGCTACGACATTTATCGCAGCACGACGGCGGGCAGCGGCTACACTAAGATTGGCTCGGTGGACAAAAATACGACCGAGTTCCAAGACACCAACCTGCTGACCGGCACGCGCTACTATTACGTCGTGCGGGCGATCGACGAGGCCAACAACCAGTCTGCGCCCAGCAACGAGGCCAGCGGCGTGCCGCTTGCGCGCGAGATCGCAGTCACCTTCGAGGTCACGGTTGGCACGTCGCTGCCGGCCGATAAGACCGTGTACATCGCGGGTAACCAGCCGCAGCTCTGCAACTGGTGCAATCCGCACACGGTGCCGCTGACCAAAGGCGCGGATGGTAAGTGGCGTGTGACGCTAACCTTCACCGAAGGCACCGAGATCGAGTACAAGTACACGCTCGGCTCGTGGGACTTCGTGGAGAAGGACGCGGCGTGCGGCGAGACCAGCAACCGCCGGAACCGCATCGTCGGCGATAGCTCGAACGCGCAGCTCATCCCCGACACCGTCGCCAACTTCCGCAACATTCCGCCCTGCGGCGCATAGCCGGATCGTTCGCGGTCGGCAAGCAGAAGGACGGGCGCTCTGCCCGTCCTTTTGTACATCTTTGACCGCTTCTATGAGATCGGCTCGCAGTCGGCAACTACCCGCAGCTCTTGATCAGCGTGCTTCACCGGCAGCTCATAGCGCCGCCGTATGCTGGAGCCGAGTCGCCCTATGTCCGCGCCGTACACATGAATCGAGATCGCCAGCCCTGGCCCTGGATTAACAACTTGATGAATATCGCCCGGCGGTGTCAGCGCCTCCACGGAGCCCGCCTCGTTGTAGCTTACGCCGCTCGGCAGCAGATACACAGCGCCGTCCTGCTCCTCGACCTGGTACTGCACCTCTTGCTCACGGCCCGCATACACACCCACCACACACCACGAAACATGATCATGAATGCAGGTGGTTTGGCCGGGCAGCCAGACCAGCGCGACGATCGAGAATTGCCCATCGTCTGCCACGTGCAGAATATGCTGACGATAACAGTTGGGATCGGGCTCGCGCTGCGAGGGCAGCAGCAGCAGCGGATCGGCGAGGAACGGGCCAAGCTCGGCGGCAACTTGACAGGCCGTGTCGTGGGGATCATCGGTGTGCGCCACAGCTGTCTCGATGTGCGAGACAAGCTCCTCCAGCGCAGGGCTCAGCGTGGAATGCGTCACTGCATTCATCGTGTCTTCCTCCAATGAAAAAGACAAGCGTCGATTCGTCGTTGAATCGGTAGTTGCGGACTCAGGATTCCTGAGTCTTATGTAGTCACAGCGCGTTCCTTGCCGGTATCAAAGCCGTGACATTGTTGCAATACTACCGGCGCTTGTCGTAACGCGCTGAGCCTGAGTCAATTATAGTGCCTGGATCAAGTAGCTGGCTCAGGACTGCGCTAGTTGCTTCCGATCAGCGGCAGGTAGCTGTAGCACACTGGCAGATCTCCAAATCAGATCGCACGTGTGTGACTATCTGCCAATGCCAGTATCGCGCAGCGTGGTGATAGCTGCCGTCCTGGCATGGTAACAATTGAAGAGCTTTTACCTTGTAGGAAGGCAGCGCTGAAGCTTGAGGAATTGATTTTGTAGGGGCGTATTGCATACGCTCGCTGCCGGGATTGACGGATCAGCCGCCCTGAGTCTCGGTCAGCGCCAGCTCGATCTCTTCGCGGACCCAGCTATCATCTTCGATTGCACGCCGCTCGATCAGCGCCTCCATCGCCGCGCCTCCACCGATACGACCCAGCGCCCACGCGGCATGTCCGCGAATCAGCGGCTCGTAATCGTTGAGCGCGCCGACCAGCCCAGGGATCGCCTGTGGATCGCCCCAGTTGCCGAGCGCGATCGCCACGTTGCGCAGCAGACCGCGCCGCTTGGTTCGCTTGATCGGGCTGCCTTTGAAGCGCGTGCGAAACTCCTCGTCGGTCATGCCGATCAGATCGAGCAGCTCGGGCGCGACCATTCCCGAGCGCGGCGCAAAGGCCGGCTCCCTGGTGAGCTGGCCCCAGCGCTGATTCCAGGGACACACCTCCTGGCACACATCGCAGCCATAGATATGATTGCCCATCAGCGACCGCAGCTCGCGCGGGATCGGCCCCTTGAGCTCGATCGTCAGATACGAGATGCAGCGCCGCGCATCCAGCACGTGCGGCCCAACAAACGCCTGCGTCGGGCAGGCTTGGAGGCAGCGCGTACACCCGCCGCACCCACCGATCGGCTGCGGCGCGTCATAGCTCAGCTCGGCGTCGACCAGGATCTCGCCCAGAAAAAACCACGAGCCCTGGCGCGGGTGAATCAGCAGCGTGTTTTTGCCTTGAAAGCCCAGCCCTGCCATCGCGCCGATCGGCCGCTCCAGCACCGGCCCGGTGTCGACGTAGGATCGCCCGATCTCGGAGCGACCGACCCGCGCTTCCAGCCACGACTGCAACGATCGCAGCTTGGGCAGCAGAATATCATGGTAATCGTCGCCCCAGGCGTAACGCGAGATCTGGCCACGGCTCGGATCGTTCCACAGCGCGGGATCTGGCTCGGCGGCGCGGTAATGCACGCCACACACCACGATCGAGCGCGATCCCGGCACAGCCTCACGCGGATCGGCGCGGCGGGCGGCGTTGCGTGCCAGATAGGCCATCTCGCCGGCATGTCCGGCCGACAGCCAGTCGTCGAGCGCCTCCACGTGCGGCGGCGGCACTGCGGGCGCGATCCCGAGCAGATCGAAGCCGAGCCGCTGGCCCTCGGCTTTAAGATCTTGAGTCAGTTGGAAGATCGCATCAATCTCTTGCATTATGTCGTGTATTGTACCAAAGCAAAAAGCGACCGGCTGATGCCAGTCGCCCTTGCCAATTCCGATGCTGTGTCTAGACCGCGTGCCGCCGTCCCATCCACACGAGGCCGGCGATGCCCAGCGCCACCAGCGAAGCCGCCGCGCCAACCGTTCGGCGCGCCTTGCGCTCACGGCGCTCGACCATCTGCTGGAACTCGGCGGTATCGTTGAGATGCGGGAATGGCTTGTCGGGCACGGGCACGCCGAGAAACGCACACAGCGGCTCCCAGCCCTGCTTGACATCATAGACCAGCAGCCGCTCGGGCGGCACCACGCGCTGCACTTCCTCGTTGTGCCGATTGAACACCTCGATCCCGGAGTCCTTGTCTACGAACTTCGC
>DASWTW010000547.1:0-7933 GCA_036401895.1 Herpetosiphonaceae bacterium | reverse complement strand
CATCTCAGCGAGCGCGCCGCTGGCCAGGCTTTGCACAGTCTCCAGCATCGAGTCGGCGGCCTGAAGATTCGTGGCGGCCGTGGTTCGCGCCGCCTGAGCCGCGAGTGTCAGCGAAAACAGCGTCTGCGTGACCGAGTCGTGGAGATCGCGCGCGATGCGCTGCCGCTCCTCAAGCGCCGCCAGCTGCCGCGACTGATCCACCAGCCGGGCGTGCTCCAGCGCCAGCGCGGCCTGATCCGCGAAAATATCCAGCAGCTGCACCTCTTCGGCGCTGAACTGCCGCGCGCGATCGTAGTACACCACGATGCCGCCATAGATCCGGCCTTTGACCATCAGCGGCGCGGCCAGAATGCTCTGGAACGGCAGCTCGACCGGCAGACTCAGATCGTGCTCCTGCTGCCACGCGGCGATCTGCACATCCGGCACGCCAACGGCATGATTCTCTTTGATCGCATCGCGGACGATCTGCTCGCCAAGCCGGGCGATGCAATCGCTGCCGGCGGCAAAGCCCCAGCTGTTGCGCGGCGTGAGCTGGCCCGTGCTCTGATCCAGCTCGTAGAGCGCGCACATCGGCGTTTCCATCAGCTCGGTCGCCTGCTGCATGATGCGCCGCAGTACGGCATCCAGGCCCAGCGCCTCGGTCAGCGCCAGCGCGCCTTTGCGCAGCGCCTCGGAGAGCCGGCGGCGCTGCTGCTCGGCGGCAAACAGCCGGGCATTTTCGATCGCCAGAGCCGCCTGCTGAGCAAAGCTCTCGGCAAGCTGTGCGTCGGCTGTGGTGAACGCATTCAGCTCGCTGCGATCCAGCGTGATCATACCGATCGCCTGGCCGGCGTAGCAGAGCGGCACGCCCATCCAGGAGCGAATATGACTCATCCCCGGATCATTAAACGTCGAGTAGGCGGCCTGCGCATCGGACAACATCACGGTCTGCGCCTGGTTGATCACCTGGCTGTTGGGGTGATCCTCGGTCAGCGGAAAACGGATGCCGGGTAGATCTTCGTCGTTGGCGAAGCCGCGCACTGCGATCACGCGCACCACGTCTGCTTCGCGCAGCTGAACGGTTGCGCTGCGGTAGCTGACGACTTTCTGAAGCTGTGCCAGGATGGTTTCGAGCACGCCCGAAAGATCCAGCGTCGAGCCGACCGCAGCCGCCGCGACTCGCAGCGTCTCGGCCTGGCGGCGGCGCTGCTGCTCGGCGGCAAACAGCCGGGCGTTGTCCAGCGCCAGCGCAATATGATCGGCGATCGCTTCCAGCAGCGTAATGCCGCGTGAGGTGAAGGCGTGAGCCTTGGAGCGGAAGACGATCAAGATGCCGGCGACATCGCCGCGTGCAAAGAGCGGCAAGCCGACCATCGAGCAGAGACAGGCGTCGGTCGCCAGCGGCTCAAGCTCGGGCAGCACGCGTAGATCCGGCAGGAGCAGCGGCTTGCGCTCGGCGACAACCTGCCCGAGCAGCGGCTGATCCAGGCCGATCACGCCGTACTCGTCGAGCACCTCGCGCGCAATGCCACGGTGGACGATCAGCTGCATCTGCTCGTCTTCGCTGGTGTAGATCGCGCCCGCGTCGAGGTCGAGCAAATCCAGAACATGATCGAGCGCGGAGGCTAGCAGCGGCAGCGGCTCCAGGGACGAGGCCACGGCGGCGGCGATCGCGTTCAAAACCAGCAGCTCACGGGCGCGATCCGCCATCAGATCGCGCTCAAGCATCGGCTCGGCTGGAAGTTTGGGCTTAGCCATGTGCATCACACTTCAATCTGTTGTGCTGTCGGCTGCCAGTGGTGCTTGCAGCGCCGCATCGATCGCGCGATCGACGTTGAGCGCCGGGCCACTGCCGCCGAACCAGGCCAGAAATTCGCGATTCCCTGCCGGACCTGTGATCGGCGAGAGCGTCAGGCCGTGCGGCGTCAGACCGATGTTGGCGGCAAACTCCAGAATCTCGTGGAGCACCCGCCGGTGAATGCGTGGCTCGCGCACCACGCCGCCGCGTCCAACATCCTGCTGCCCGGCCTCGAACTGCGGCTTGACCAGCGCGACGATCCAGGCGTTGGGCTTGAGCAGCTGCTGCATGGCCGGCAGCACCAGCTTGAGCGAGATAAACGACACATCGACGACGCCACAGTCGGCCTGTGTGTCCTCGGGCAGCGCCGTGAGCTGGCGAATGTTGGTGCGCTCCAGCACGACGACGCGCTCGTCGGTGCGCAGCCGGTAGTCGAGCTGGCCGTAGCCGACATCGATCGCGAAGACCTGGCGTGCGCCGTGTTGCAGCAGCACGTCGGTAAAGCCGCCGGTACACGCGCCGACATCGATCGCGATCAGGCCGCTCGCATCCAGGCCAAAGGTAGCCAGCGCGTGGTCAAGCTTGAAGCCGCCACGGCCGACGAACGGCAGCGCGCCACGCACCTCGATCTCGGCCTCGACATCGATCTGCTCACCGGCTTTGGTGCGTTTTTGGCCATTGACAAAGACGCTGCCGGCCAGGATCAGGGCCTGGGCTTTGGCGCGTGTCGGCAC
Source organism: Herpetosiphonaceae bacterium (assembly GCA_036401895.1). Taxonomy (GTDB): domain Bacteria; phylum Chloroflexota; class Chloroflexia; order Chloroflexales; family Kallotenuaceae; genus LB3-1. The sequence continues at coordinate 5,422 of DASWTW010000547.1, read as the reverse complement.
CAGGTTGCGTTCGACTAAGACCAGATCGATTCGTTGTTTCATCGGTTTGTTGATCTCGCTGTGGCTCACGCCAGGCAGCGCTTTGGAAGTCCAACGGCGTGATGTGGTATCAGCAAAAGAAGCGTTGAGCGATTAGCGACAGATTCCCGGCGCGTAGACTAGCCCCTACCGCGAAGATCGCGCTCCATCTCGGCAATATACTGGCGTAGCCAGGGCGGCGTTTCCGCTCCCATGCGGCTGGCCTGTAGCCGCAGCTGGCGCAGATGACGTTGCAGCGAGTCGTGCTCGGCCGGCGAGGCCGGCGGCGCTGCGACCTCGGCGACCGATAGATCGTCGTGTTGATCGAGGTAATGACCGATAATCTCGGTTATAACATCGCTCACGTCGGCCTGTCGTTGCTGGCAGAGCGCGAGCAGTCGCTCGCGCTGCGGGTCGGTCAGCAAAACGCGGGCGGCAATCGAAAAACGACCTTCTTCTTGCATGCTGTCATTATAGGCGTTGCGCGGATGGTCCGCAAACGCCAGGCTGGCATGATTTCTGATACACTTCAGCCGTTGTGGTTCACGTTGTACTTTAGGAGGTTTTATGCGGATTCGGATCGAATACTGCCAGGAGTGACACTACACGCCACGTGCCGTCAGTTTGGCGGACAAACTTCTGGCAGCCCACGAGGAACAGATTAGCGAACTGACTCTGATCCCGTCGCACGGTGGACGGTTCGAGGTCACGGTCGACGATCGGCTGCTCTTCTCGAAAGCAGCGCTCGGCCGGCACGCCAAGCCTGAAGAAGTGCTTGAGGCGATCAAAAACGGTCAGCCCGTAACTGTCTAGCGATCGACAGATTCAGGGGCGGACTGTACGTCCGCCCCGCCGGCTACGATGGTGCAAACTTTCCTGGCGCTTCTATCTTCTCCGTGCCGTGTTATCTTCGTCGTCACCCATCACATCAGAATCTGTGTTCATCCGTCCCTGAGAGCTCATTCCCGCGCCCGTCGAGCCTGCGTTGCCCATCGCGGTACCGCCGCTGGTTGTGGTGTCCATGCCGCTGGTCGTGTCCATGCCGCCGCTCATGTCGCTGTCGAGCGCGCTGCCGCTCACCGACGAGCCGCTGCCCATTGGGCCGCCCATCGCCCCGCCGCCCATGGAGCCGCCGCTGCTCATGCCGCCGGTCATCGACTGTGAGCCGCCCATCACGTCGCTGCCGCCGGTGCCGCTGGCGTTGATGCCACCGCCCATGGAGCCGCCGCTGCTCATCGAGCCGCCGCTGCTCATGCCGCCACCCGAGGCGCCGGTGCCGCCCATGGAGCCGCCCATGCCGCCGCGACTGCTCATGCTACTATCGTCCATGGAGCCGCCGCTCATGCCGCCGCCCGATCGATTCGCGCCGGTGCCGCCGGACATGTTGCCGCGAGCACCGCTGCCCATGCCGCCGCTGGTGCCGCTCATGTCGCTGTCCATGCCGCTGCTCATGCCGCCCGAGCCGCCAACCTCATTAAACATCTGGTCGGTATTCTGGCCCATATTGCCCTGGCTCATATTATCGCTGCTGCCTGCTCCGAACGCGCCGCTGCTCCCCGATCGAGCGTTTTGATTCATGCGCTCTTCATCTTCGCCCATGAACTCGTCGCCGCTCTTGCCCTGATTCTGGTCGCGATTCATGTTCGCCTCCTCCTTGAGACTCACTTCGGGGAGTAGCTCCCGGCTGCGCTCGTCGCAGCGGAGCGGAGATATAGCAAGAACGGAACCAGGATTAAGCGAGATGTTATTTTTGTGTTTTCGGTGGTAGGCCCGCATCCTGGCCCTGCGTGCAAACAAGGGAACAAGGAAACAAAAGAACAAAGGATTGAGATTATGGTTGCTCTTTGTTCGTTTGTTGGCCCTCATCCCCGGTGCTGCGCACCACCCCCTTCCCCAAACCTCGGCTGGCTTCAGCCTCGGTTGCGATAGGCGAGGGGGAAGATCGGTACTTCCTTTGTTCCCTTGTTCTTTCGTTCTTTTGTTCCTTCGCAGCCATGCTATACTTAACCTGAGATTGCGTATTTCTTCACATATAGATAGGTGACACTATGGCTGAGCGTGTGCCGCACTCGTTTCGCGATCTGCGGGATTTCGTAAACTATTTGGATAAGCGGGGCCAGCTGCGCCGTATCAAAACGCCGGTCTCCAACGATCTGGAGATTACCGAGATTACGGATCGGGTTTCCAAGAGCAAGACCCACAACTACGCGCTGCTCTTCGAGAACGTGCAAGGCTACGACATGCCGGTGCTGATCAACGCGATGGGCACCGAGCAGCGCATGTCCTGGGCGCTGGGCCTGAACTCGCTGGAGGAGCTGCGACAGCGGATGTCGTCGCTGGTCAAGCCGGAGATTCCGGCGGGGCCGTTCGATGCGCTGCGCAAGCTGAGCGAGCTTTCGGAGGTGGTGCGCTACCGGCCCAAGACCGTCGACAGCGCGCCCTGCCAGGAGGTGGTGCTGACGGGCGATCAGGTCGATCTGACCAGGCTGCCGGTGCTCAAGTGCTGGCCCGAGGACGGTGGCCGCTACATCACGCTGCCGATGGTGATCTCGCGCGACCCGATGCGTCACTTCCGCAACGTCGGGATGTACCGCATCCAGGTGTACGATAAAAATACGGTCGGCATGCACTGGCAGATTCACAAGGGCGGCGCCGATCAGCAGCGCGAGGCGCTACGGCACAACACCGGCCGTATGCCGGTAGCGGTCGCGATCGGCAGCGATCCGGCCTCGATCTACGCGGGCTCAGCGCCGCTGCCGCCGGGCATCGACGAGATCATGTTTGCGGGCTGGCTGCGACGCGAGCGAGTCGAGATGGTCAAGTGTAAAACGATCGATCTGGAAGTGCCGGCCAACTCCGAGATTGTGCTGGAAGGCTACGTCGATCCGAGCGAGAAGCGGCTCGAAGGGCCGTTTGGCGATCACACGGGCTACTACTCGCTGGCGGATCAATATCCGGTGCTGCATGTGACCGCGATCACGCGCCGCCGCAAGCCGATCTACGCGACCACGATCGTCGGCTATCCGCCGCAGGAAGATTACTGGCTGGGCAAGGCGACCGAGCGGTTGTTTCTGCCGCTGATGCAGCTGGTCATCCCTGAGCTGGTCGATGTGAACATGCCGGCCGAGGGCGTTTTTCACAACGTCGTGATCGTCTCGATCAAGAAGCGCTTTCCCGGCCAGGCGCGCAAAGTGATGTATGGTCTCTGGGGGCTGATGCTGCTGTCGCTCTCGAAGTTCGTGATCGTCGTCGACGAGGACGTGAACGTGCAGGATCTCAACGCGGTCTTGTTCCACGTCGGCTCCAACGTCGATCCGCGCCGCGACACCGTGATCGTGGAGGGGCCGCTGGATGCGCTGGATCACTCCGCCGATCATTTTGCCTATGGTACTAAAATGGGCATCGACGCCACGCGCAAAGATCCGGTGCTGGATCGCTTTCCGCGCGAGTGGCCGCAAGACATCCAGATGACGCCCGAGATCGTGGAGCTGGTCAATCGCAAGTGGCGCAGCTACGGCATCGAGAAGTAGCTTTTTAGCGAGAGAGCAACAATTCGTATGAATAATTCTCAACAGTCCGGCGTGCTGGACCATCCGGGCGCGCGACCGCAGCCGAGCAATACCGGTGGCCGTCCGGTCGGCGTGGCGCTCGTCGCGATCATGTTCCTGTTCTATGCAGTCGTGGTGGGCTTCAATGCGTTTATCGCGTTTCAAGCGCTGGGCATGGCTGGTCTTAGCGCTGCCGCCCGAGGAGACGCACGCCTGGATCTGATCCTGTCGCTGGTGCAGCTGCCTTTCTATGTTGTGACGGCGTTCGGGCTGTGGCGACTTCGGCAGTGGGGCCACTATCTGGCGCTGGTGTTTCTGGCGCTCAATATTGTGCGCTTTGTGGTCGAGGCGTTCTCCTTCCCGACGCTGACGTATGGCCTGCTGGCGGCGCTTAGCCGGAGCGTTATTCCATTCACGATCATGCTGTATCTGCTGCACCCGATGATTCGATCGGTGTTTCGGGGGAGAGATCGCTAGGCCCTCACCCCCGCCTCACTGTGTTCGGCACCCCCTCTCCCGTTACCTTCGGTACAGGAGAGGGGATTTTCGGTACTTTTTTGTTCTTTGTTCTTTGTTCTTCCTTTGTTCCCTTGTTCGTTTGTTCCTTTTCCTGCTTGCGCGCTATGCTACAATATTCAATCATCAACTCTACTCCCCTAGAATGGACGCGAGAATCATTGTATGGACGCTCAAGGTATTGATGCGACGGCCTTCGTTCTCTTCCTGTTGAACCTCATCGTGGTGATTAGCTGGGTAGTTTTCACAGCGCTTGGCCTCTTGCGCATCCGGCGGCTGGTGCTTTCCGAAGCCCAATGCCTGCTCTGGACGGCGATCGTGCTCTTCGTGCCGTTTTTCGGCAGCGCCGCTATTTTGCTACGAACCTCGACGACCTCGAAGCAGTTTTGAGGATGCTTCGGTAGGAGAAGCTTAAGATGGATGATCGCATGACCAAGGCCAGGCTGCTGGAGACGCTGCACGCACGGCGAGCCGAGTGGGAGGCGCTGCTGGCGCAGGTTCCGGTCGAGCGCATGGCCGAGCCCGGCGTGGCCGGTGAGTGGTCGGTAAAAGACATCATTGCGCATCTCACTCACCATGAGCGCTGGCTGGCGGATCGGCTGCACGAGAATCTGCGCGGCGAGGTCTACGTTCCCTCACCCGACGATCGCCTGGACTTCGACGAGGCCAACGGCCGTGTGTATCAGCAGAACCGGCACCGCTCCGTCGAAGATGTGCTGGCCGATGCGCAGGACACGTATCAGCAGCTGCTCACCGGGCTGGAAGCGCACACCGAGTCGTTCTTGATCGATCCGCAGCAATTTCCGGGTGTGCCCGAGCCGGTTGTGATCTGGCATATTCTGCGCGGCAATGTCTACGATCACTACGGCCAGCACGCGCCGTCGATCCGCGACTGGCTGGCGGCGCAGCAATCCTGAGTAACTTCAAACCTGAACTGGCGGCGCGTTGCGATCGTCTTGTAACGCGCCAGACGATCTTTCATTCCTGCAAAAGCTCCTGCCGCCGCTAGAGTCATTTCACCCCTGAGCTACGTATACTGCTATATCCACACGGCCCCCACAAACCGCGCCACTCAAGCCGTGGTTGATTCCCCTTGACCATGAGAGGAGTTCGACACATGTGGAAGCGATTCCGCTCTCCATTGCTGCTCGTCGCGGTCGCCGAGCTTGCTGTGCTGCTCGTCGTGACGATCTCGATCGCGCAGGCAGCGCCGCTGGGCCGGCTGCGCCAGTTCCGCGTTCCCACCGCCAACAGCGATCCCAAGTTCATCACGCCGGGCGCTGACGGCAACCTGTGGTTCACCGAGTCCGACATCGAGTCGCCCAATCTTTTTACGCATA
>DASWTW010000546.1:0-3430 GCA_036401895.1 Herpetosiphonaceae bacterium | reverse complement strand
AACCTGGCGCGTGCTGCTCGACAGCGGCTGGTCGCCGCCGAGTGGCTTCAAGATGCTGTGCGGCGGCGAGGCGCTGCCGCTCGATCTGGCTCAGCGTCTGAGCGCGGGCGACGGCGAGCTGTGGAACATGTACGGCCCGACCGAAACCACGATCTGGTCGTCGGTGGAGCGCATCGCGCCGGAGCCCACGCAGATCACCATCGGCCGGCCGATCGCCAACACCACGATCTATCTGCTCGATCAGCGTATGCAGCCGGTGCCGGTCGGCGTTCCGGGCCGGCTCTACATCGGCGGCGATGGCCTGGCGCGCGGTTATCTCAAGCGGCCGGAGCTGACCGCCGAGCGCTTCGTTCCCGATCCGTTTGGCGAGAGTCCAGGCGCGCGCATCTACTGGACCGGCGACCTGGCGCGCTATCGATCCGATGGCCGGATCGAGCATCTGGGTCGCATCGACTACCAGGTCAAGCTGCGCGGCTTCCGTATCGAGCTCGGCGAGATCGAATCCGTGCTGCGCCAGCATCCGGCCGTGGACGAGGCCGCCGTGATCGTGCGCGAGGACACACCCGGCGATCAGCGACTGGTCGGCTATATCGCGCCGAACGGCGAGCACGCCGCGACGATCCGCGGGCTGCTGCGCATGGAGCGCCAGGGGCTGCTGCAAGATCGGCAAACCTACGAGCTGCCCAACGGGTTGACGGTTGTCCATCAGACCAGGGCCGAGACCGACGCGCGCTACACGCAGGCCGAGGCTGAGCTGGCGCAGATTCAGGATGGCGGCGCGCTGCCGCCCAATCCGATCGTGGTGGACGCCGGCGCGAACATTGGATTGTGGACGCTGCTGCTGGCTCAGGCACGACCCGACGCCACGATCCACGCCTTTGAGCCGATCCCGTCGCTGCATGTGCTGCTCAGGCTCAACAACGAGCTGTACGGCCTCAACACGCAGCTCTACCCGATCGGGCTGGCCGATGCGCCGCGCACCGAGACGTTTAGCTACTACCCGCAGGCGTCCGGTCTGATCTTGCAGTCCAACGACAGCGAGGCCGAGCGTGAGGCGATCAAAGCGTTTGTGCTTCAGCAGTACGGCGACGACGCGGACAGTCTGTCCGAGGCCGAGCTTGACGAGCTGCTGGCCGAGCGACTGGTCAGCGAGCATGTCACATCTGAGCTCCGCACGCTTTCGGCGATCATGCGCGAGCAAAACCTGGGCCGGATCGATCTGCTGCGCGTCGACGCCGAGCTGGCCGCCCGTGGTGTGCTCGACGGCATCGCGGCCGAAGATTGGGCCAGCATCGGGCAGATCCTGATCACGCTGCCGGAGCGCGACGAGCTGATCGAGCGGACGGCGGCGCTGCTGGAAGAGCGCGGCTACCGGATCGCGCGGCTGAATGTGAACGGCGTGAACGCAGGCCAGACGCTGTACGCGACTCGCGCGGTGGTTTCCGGCACGGCCCGTCCAACCCGAGCGGCGGAGCGGCGCTACCACAGCGGAGCGGCCTTGATCGCCGAGCTGCGCGGCCTACTCAAGGAGCGCCTGCCCGAGTACATGGTGCCGGGCGCGTTCATGCTGCTGCCGGAATTGCCGCGCACGCCCAACGGCAAGCTCGATCGCCGTGCCTTGCCGCAGCCCGAGGCCCTGCGACCGGATCAAAAAGCCTCGTATGTCGCGCCGCAGAACGAGCTGGAGCGCTCGCTGGCGGCGATCTGGCAGCAGGCGCTGGGCGTCGAGAAGGTCGGCGTCTACGACAACTTTTTCGATCTCGGTGGCCACTCGCTGCTGATGATCCAGGTCCATACCCAGCTACGCAGCGAGCTGAATCGCGAGCTGGCTGTGATCGATATGTTCAAGTATCCTACGATCAGCGATCTTGCAAAATTTCTGAGCCAGAAACAGGCTGAGCAGCCAATCTTCGAGCAGGTCTCCGACCGCGCCGAGAAGCGCCGCGAAACCCGGAGCCGTCAGGCCCAGCTACGCCAAGAGAGGAGACGCTCATGACGGGCGAAGACGTTCAATATTCGCCGGACGATATAGCCATTGTCGGCATGGCTGGCCGCTTTCCGGGAGCCAAAAATCTTGACGAGTTCTGGCAAAATCTGTGTCAGGGCGTCGAGTCGATCGCGCATTTCTCCGACGAGGAGCTGATCGAGGTCGGCATCGATCCCGAGCAGCTGCGCGATCCGAGCTATGTCAAGGCCAAAGGCTCGCTCGACGAGATCGAAACCTTCGACGCGCCGTTCTTCGGCTTTCATCCCCGCGAGGCGCAGATCACCGATCCGCAGCATCGGTTGTTTCTGGAGTGCGCGGTCGAGGCGCTGGAGCACGCGGGCTACAATCCCGACGAGTACGGCGGCCGGATCGGCGTGTTCGCGGGCGCGGCGCTCAACACCTATCTGCTCTTCAACCTGTATACCAACCCCGAGATCCTGCGGGCGATGGGCAGCTTCCAGACGCTGATCAGCAGCGACAAAGATTTTCTGGCTACGCGCGCCTCGTATAAGCTGAACTTGCGCGGGCCGAGCATGACCGTGCAGACCGCCTGCTCGACCTCATTGGTCGCGCTGTGCCAGGCCTGCCAGAGCCTGCTCAGCTTCCAGAGCGACATCGCGCTGGCGGGCGGCGTGAGCGTGACGGTGCCCAAGAAATCGGGCTACCAGTACGCGGAAGGCGAGATCCTGTCGCCCGACGGCCACTGCCGCGCCTTCGATGCCGAGGCGGGCGGCACGGTCTCCGGCAACGGCGTGGGGCTGGTCGTGCTCAAGCGGCTTCAGGACGCGCTCGACGACGGCGATCAGATCTATGCGATCGTTAAGAGCTTTGCACTCAACAACGACGGCTCCGGCAAGGTCGGCTATACGGCGCCCAGCGTCGAGGGCCAGGCCGAGGTCATCGCCGAGGCGCTGGCGGTCGCCGAGATCGATCCCGAGACGATCAGCTACATCGAGGCGCACGGCACCGGCACGCGGCTGGGCGATCCGATCGAGATCGGCGCGCTGACGCAGGTGTTTCGCGCCAAGACCGACAAGGTTGGCTTCTGCGCGATCGGCTCGGTCAAAACCAACATCGGCCACCTCGATACGGCGGCCGGTATCGCCGGGCTGATCAAGGCCGTGCTGGCGCTCAAACACGAGCAGATCCCGCCCAGCCTGCACTTCAAGAGTCCCAATCCGGCGCTCAATCTGGAAAGCAGCCCGTTCTTTGTCAACACGCAGCTGCGCGATTGGCAGTCCGGCGCCGCGCCGCGTCGAGCCGGCGTAAGCTCCTTCGGCATCGGCGGCACCAACGTGCATGTGATCCTGGAGGAAGCGCCGGCGCATGAACCCTCAGGACCGGGCCGCGACTGGGAGCTGCTGACGCTTTCGGCGAAAACCAGCGGCGCGCTGGACGCCGCGACGAGCAATCTGGCCGCCTATCTCAGGCAGCAGCCCGATC
>DASWTW010000545.1:0-25759 GCA_036401895.1 Herpetosiphonaceae bacterium | reverse complement strand
GCAGCTCCACCAGCTCTACACCAGTGCCATCGGCGGTCTGGAGGCGCGCGCCGGGCTCAGCCTGCGCGGTGCGAATATAGGCCAGCCCGATCGCCCCGTGGCGTGGCGACTGCGCGGCGCTGGTGATCGAGCCGACTTCCTTTTCCTCGTGTCGCAGCGCGCTGCCGACGGCCAGCGGCTGCTCAGCGCGCAGGCCCATCAGGCGCTTCGCCAGCCGGTTACGGCTATCCATGCGCGCGATAATCTCCTGTCCCACATAGCAGCCCTTGCTGAAGCTGACCGCGTCGCTCAGGCCGGTTTCCAGCGGAATATATTCCGTCGAAAGCTCATGCCGTGGCCCTGGATAGCCCTGCTCGATGCGCAGTACCTCGAAGGTGGCGGCGTCGAGCGGCCGGGCTGAGACAAACGCCTGCTGCACGATCTCGGCGTCGGCACGCTCGGCGAAGATGCTGAATCCGTCACCGCCGATCGGCAGCGTGCGGGCAATCCACACCTGAGCCGCGTCGATCGCCGCCGCCTGGATATGATGCAGCGGCCAGTCGCCGGGATCGACCGAGGTAGCCTGCCGAATCAGCGCGGCCGCCTGGGGTCCGTAGAGATCGAGCTGGATCGTGTTCTCGGACAGATCTTCGACCACAACCTTATCCTGAAAGAAGATGCGGCCTTGCAGGTAGCGCGCAAGCGTGCCGCCCTGGCCGGGGCTGGTTGTCACCATCAAATGCTCGGGCAGGGAGTAGACCGTGAGCAGATCCAGGATACGCGCGTGGCTGTTGATCAGCACCGTGCGCGTGCCCTGTCCCGGCGTGAGCCGCACAACATCATTGGTCGTCAGGCGCTGGAGCAGCTCAGCGCGATCACGATTAGTCAGCCGGACACGGCCACGAGCGCTGGTATCGTAGCGGACAACGCTTTCGAGCGCTGCCCGGTAAATAGTTTCATCAGGCGTGATGATGGATGAAACTGCTTGAGTCATCGGAATATACCTCCTGAAGATATTATAGCAAGCGTAGCTATTTCGGCTTTAGGCCGAGGTTGGCGAGCGGCGCAAGCGGAAAGATCCTGTTGCGCACTAGATGTTTGGGTCGATCCGAGATGGAACTCGCTTCCGGCGGTCTCCTGCGATCAGCATGGTACAATGCCGCGCGTCTGACGAGTACAAGGAAATCTCATGCGCATACGAACAATCTGCTCTACGCTGATCGTGATGGCGGCGCTCTTCGTGGGCTGTGGCGGCCCGCCGCAAGGCTCGCAATCGATCGTCGGCGAGAACATCACAGCCGCTCCTGCAACCGAAACTCCGCAGCCGACCGCAACTGCTTTGCCGCCAACCGCAATTCCGACGGCGGTACCGACAGCGGAGCCGACCGCAGCGCCGACTGAGGTTCCGACTGAGATTCCGCCTACGATCGTCGCCGATACCAACGATACGCCGCATCTCGACGAGTCGGCGGGCGTACAGCCGATCGATCAGCCGGTCGTGGCCGCACCTTCGCAGCCGGTGCGACTTCAGATTCCGGCGATCAACCTGGACTACCAGCCGGTTTCGGTTGGCCTGGACCCCCATAATATTCCGATCGTGCCCAAGCATGACGTGGGCTGGTATAACCTCAGCGCCATGCCCGGCCAGGGTGAAAATATTGTTTTCTGGGGTCACGTGCTGCGCTTCAAGGCTCAGCCGAAGATTCCGGCGCCGTTTGCGCGCGTCAAGGAGCTACAGCCGGGCGCATCGATCTTCGTGACCACCGAGACCGGCCAGCGCGCGGAGTACAAAGTGCGTACGGCGGTGCAGGTCACGCCGGATCAGGTCAGCTATATTTTGCCGACCGGCAACGAGCAGGTCACGCTGGTCTCGTGCATCGGCGATAACGTGATCGAGGGTGGCGGCGTGACCAAGAAGTACCGATTGATCACAATCGCGGATCGGGTGCAGTAGCCGGCGCTCACAATCGAAACAGCTCAGGGCAATCATTCGCCGACGCGAGTGGTTGCCCTGTGTTATATTCGGGCTCCACAGCATGATGGAGGTGCAGCGTGAGCGACGAGAGCCAGCCGATCGGTGGGCGGGCGCGGCTTGAGCTAGGTGATGCGATCGCAGGGATGCGCGCGCTGCCCGACAGCTCGTTCGATCTCGCGATTGCCGATCCGCCGTATGGCGCGTCGAGCAGGGCCCGCTGGCAGCTGGAGCGCGATCACGCGCTGCCGGTCTTCGGCGGCTCCTGGCGGCTGGCCGCTCACACCTGGGATCTGTTGGGCGGCGTCGAGGGCTTCGAGCTGACGATCGCCTGGCTGAGCGAGCTGAAACGCCTGGTCAGGCCGACTGGATCGCTATGGATTCACGCGACCTACCACAACTCGGGGATTGTGAACGTGGCCTGCCAGATCCTGGGCCTGGAAATCATCAACGAAGTCGTCTGGTTCAAGCGTAATGCCTTTCCCAACCTGTCGGCGCGGCGGCTCACGGCCAGCCACGAGACGATCCTCTGGGCACACACCGGCGGCGAGCGGCGCGACTATTACTTCAACTATGAGCAGGTCAAGGCCAGCGCGTTTCCCGAAGATGCTTTGAAAGTGCCCGGCAAGCAGCTCCGAACAGTCTGGGATATTCCCAACAACAAAACCAGAGCCGAGCGCGCGTTTGGCACGCATCCGACACAAAAACCGCTGCGGCTGACCCGGCGCATGCTGCTGATCTCGGCGCGGCCCGGCGACCGGCTGCTGGTGCCGTTTGCCGGCTCGGGTACTGAGCTGGTCGCGGGTGTCATGCATGGTATGGATTGTGTCGGCTTTGAGCTTGATCCAGAGTATGCGGCGGCCGCCCGACGACGAATTCGAGCGGTGTTGAAATATCCATAGAAATTTTCTATCAAATATGGAAATGATACCTATTTTCAATATCTTTTAAGAGCGACTATAATAGGGACAGCTCTTGGACCGGCGTATGCTGAAAAACCGGCAGACGCTTTAGAAATATAGAAAGGTTCAACCTTATGAACGGTAATCCCTTCGATCCGTTCGGCGCTCGCTCGACGCTGGATGTTGGTGGCAAGCAGTACACGATCCACCGGCTCCAACGCATCGCAGAAGAGGCCGGAGTTGAGCTGTCGAGCCTCCCGTTTTCGATCCGCGTCGTTCTCGAATCCTTGCTGCGCAACGTCGGCGATGGCTTTACCTCGCCCGAGGATGTGCTGGCGCTGGCTCGCTGGACGCCGGAGAGCGCCGGGCAGCGCGAGGTGCAGTTCAAGCCGTCGCGTGTGCTGCTGCAAGACTTCACCGGCGTGCCGGCGGTTGTCGACCTCGGCGCGATGCGCGATGCAATGCAGAAGCTGGGCGGCGATCCCGCGAAGATCAATCCGCTCTCGCGCGCCGACCTGGTGATCGATCACTCGGTGCAGGTCGATGTCTTCGGCATCAACGACGCGCTCCGCATCAACGCCGACCTGGAGTTCGAGCGCAACCGCGAGCGCTACGAGTTCCTGCGCTGGGGCCAGCAGGCCTTCGATAACTTCACCGTCGTGCCGCCCGCGACCGGCATCTGCCACCAGGTCAACCTTGAGTTTCTGGCGACGGTTGTCCAGATCAAGGAGAGCGAGGGCGAGACGACTGCGATGCCGGATACGCTTGTCGGTACCGACAGCCATACCACGATGGTCAACGGTCTGGGCGTGCTCGGCTGGGGCGTCGGCGGTATCGAGGCCGAGGCGGTGCTGCTGGGCCAGCCGCTGGCGATGCTCACGCCGGCTGTGATCGGCGTGCGGCTCACGGGCGCGCTGCGGGCCGGCGCAACGGCGACCGACCTGGTGCTGGCGGTGACCGAGATGCTGCGCCGCGAGGGTGTGGTCGGTAAGTTCGTGGAGTACTGTGGCCCTGGCCTGAGCAACCTGAGCCTGGCCGATCGCGCGACGATCGCCAATATGTCGCCCGAGTATGGTGCGACCTGCGGCTTCTTCCCCGTGGACGACGAGACGCTGCACTATCTGCGCGTGACGGGCCGCTCCGAGGAGCAGATCGCGCTGGTGGAGGCTTACTTCAGGGAGCAGGGCCTGTTCCGCACCGACGAGACGCCCGAGCCGACCTTCAGCAAGCTGCTTGAGCTGGATCTGAGTTCGGTAGAGCCGAGCGTGGCCGGCCCGCGCCGCCCGCAGGATCGCGTGGTGCTGGACGATCTCAAGCGCTCGTTCTGGCAGTCCATGAAAACCACGTTCAACCGCGAGGTCAAGGCCGAAGAGTTGCCCGGCCGCGGCTATATCCGCTGGGTTGGCGAGAGCGGCAACACGCTTGAGATCGACGACGAAGCTCCACGCCAGCATCACCGCGAAAACCTTTACAAAGGCTACCAGTCACCGGTCACGCTCGACGGCAAAGAAACGCAGCTGACCCACGGCTCGGTCGTGATCGCCGCGATCACCTCCTGCACAAACACCTCGAATCCATCGGTGATGGTGGGCGCGGGACTCGTGGCTAAGAAGGCGGCCGAGCTAGGCCTCGAAATTCCGGCCTATGTCAAGACCAGCCTTGCGCCCGGCTCGCGCGTGGTGACCGAGTATCTCAAGAAGGGCGGCCTGCTGCCGTATCTTGAGCAGATGGGCTTCAATGTCGTCGGCTACGGCTGTACCACCTGCATCGGCAACAGCGGCCCGGTCGCTGACGAGATCGCGGCGGCGGTCAAGGACAGCGATCTGGTTGTGGCGGCGGTCTTGAGCGGCAACCGCAACTTCGAGGGCCGCATCAATCCGGTTGTGCGTGCCAACTACCTGGCCTCGCCGCCGCTGGTTGTGGCCTTCGCGATCGCAGGCACCGTGGACATCGATCTGGATCAGGAGCCGCTCGGCAACGACAAGAACGGGAATCCGGTCTTTCTGGCCGACATCTGGCCGACCGAGCAGGAAATTCAGGACGTGCTGAACTCGTCGCTGAGCGCGGATCTGTTCCGTGAGCAGTACGGCCAGGTCTACACCGGCAACGAGCAGTGGAATAAGATCCGCATCCCGAGCGGCGATGTCTACGCCTGGGACGACAGCTCGACCTATATCCGGAATCCGCCCTACTTCGAGGGCATGACGCTGGACGTGCCGCCGCTGCGGACGATCCAGGGCGCGCGGGTGCTGGCGCTGCTCGGCGATAGCGTGACCACGGATCATATCTCGCCGGCGGGTAGCATTCCCAAGGATAGCCCGGCTGGCCGCTATCTGATCGAGCATGGCGTGGAGCCGCGTGACTTCAACTCGTACGGCGCGCGGCGCGGCAATCATGAGGTGATGCTGCGCGGCACGTTCGCCAACATCCGCCTGCGCAACCAGCTTGCGCCCGGCACCGAGGGCGGCGTGACGCTCTACCTGCCGACAGGCGAGCAGACATCGATCTACGAGGCGGCCATGCGCTACGCTCAGGATCAAACGCCGCTGATCGTGATGGCGGGCAAAGAGTACGGCACCGGCTCGTCGCGCGACTGGGCGGCCAAGGGCACGTTCCTGCTCGGCGTGCGGGCGGTGATCGCCGAGAGCTTCGAGCGCATCCATCGCTCCAACCTGATCGGTATGGGCGTGCTGCCGCTTGAGTTCCAGGAGGGCGACGGCTGGGAAGAGCTGAGCCTGACCGGCAACGAGACCTACACGATCGAGGGCATGGAAGATCTGTCGCCCGGTAAGATCTTGACGGTTCGTGCCGAGGGCGAGGACGGCGTGGAGATTACCTTCCAGGCCCGCGCGCGCATCGACTCGGCGGGCGAGCTGGCCTACTACGAGCACGGCGGTATTTTGCAGTACGTGCTGCGCCAGCTCGCCAAGGGTGAGCCTGTCGCGTCGGTGTAGCTGCCAGGGAATTGGCCCTCACCCCAAACCCCTTTCCCACTCCCGCAGGGTGCCTTTCCCTGCGGGACGGTAGGAGAGGGGCTTTTGTTTGCGGAACGGCAGGAGAGGGGTTTTATTTGTGCTTGTTTCTTATGGGCGCGACATTACAGGGACGTAGACAATCTCGCGTGGTGGGGGCAGGAATTGGAGGAAGTTGAGATTGGCGACGGTGTGATTGCGGCCGTTGCGATCCAGGACCAGGCGCAGCGTGTGCTCGCCGGCCTCAAGCGGAATAGTGCCGAGATTGAGCGTGCGCCAGGCTTGATAGCCGCCGGTGTCGGGCAGGTTGGTGAGCGTGGTCACAGATGCGCCGTCGAGCTCGACGTGCAGATCGCCGCCGCCGCCGTTGGTCGCCAGGCGCAGCTGTAGCCGGTAGGAGTCGGGGTTATTGACGTAGATCGTGTACTGGAGCCACTCGCCGCCAGTGGTCCAACCGACGTTGGCGCCGCCGCCGAGGTCGGTGGTGAGCTGAAGATCGACGGCGTCGGCTGGACGATAGCTCTGGCCACGGTTGGCGGTATCGCTGTCGGCGTAGGCCACTCCCGGCCCGCCGTAATCGAAGTCCTCGGCCTGGATCACGCCCGGCACCGCGTGCGGCGCGTCTCCATACGGTGTTGATACGAACCGGTAGCGCTTGACGAAAAACGTGTCCTCGGCGGCGAGATAGATATAGCTGTTGACAACTGCAATTCCCCGCTGCGGTACGTACCCACCAACAGATGTTGATGCAAGCAGCTTTGGCTCGGCTGGCGTTTGTAGATCCAGGATTTCAAGCTTTCCAGCGAATATTCTGTATAGGTACGGCCCGATCGCCTCCAGATTAGCGATCGGTGCTGGAAATTGGTACGAGCCGACAAGCGCTGGCTGTGCGGGATTGGATATATCTACGGCTCGGACATAGCCTGAGCAGATCTGGCTTGGACACGTCCCACCCGATGCATAGAACCGGTTTCCGTCGATCGCTACATCAAGAGCATCGGCAACATAGAAGCCGAATTCCTCGACAACTGGAGCCGGCTGGGCCGGGTTGCGCACATCGAACACGTTGAGCCTACCGCCTTCGGTGAGGGCGTACACATAGCCGTTGCTAAACTCAGCGGCCCAGCCAAGACTGAACGAGGGCGCGCCGCCAACGCGCTGCGGCTGCGCCGGATTGCTGACATCCAGCACCGTCAGATCCCGATAGGTGTTCAGATATACATAGTTCGTCGTCGCCGCCAGCCCGGAGATGCCCGAGCCTGGTGGCTCAGTGTACGCGCCGATCTCAACCGGCTGCGCGGGATTGCTGAGGTCAACCACGCGTAGGACGTTTGCCCCATAACAGTTGGAGCAACCCGTGTCGCTGGCGACAAACAAGAGCTGCCCTACCGCCTTCATGCTGTAGGCGCGCCATCCCGCCGCATAGACACCGATATGCTGCGGCTGATCTGGCTGTGTGACATCGATGATATGGATCTTGTACGCTGGATCGATGCCGTAGGCATACGTGCCGGCGCTCACCAGCCAGTCGAGCTGTGGTGCCGCAACCTGTCCAATATGCTCGATCGTCGGCTCGGCGGCTGGCGTTACGCCCTGGGGTGCGGCTGTCTGGCTTTGACTTTTGGCCGGGCTGTAGCTCAGGAGGATCGCACACAGCAGGGCCAGCAAGAGTGTGTGGTATGGGCGCATTGAAGCAGCCTTTCAGTGTGGCTAAGCGTTGTGCGCGTATTATACAAGCGCAGAGCGCGCGATCACGTTCGCTGCCACATGGCCGCCAGTACCGCTGCCTAGTCTACGATCCGCACTGCGCGATCAGGCTCACATTGTCCACGTGCTGAAAGCCGTAGCGATTCTGGAAGATCAGCCGGATGTCGCGGATGTCGCGCACGTCCAGCGTTTTGGTATAGCTCAGCCACTGATTGATCGGATCGGCGGCGGTGAGCGTCACCAGCTCGTCACGGGTTTCGCCGTCGGCGGTCTCGGTGTACACGTAGAAGGTTTCCTGATCCTCGGGAGCAACCGGGCCAGCGCGGTACAGGCTGAAGCGGAACGTCGCGGTCGTCGCGCCTGGCGGCAGACGCAGCCACTGGAGCACCTGATAGCCGATCGTGAGGCGCACGCTCTGGCTGCCGTCCGTCATCGAGTTTCCGCCGACCACCGCCGGATTAGGCGAGTCAGTGGGCCAGGCGACATGGCCCTGCTCGAAGTCGCCGTTGCGTACCAGCTCAGTGCCACAGCGCGGCAGCTCCGGCACCGTCAATCGCGACGAAAGGCCGGTGCTGCGCTGAATCACCAGCGGCAGCCGCACGCGATACGGCGCGCTCGTCGGCTGAGCGGCGGCGCTGGATTGGCCGATGCCGGATCGAATAAAGGCGGCGCGCACGTCCTCACAATCACGCGGCGTAATCTCCGCCGTGCCGATCAACTCCTGGCAGGACTGGATCGTCAGGTTGCGCGTCACAACAAAGTTGGAGTCGGCGGTCAGCTTTCGCGTCAGCGTGCGGTAGAAAATCTGCGCCGTCTTGGCGCGGCCGATCGTGCTGCCGATCTCATAGGCTGTGTGGTTAAGAATGCCGCTGTTGGAGTGGATCGCGCCATTATCGTTGCTGACGGCTGTGCGCAGGTACTCGCCCCACACGGCCGGATCGCCGTAGACTGTGGGATCGACCGCGGTGCGCAGCGAGTCGCCGGGAACATCAGGCGTGTAGATGGTCTCGCCGATATGCCAGTTGGCGCTGTCGATCAGCATGCCGAAAATATCGGAAAACGACTCGTTGAGCGCGCCGGGCTCCTGGCTGTAGTAGAGCTGCGCTGTGCGCTCGGTGATGCCGTGCGTCAGCTCATGCCCGACCACGTCCAGCGCGTAGGCCAGCGGCGCGAACATCGCCGCATCGCCGTCGCCGTAGATCATCTGATCGTTGACCCAGATCGCGTTGTTGTAGCCCTCGGCGAAGTGAACTGTCGAGGTGATCGGCATGCCCGCGCCGTCGATGCTGTCGCGTCCGAACGAGCGGTAGAAGTAGTCGTACACGGTGCCGGCATGATCGTGCGCGGCATTGACGACATCGTCCTCGACCGGCGGCGTGTCCTCGGAGCGCATGAGCGTTCCCGGTACAAACGTCATCTGCGCCGCGTCGTAGGTGCGGCGGTCACGAGCGGAGGCCAGCACATCGATCCGCTCCAGCAGCGCGCCATCCAGCGCATCCAGCCGTACCCGCCAGCGCGCGGGCTGATCGAGATCCAGCAGCCACAGCTCCCAGGCCAGATGATCGCGGTTGTTGCTGCGCAGCAGGCCTAGCCGCGGCTCGCCCTGAGGCTGCCCGCCGATCTGTTGCCGGGCGCGTGCGAGCGCCTGGTCGCGGGTGAGATTTGGCCGCAGCGCCGGAAGCTGGACGTTGGGCAGCAACCGGCCGTTGACGGTTTGGAGCACGCCCTCGCGATCGATGTGGACACGCAGATCGGTGTCGAGCACGGGATAGCCCGCGATGCGCTGCTCGAAGCGCAGGCCAGTGTAGCCCAGCGGATCGGTGTCACGAGCGGTCAGCCGCAGCGCTTGTCTCGGATCGCCGATGCCCCAGGCGTCGCCGTAGCGGCTGAAAAAGTCGAGTGTGGTCGCCAGCGGGTCGCGGTCGGCTCCCAGCGCGAGCGTCCCATCGAGATAGGCGGGCGTGCTCGACTCGGCGTCGAGCAGCACGTCGATCGCGCCGTGCTCACGTCGCAGCCGATCGAGGGCCGGACGCGCATCGTGTGGAGTGACCTGACGTGGTGGCTGGGCGTTAGCGGCAGGCACAGACAGGCCGATCGTTGTAACGATCAGCCCGAGCAAAACGAGGAGTGAACGTTTCATGGATTCCTTAGCCTCGACGAGAGCGCAGGGCAGCGGCGCGCAAATGCACTTATTCCCACCAGTTGCGCTCTGTCCCGCCCATGCTCTGCCGGGTTTCTTCGCGCGTGCGAACTTCTTCGTTGGATGTGAAGCGGCTGAAGCGGCCGCTTGTGGCCAGGGCCAGCAAGGTCAGCAGGGCATTGAAAAGCACGCCCACGCCGATCACGACAACGCCGGGAAATGGCCCGATCGCTGCGCGATCCAAAATTATGGCGATGTCGGTCGTCCGAATTGGGTGAATCGCGACCTTGATGATCCAGCTTAGGACAAGCACGGTGAAGATCCAGCTATAGTTGCGGCGCAGACGGCGGCCCATCGCCTCCCACATGGTGATCGTGAACTGAGGCTGTAGCAGATCGGCGGCCAGCAGCTCACGCCAGTGCGTTGCATCGTCGTCGGCCTCATTGGCCACCAGCAGATCGGCGAAGAACTCGGTCTCCATCAGCCGCACGCGCGCCCGCCACAGATCGTAGTAGCGGTAGCGCCGCGCCTCGATGTAGAGGAAAAAGCCGATCAGCAGCGAGTTGAGCAGAATCATGACGTGGGTGTTGCCGGGACTGCTGAACGCAAACGAGAGCGTCGCGCCGGTGGTGAGCACGGCCCAGTTGGTGGTGCCGTCCAGCCGCGTGCGCCAGGTGTTGGCCCGTGCAATTTCGCCCCGGTAAAGATGAACCAGGGCGGTATTGAACTCGCTCGGTGTTAGTGGCCGCGCCGTGGGAAGACGTGTCGGTGTGGGCTGCGGGCGCGGCGGTAATTCGCGAGGCTGTGCTGCCATAGGTTTCAATCTGGAACCCTTATCAAACCATCATGCTACGGTATTGTAGCATTGCACATGCCAGAAAGCTATATTCCGGCGATCAACGCGTGATCGGTCCAGCCCATTGCTTGCCACTCCGCTCTCCGGGCCGCGATACGAAACGCCCAGCCCGGCACGACGTGATCGATCCGCTCGGTCAGCGTGTCGAGCGCAGAAGCGCCGATCTGCCGTCCCAGCGCGGCCTCGGCGGCGGCGACCGAGAAGCGCAGCCAGTCGACGACCCAGCGGGCTGTGTCGCGTGGGCCGAGCACCGTGAGCGCGGTGGGAATGATCCCCTTGTAGATCGCCAGCGTGTGGTTGACGATCCGGCCGTAGTCGCGCCAGGTCATCTGATCCTGGAAAAAGCGCACCGCGACATCCACGCCGATCTCGTTGAGCACGCGGGCAAAGATATTTTGCAGCCGGTTGACATCGTTGGGCGCGCCCCATGGCTGCATAAAGCGGCTGAAGACCCAGTTAAGTGCGACGTTGGCCTGGTAGGCGCTGATCTGGCTCAGGTATTCCGGCGCCAGCAGATCGCGGCGCAGCGCGTGGTCAAGCAGCGTCGTCGTGCGATGGAGGTTGCGCACATGCGAGCCGAAGCCGCAGAACGTTAGCGGCGACTGCTGCGCCGACGAGTCGCCGATCGGCAGGACGCCCGGCAGCAGCGGCACGGTCTGGCGGCGCTGAGTATGCCGCGCCGGGATAAAGCCGTAGACTGGCTTGATATGCCGAAAGTCAGGGCCGGGCCGCTTGTACGTCGGCAGCAGGCGGAAATAGTCCTCGAACAGATCGAGCAGCGAGCGAGGCGGCTGGGCTTCAAGGAGCAGGCCCTCATCCCCTGGCCCCTTCTCCCGTTGCGACAGGAGAAGGGGAATTGTTGTACTGCTTTGTTCGTTTGCTCGTTTGTTTCTTTGTTCGTTTGTTCCCTTGTTCGTTTGTTCTTTGTTCCGGGTGCCCTCTGGGCGTCTTTGTTCTTCCGCTAGGTTCTTGGTTCTTGGTTCTTGGTTCTGTAAAAGATCGTAGTAAAACACATACACCGTCAGCTCGTCGCCGCGACCGCCGAAGCCTTCCCAGATCAGCTGGCGATCGCGCTGGGTATCGGCGATCGAGACCAGGATGTCGCCGACCTCGGGATGATGCTGATTCAGCTCAGGACCCTGCTCTAGCCCCTCGACGACGGTTCCGACGGTGGGACAAACTCCGGCGAAGGGCTGTCCCGCGAATCGGCGCAGCGCAAGCGGTGAGGTCGCGCCCATGCCGTCGAGCAGCACGCGCCCGCCGTAGCACTCGCGCTGGCCGTCCTCGCGCTCGACCTCCACCGCGATCCTGCCGGGCGCCTCGACGCTGACACGCTTGAACGAGCGGCGATCCAGCACAACTCCGCCGGCCGCCTCGATCTTGGCCCGCGCCAGCTTAAGCAGCCCGGCTGCATCCAGCGCGACGTTCAGCACATGCGGTAGATGCAGCTCGGCGGGACGGACTGCGCTCTGCTCAGGGTAGAAGCGCACGATGCCGTCCTCGTAGCGCTGCATAATCACCTGCTCCAGCTCGGCCTGCGTGAAGAGCCCGATCGTCACCAGCGCCTGTAGCTCGCGATCGGATATGTTCCACTCGCGGTGCGCGCAGCCCACATCGCCGCGATCGAAGAGCAGCACACGATAGCTGTAGCGGCAGAGCATCACAGCGGCATGAAGCACGCCCAGCCCACCGCCGGCATAGATCAGGTCGAAGTTTGCCAGCGTGGACGGCAGCGACTCCACCGGCTGATACACTTCTTCCGCGAACGCGCCCGCTTCGGTCGCCTGCCAGCGCCGATCGAGCTGAGCGATCGCCTGGAGGCTGGGCAGTGTCTGCATCTGGCTGAACGCTGCCACAGTCTCAGGATGTGTGGCGCTCAAGGCTTCGGCGAGATGCTGTGGATCGTCGGGAAGCTCGCAGGGCGTGATCGGCGCGGGCGTGTGTTGCCGGGCACGCCGACGCAGATTGTCGAGTGCGGTGTCAAGATCTGCGGCAATCGACCGCGTGCGGCGACGAGCGCGCAGCAGAATCCATGCGCTACGCGGCAGCGTCACGGCGAGATGAACTTCGACCTGCGTGGCGATCACTGCGTCGTGGAGCGTGGCCGAGAGCAGAAAGCTGGCCTCGGGCAGACCAAGACAGGTGCCGTGCCACAAGCTGCGGCCATCGTCGAAGCTCGACCGCTCGATCGTCCACAGCTCATCCTGCCAGCGCCACAGCTCGCCAAGCTGCTCACCGTCGAGGGGCGGCTGCTCGATCAGCAGATCGCGCGTGACTTGCAGCGGCGCGGGGATTTCAATATAGCGATGGATGTGCATGATCACAGTGTACGGTCAGTGACTCCTGCGGTCAACCGTGGCGCTGGGCGCAAACAAAGGAACAGGGAAACAAAGGAACAAGACAGGTACCTTTTGGGCGAAGGAACAAACGATCTTGATTCTTTTTGTTCTCTTGTTCTTTTGTTGCTTTGTTCTCCGTTTTTTCTTTCCCGCCGCCCTATGCTATACTCGTCTGTCAGTACAGACGGACTTCTACGCTTCGTGCGCAAGCGGCGAGCGATTAAGGGAGGATAGTTGTATGGCACAAACACAATCCAAAGTCCGCATGACCCGTGGTAAGTTCGAGGGGATAAATGCGGTTGCCGACGAAAAAGGCATCATCGCGGCGGCGGCGATGGACCAGCGCGGCTCGCTCAAAAAGGCGATCGCCAAGGCCAAGGGCGGCGATTCCAGTGACGCCGAGCTGAGCGATTTCAAAGCGATCGTGACCGAGGTGCTCACGCCGCACGCCAGCGCGATCTTGATGGACCCTGAGTACGGCCTGGAGGCGATCACCCATCGCGCGAAGAACGCGGGCGTGCTGCTGGCCTACGAGAAGACCGGCTACGACGCGACGGTCAAAGGTCGTCTGCCGGATCTGCTGCCCGAGTGGTCGGTGCGGCGTCTGGTTGAGGCCGGAGCCGACGCGATCAAGATTCTGCTCTACTACGATCCAGACGACGATCAGCAGGTCAACACGATCAAGCACGCGTTTATCGAGCGCATCGGCGCCGAGTGCCGCGCCAACGATGTGCCCTTCTTCCTTGAGCCGATCTGCTACAGCGACGAGATCGGCGACGACAAGAGCATCGAGTTTGCGCGCGCTAAGCCCGAAAAAGTTACTAAGTATATGCAGGAGTTTTCCAAGCCCGAGTACGGCGTGGATATTCTCAAGGTCGAGGTGCCGGTCAACGTGCGCTACGTGGAAGGCTCGAAGGCCAATCACGACGGCCAGGTGGCCTACAGCCGCGAAGAGGCCAAAGAGCATTTCCGCACAGCCGCTGCGGCCTCAGCCGTGCCCTTCATCTACCTCAGCGCGGGCGTCACCGACGAGATCTTCCGCGAAACGCTGGAGCTTGCGGCGGAGGCCGGGACGCCGTTCGCGGGCGTGCTGTGTGGCCGCGCGACCTGGCAGGATGGCATTCCCGAGTACGGCAAAGGCGGCGCGGATGCGCTGCGCTCGTGGCTGCAAGATCGCGGCGTGCAGAACATCGAAGCGCTGAATCAAGTGCTGGCCAAGGGCGCCAAGCCGTGGTGGGATTTCTACGGCGGCAAAGACAATATCGAGGTTGTCGATCCGAACGTGTAGAGTCGCGCGTTGGCGATGATGCAGAGGCGCGGGTATCCTTCCTGGAAACCTGCGCCTCTGGCGTATCTAACGGGCGGTGCGCAACGTTTTCTTGCTACAATAGGTCTAAAGAGTGTGTGCTAGGAGCCTCTATGCAGCCGTATGACTATTCTCACCGTGTCGGGGTTGAGCCGATCTCCTGGGAGCGGTTTGAGGCCCTGGTACGTCAGCTGGCGGTTCAGATCGAGCCCGACGAGCCGCAGATTGTGCTGGGCATTGCCCGTGGTGGCTTGTTTCCCGCGACGATGCTGTCGTGTATTCTGCGCCGGGAGCTGTACCCGGTGCGCCTGACGCGCCGCTTCAACGATGCGTTGGTGCGCCAGCAGCCGACGTGGATCATCCGGCCGCCGGACAAGGTGCGTGGGCGGCGCGTGCTGATCATCGACGAGATCGCCGATAGCGGTCAGACCCTGGCCATGGCCGCCGAGGAAGTGCATCAGATGGGCGCGTCGCATGTGCGCACGGCCGTGCTCTACGCACATACCTGGGCGCATCCACGGCCCGACTATGTCGGCCTGACCTCGGACGCGCTGATCTTGAATCCGTGGGATCGTGAGATTCTGATGGATGGGCAGTTCGTCACGCATCCTGAGCTGGCGGCGGCGCTGCGCTTTCAGCAGCCCGGCAATCAGAGCCAGGCGGCGGCATCACGCGCTGAGTAGGAACACAAAGGGCAGGTGCTCGACCTGCCCAATCTTTACTCCGTGACGCTGCTCGACTCGGTCGGCGCCTCGTAGTCTTCTCCCAGCCGTACCACCACATCCACACTGGGTGGCGCGCTTTCTTGAGACGCATCCTGAATATATTGCGCATCGATATTCAGCAGCTTAGCCAGCCGCTGCGTGACCTCCGGCTTGCCGGTGTAGTCGAGGATCAGCGTGTGCGGGATTTTCTCCGGCGCGTCGGTGGGCGCGGTTGTTTTATAGCCGCGCACCTCGAGATCTGTCGTCACCTGGCCGGCCAGACCGCGAATCACCGTGCCGTTCTGCACCTGCACCACCGCCGGCGACGGCGCTTGCTCGCCGGGCGGGACCTGGAACTGCTGCGCGATGCGCTGGACATACGCCGGGTCCCACTGGATCGCCGAGCTAAGATCGCTCATCAGGTTGCTGGTGCCGTCGGGATTGGTCTCGGGCTTCATCACGATACGCTGGATCTCTTCGGGCTTGATCTCCTGGGCCAGCTCGGCTAGACCACGCAGCGTGCCAATATCATTCAGCTTGAGCGTCGTGCGCACCGACTGGCTGGCAACATCCAGCAGCTTAGGCGCAGCCTCGATCTGATTCAGCACACCCTGACGTTTCAGCTCGTCGAGAACCGCCTGCACAACCTGCTGCTGGCGCTGAGCCCGGCCAAAATCGTTGTCGGCGTGGCGCGTGCGGGCGTAGCGTAGCGCGGTGGTGCCGTCCATACGCTGAAGCCCAGCCGGAATATACAGCCGCATGTAGCCGTTATCCTCGGTGGGATACTCGGCGTCCAGGATCGCGCGCGGCACGTCCACGGTAATGCCGCCCAGCGCGTCGATCAGCTGCTGAAAGCCGTTGAAATCGATCTGCGCCGTGTAGTCGATCGTAATGCCCAGGAACTCTTCGACGGTATCGGCTGCCAGCGCCGCGCCGGAGTCTTCGGGCGTGGCTTTCGGGCCGTAGATCTCGGGATTGCTGTAGCCGCACGAGTAGGCCGCGTTGATCTTCGTGCCGCTCGCGCCGTTACACACGCTGTTTGGGATCTGCACAAAGGTGTCGCGCGGAATCGAGAGCATGGAGGCCCACTTCTCCAGCGGATCGACATGCACCACGATCAGCGTATCGGAGCGCGCGCCCTCGTCGGCCTGATTGGAGCGCAGATCCACGCCGATCATCAGGACATTGAACGGCTCCTGCAAGATCGCGGGCGGCGGTCCCGAGGCAACCTGCGTCGGTCGCACATCCTGGCCGCTGCTGATCACATTCATCGCGCTTGAGACCCGTTTATACATGTACGCTCCGCCGACGCACAGCACCGCGAGCAGAGCAGCAATGATTAAGCTACAACCACTGCTGCGCCGTGCTCTGGTTGCATAGCCCCGCGCTCCTTGCGGCGTTGGTCGCCGGGGTGGGACGCGATTAGGTGTGCGATATGGGCGTTGCGGTTGAGCCATGCTTCAAATATCCTTATAGCTTGCCTGTTGATTACACCAAAAGGGCGCAGCATCTGCGCCCTAGCATACACAGTATAGCAGATTTATGCCGCGACGGACCTGTTAGCTGTCTGAAGCGCCAGAATAAACTGTTCGATCTCCGCTACAACTACTTCCGCTTCGCAATCTTGCAGCATTTCGTGTCCCGAAACTTCAAACCAGCGCAGCTGTTTCTCACGCGATCCGGCCTGCTGGTAGACGATCTCGGCTGAGATCGGCTTGATCACGCGATCTTTGCGGCTGTGGATCACCAGCAGCGGCGCCTGGACGCGCGGCAGCAGATGCGTCACGATCTTGCCGTAGCGGTAGAGCGAGACCAGTGAGTCCATGGCGATGCGGTTGTAGTTGGTATTTTTGGCTGCCAGGCTTGCATCCGCGTAGCCGCCGCCGGGATTACCCTTCCACATTTTTACGAAGCGTGCCATCGCCGGGCTAAAGCGAATCAGCGGATCGGCGATCTGGACGGCAGCCGCGATCGTGGCTACGCCCGCAACGTCATCAGGATGATCGGCGGCCAGATGCAGCGCGACCAGGCCACCCATCGACAGGCCGCAGATAAAAACCTGATCGGCTTCAGCGCGCAGCTCACGCAGCGCCGCGGCGGCATCCTCGTACCAGTCGCGCCAGGTTACGCCGCATAGATCCTCAGGCTGCGTGCAGTGACCACGCAGCACCGGCATGCGGTAGGGCATTTCCAGCCGCTCCACCATCGGTACCAGCGCGCGAACAGTGTCGAGGCTGGAGGTGAAACCATGTAAGATTAGGCAGCCGAACGGGGCGGACATACGGGCTCCTTTCGCAAATGTTTCTGTTTGATAGTGTACACCGTGATCGCTATAGAATCAGCCATTTCGCGTCTCAGGCTACTTGCAAAGCCGCAGTGTTGGCATTATACTTGCCCTGCAATTATGTGAAAATCATCTCAAGAGGTGTTGGATATGGGCCTGTTCGATGCCCTTAAATCTTTGGCAGACGCCGTCGACGGCGAGTACGATCGCCGGGTTCGCACGGCCAGCCTGGTCAAGCACTACGATCCGACCGGCGCGTCGCATCACCACGGGTCGCATGGATCATCGCATGATGTGCATGAGGAGCGGCTTGAAGGCGAGGGGGGCGTGACGGGCGATCTCCAGTCACACGCCGGGCCGCAGGTCGAGGGCGAGGAGCACCACGTGCGGCACTAGCTAGCTGGCCACGCATGTCGCGCCGGAGAGCAGGATTTTAGAATTGTGTGGAAGCGGAGGTATAGCGCCTCCGCTTTTGTGTGTCGCGCGGCTAGTTGAGCGCTCCCAGCGTGATCAAGACCCGCCAGGCGCGGAAGACGGTCAGGTAGTCGTCGTGGGTGAACTCGACGGTGCGCGGCCCTGTGCGCTCGGCGCCGGGCATGACCGCCGCCATATCGGCCTGCTCGGTCTTCATAAAATCGACTGCCAGCGTGGTCGGGCTGCCTACGCGCCACGGCTGCCGGCGCGTGCGCAGCGCCTCGGTCATCGCCTCACGAATACGATCCCGCGCCACACTCGGTGCGACGGAGCGAGCGGCGTAGCGGGCAACACTCTGCTTCACTGCGACGGCTGTCAGATCCGAGCCCAGCAGCTCCTGCGCCTCGGCCACGGCCTGCTGATCGCCCGTAACCAGCGCAACAGGAACGCCAAAGTGACCGGCCAGCGCCGCGTTCAGCCCGATCTCGCCTACCAGCCGGCCGTTCAGCCGCGCGTTGAGGATGCTGCCGGTGTAGGTGTGATCGATCACCGCCGCTGTGGTGCCGGCCATCGCGTGGTAGCCCACGAAGCAGACCGCGTCGAAGCGCTCGTCGATGCCTTCCATCATCGACCAGGGACGCGGCGAGCCCTGGATCAGCTCGGCGGCCGGGTTCAGCTCCTCGGCGATGATGTTGCGCATATCCCAATGCGAGTCGCTGACGATGATCTCGGTCGCGCCGGCCATAAGCGCCCCTTCGATCGCGGCGTTGGCCTCCGCCGTCATCAGGCGGCAGCTGCGATCGTACTCGGGCGCGTGTGGCCGTGTCTGCTCCGCGTGTACGATTCCCGCGATGCCTTCCATGTCCACTGAGATGAAAACCTGCATGAATCCTTGTCCTTACTTTGTATCGATCTATGGCTGGATGCCTGAGCTAACCAGGTGCCAGCGCTCCAATGTGTCGATATACACGTTCCAGATGGTGGTTCCCTCGCGGCACTGGTGGCTGTAGCGCCACGTCGGATCGGCGTACGAGTGCTTGGGCAGGTTGTAGCAGGTCGGGATGAATTGCGCGGCGGTGGCGGGGCGGACAGTAAACACGGTTGCGGCGAGCAGCAATCCGACGAGTAAGCGCATGTGGTCCTCCAGGTAGTTGATTGGCACGAGTATAGCAGAGGATGGTGATACGTGTGCAGGCTTCCCTGCTCGTGGAGAGTAGGCCGAAGGACGATTGACGCGCTCGCGCTTGTTCTCTACACTCAGCGCTATGAAACAAGGACTTGGCACACTTCTGATTATTATTTCGGCGCTCTCGTTCGGCGCGCTGGCGATCTTCGCGCGGCTGGCCTATGCCGCCGGAGCCGATCCGATCACGGTGCTGTTTCTGCGCTTTGTGATCGCCGCGGTGGTGATGCTGGGCATTATGTGGGCGCGGCGGATACCGTTTCCACGCGGGCGGACGCTGCTCAGCCTGGCGCTGATGGGCGGCATCGGCTATGTGGGCCAGTCGCTGGCGTACTTCACGGCGCTGACCATGGCCTCGGCGGCGCTGGTGGCGCTGCTGCTCTATGTGTATCCCGCGCTGGTGACGGCGCTCTCGGCGGTCTTTCTGGGCGAGCGCATCACCCTGATCAAGCTGGCGGCGCTGGTGCTGGCGCTGCTTGGCACAGCCCTGACGATCGGGCCGGCGCAGGGCGGGCAGCCGCTGGGCATCGCGCTGGGCGCTGCGGCGGCGGTGATCTATGCGGTCTATATTCTGGTGGGTAGTCGCGTGACGGCCCGCGTTGGAGCGATCGCGTCGTCGAGTGTGATCATGAGCGCGGCGGCGGTGTTGTACACGCTGATCGTGCTGATCCAGGGGCCGCGCTTCCCGACGACGGCGCTGGGCTGGGCTGCGATCGCGGGAATCTCGCTGGTCTCGACGGTGCTGGCGATGGTGACCTTCTTCGCCGGCCTGGAGCGCGTCGGCCCGACGAACGCCTCGACGCTCTCGACGTTCGAGCCGCTGGTAACGGTGCTGCTGGCGATGGTGTTTTTGCACGAGACGATCGTGGCGTTGCAGATCGTCGGCGGCGGGCTGATCCTCGCGGCTGTGATCCTGCTGGCTCGCAGTGAGGCCCGCGTCAACACTGTCGATCCACAGCTTGCGCCAACGTCCGAGAGCTGATGCGCGCAGCTAGGCGGTCGCGCTGGTGGGCGTGCTGATAAAGCTCCAGATCATATCGCTGAGCGTGGCCTGCACACGGGCGCGGCTGACGTGCGACGTGTAGGGCAGGCCCATGCCGGCCAGCGTTTCGGTCGCCACTTGAATCACCACGGCGGCGGCCTCGGGATCGGCGATGTAGCCCAGGCTATGCTCGTTGATCTGCCGCAAGAAGCCCTGAATCTGCTCCAGTGCGATCCGGTTGAGATCGCGGACCCGTGAGGCTACTTCCGCATCCTGAGTCGCCAGATAGGCCAGCGTCGGGCTGAGCTTGCGGTAGAGCATATGCCGCTCGAAGATGCGCGCCACCGCCCGATCGATGATCTCGCGCAGATTGCTCGACGCTTGCACATTCAGCTCCGCAAGCGCCGCCTCGGTTTCCCGCTGGTAGAGCATATCCCACAGCGCCAGCAGAATCTGCTGTTTATCTTTGAAGTAGGTGTAGACCGAGCCCACCGGCTTGCCTGCGCGATTGGCGATGTCGCTCGTGGTGGTGTTGTCGTAGCCCTGCGTGGTGAAGAGCTCCGCCGCTGCGTCAAGAATCCGGTTCACCGTCTGGCGCGAGCGGGCTTGTTTGGGCTGGTTCAGCAGCGGCGTTGGTGTCGATTGTTTGCGAGTCATGGGGGCCTCATGCGCTTGACAGCGTTGTCAGAGCGGATTTATAATCTGAATACTTTTCAGGTTTCCTCATTATAGCTGCGTCAAGACGAGTAGCGCAACCCGATCGTCGATGTCTCCCCCAGGCAGCGAGGAGCACTCAAGTATAGCGCATGCGCTGCCGGTTTGAGTCGCGAAAGGCGACCACTCCAAGCCTGAATCAGACCCGTCGTTGGAAACGCGCAAAGGAGCCACTATGCCAACCGAACTATCCGAAGATCTGAAGATGCTACGCCAGACGATCCGCGAATTTACCGAGAAGGAAGTCGCGCCGGTCGCTCGTAAGTACGACGAGGAAGAAGCGGTGCCGTATCCGGTGCTCAAGAAGGCTGCTGAGCTGGGCCTCTTCGGTATTCCGTTCCCGGAGGAGTACGGCGGCATCGAGATGGGCATCACCGGCTACTGCATTCTGATGGAAGAGCTGAATCGCCACGATGCTTCGGTCGGCACGATCATCGGCGCCTCAGTGCAGCTCGCCGGCATGACGATCTTTCTGGGCGGCAACGAGGAGCAGAAGCGTAAGTATCTCACGCCGATCGCGACGGGCGAGAAGATCGGGGCCTGGTGTCTCACCGAGCCGAACGCCGGGTCGGACGCGGCCAGCCTGCGCACCACGGCCGAGAAGCGTGGCGATGAGTGGGTGCTCAACGGCAGCAAAATGTGGATCACCAACGGCTCGTTCGCCGATACACTGGTTGTCTTCGCGACGATCGATCCGTCGCTCGGGCCGCGCGGCATTACAGCTTTCATTGTCGAGAAAGATTTTCCCGGCTTCAAAGTCGGCAAGGTCGAGGAAAAGATGGGCCTGCGCGCGTCGCACACTGCCAGCCTCTTCTTCGAGGACTGCCGCGTTCCCGCCGAAAATATGATCGGCCAGCCCGGCCACGGCTTCGCGATCTCGATGCAGACGCTGGATATTGGACGCGCCGGTCTGGGCGCGGCGTCGCTGGGCTCGGCCAAGCAGGCGTTCGAGTACGCGCGCTCATACGCCGTGGAGCGCCAGCAGTTCGGCCGCCCGATCGCCGACTTCCAGGCGATCCAGTTCAAGCTGGCTGAGATGGCGGTCAAGATCTACACCATGGAAGAGATCGTTTATCACTGCGCCACGCTGGTCGACAATCGCAAGCCGGCCACGCTTGAGTCGTCGATCGTCAAGCTTTACTGCACCGACTCGGCCTCGCAGGTCATCGACGAGGCGATCCAGATTCACGGCGGCATGGGCTTTAGCCGCGAGCTGCCGCTGGAGCGCATGTACCGCGATGCGCGCGTGACGCGGATCTTTGAGGGCACCAACGAGATTCAGAAGCACGTGATCTCCCGCGAGCTGCTGAAGCAGGTTGGCTACAAGCCCAAGGGGTAGGCCCTGCGGGCAAACAAAGGAACAAAAGAAACAAAGGAACAAACGAACAAAAAGTAGCCTGATCGTTTGTTCCTTCGTTTTTGGCGTGACCCTCACCCGGATGTTGAGCAGGCCCTCACCCCCAGCCTTTTGGGCTTTCCGCCTTTCCCGCTGCGGCAGGCGAGGGGGTTTTTGGTACTTCTTTGCTCTTTGTTCCCTTGTTCATTTGTTCCCTTGTTCCTCGCCATGGTACACTTCCTCCGCACCTACTAACCCCGCTGCTAGAAAGATCGCTGCATGTTTTCCCGGCTTCTGATGGTATTACCTGTTGTGTTGACGCTGATTCCCGCATCGCTTGGTCCGCAAGCGCCGCTGGCCGCTGAGCCGCTCTGTTTTCCGGGTGTGGCCGGAATTGCCGATTGTATCGACGCTCCGTTTCTGGATTTTTGGACGCGCAGCGGTGGCCTGCCGGTCTTTGGCTATCCCACCGGACCAGCCCTGCCCGACGAGACCGAGCTGGGGCCGCGCACGAGCCAGCACTTTGAGCGCTATCGGCTCGAAGCGCATCCCGATGTGCCCGCGCCCTACACGGTGCAGCTAGGGCGGCTGGGAGCCGAGCGATTAGAGCAACTTGGTCGTGCGGCCGAGCCTGCGGTTAGTGCGGCGCCCGGCTGTCGGTTTTTTGCTGAGACCGGACATAACATCTGCGGTGATTTTCTGACCTACTGGCGATCGCACGGCCTGGAGCTCGGCGATCGTGGGGTGAACGAGCGCGAAAGCCTGGCGCTGCTGGGCCTGCCGCTGACCGAGCCTGCCGTCGAGGTGAACGCCGTCGGCGATCGCGTGCTGACCCAGTGGTTCGAGCGCGCCCGACTAGAAGATCACGGCGGCACGATCTTGCAGGGATTGCTCGACGTCGAGGTGCAGGCCGGTTTCACGCCTGCGACTCCCGAGCGCGGCTTTGTGACGATCGCCGGGAATCGGCTTGAGCAGCAGGGCCAAACCATCACGCTCAAAGGCACAAACTATTATCCCGCCGCGCATCCCTGGGGCTTCATGTGGACCGAGTGGGACGGCCCGGCTGTCGATCGCGATCTGGCGCGAGCACGCAGGGAGCTAGGCATTAACACCGTGCGCGTGCTGGTTCCGTATCGTAAGTTTGAGGGCTGGACCGACGGCAAGGGCAACGTTGCGCCGCAGATGCTCGATCGGCTGCGCCAGTTGATCCAGATCGCTGGGAGTCACCGGCTCAAGGTGATCGTCACGCTCTTCGACTGGCACGACAGCATCGCGACGGCCGGCTCGATCGAGGAGTCTTACGATCTGCGCTATCTCCAAACCATCGTCGGCGCGCTCAAGGACGACGATCGTGTGCTGGCCTGGGATCTGCACAACGAGCCCGACAACTACGGCTCCTGGCTGGGCGGCAACGCTCCGGCGGTTGTGGATTGGCTGGGCCGTATGGCAGACGCCGTGCGCGCGCTCGATCGCCGGCACCCGATCACGGTGGGCGTGGGTCGTCTCGAAAGCCTGTGGCAGACCTCGCCGAGCGGTCGCACGATCGCCGAGATCAGCGACATCATCAGCGTCCACGAGTACACGCCCGGCAACCTCACCACGATCGCCGAGTCGCTGCGTGGCCGTACGACCAAGCCGGTGCTGCTCGAAGAGTTTGGCTGGGCCAGCGGTCCCGCGTGCCGCAACGTATTTCTGGATCAGCGCTACAACCTGATTCTCTACTACGACGAGCCGAGCCAGTACGAGGTGTATCGCCGGGCGCTGGAGATCGCGACCGGCAACGGCTTTGTCGGCACGATCGGCTGGTGGCTGCAAGATCCGCCTGCGACGCTCTCCTACGCCGTGGACGAGCAGGGCCATTTCGGGCTCTACCGCCGCGACGGCAGCGCCAAGCCGGCCATGGCCGCGTTTCGCGCGCCGCGTGTTCCCGCGCTGCCCAGCCTTGCGACCAGCGAGCTTGAGCTGACGAAAGCCGACTATCCGCCGCTGGCTCCTGCTTATCAGCCGCTGATCTTCGACGACGGTATCGTGCTGCGCGGCGAGTTCAAGTATTTTTGGCAGTTCTTCGGCGGCGAGGCGGTCTTTGGCCGGCCGCTGACGATGGCCTACCGCGATCATCGTGGCATCGTCGTGCAGTACTTCGAGCGGGCGCGGTTGGAGCTGAACGACGATCACGGCCCGACGCGGCTCGATCCGCTGTGGCCGGAAGGCCAGAAGCCCGAGATCTACCTGGATCATGTGCATCTGACGCCGCTTGGCCGGCAGGCGCTGGGCCAGCAAGCCGTGCCGCCCGTCGCCGATCCCGGCCTGCCGGGAGTGCGCTACTTCCCGGCGACCGGACACACGCTGCGCGGCACGTTTCGTGAGCAGTGGGAGCAGTACGGCGAGCAGTTCTACGGCCCGCCGATCTCGGAGGAGTTCGACGAGATGCACAACGGCGAGCGCATTCGCGTCCAGTACTTTGCGAATTGGCGCTTCGAGCAGCGCGGCGACGGCTCGATCCAGTACACGCCGCTTGGCCGCGACATGCTCAAAACGCGCCAGTGCCCGACGCCGCTCAACCCACACCCGACGCCCTAGCCGGCTCTGCGCAGCCTCGTGAGCCCGGCGAGCGCAAGGCTGCGCGCGTTCAGTTAACTGATTTTGACGATATTCGGGTCCTGAATGCATTGTTAAAGGTAGAATTGCCGTCAGGTGGCGCACCTTAACGAATCGCCTCTGTAGCCGCACGCGCTCTCGACAAGCAGCGCGCAGCCAGCGCTGAACATAGCCGACGATCGTTGAACTCGTACATTGCGCCATCTGGCCGATCTCTCAGGAGTTCTACCATGCCAATGGCTCTGCCGACCTCGTCGTTATCACGTATAGATGCCATTACGGGCTGTCGTAATCTACTTGCCTTCGCCGATTGGCTGATCGAATATTGCGCCGAAACGCCTCACGATCCGATATCGCTGGTTTCTCTGGATCTCAACGCCTTTGCCTCAGTAGCTCACGACGCCAGGCAGGGCGACGCGGTGCTGCGCTGGGTGGCGATTGTGCTGGGCGAAGATCTGCATGTGCCGATCTATCGCATCGGCAGCGATGAGTTTGTGTTCGCGCTGACCGACGGCGATCATCCTACACACGCGCAGGTTGGCCATCGCCTGTTGGAGCGTTTGAACCGCGAGGCCGAGCGCTTTGGCCTCAATGCTCCCGTCGCCACGATCGCGATCGTGCACTACACCGGCCTGGAGCGCCTCTCGCCCGCCGATATTTTGAGCCAGCTGCGTACCGTGATTGTCGAGACGCGAACGAATGTGGGCGCGACCACGGCCGCCTTTTACGCAGCCGATCTGCCCCAGACCTATGATCTGCATCCGATCGTCGACGACCTGCTGGGCCGGATGGTCAGCCTCGGCCAGATGCTCGACGAGTCGCATGAGCTGGCGCACACCGATCCGGTTACGGGCCTGCCCAATCTGCGCGCCGCTATGAAAACGCTCGACAGCGCGATCGCTCATGCCGCCGAGACGGGCTATCCGTTCACGCTGCTGTTCATGGACGGCGATAACCTGCGGCGCTACAATGAGCTGGGCTACGCCACCGGCGACAGCATGTTGCAGCATCTGTGTCGGGTTTTGCGTGAACGGCTGCGCCCCACTGATTTTATTGCGCGCTGGCGTGTCGGCGATGAGTTTCTGGTGCTGCTGCCGCATACCGCGTTGGAGCAGGGCCTGCTCCTGGGTGAGCGCCTGCGCGGCACAGTGCAGGACGAATCGGCTGGGTGGCCTTTCCCGATCACGATCTCGATCGGCGTGGCCTCGTATCCGCAGCACGGCACCACGATCGATGTGCTACTGCGGGCCGGTGAGTATGCTCAGGAGCATGCTAAAGCTCAGGGCAAGAACTGCGTCGTCGCGGCGCAATAATCCAGTTTTTTCGCGGGTCCGGTAGCTGATCTGGCTGCCGGATTTTTTATGCCTTAGT
>DASWTW010000544.1:0-3207 GCA_036401895.1 Herpetosiphonaceae bacterium | reverse complement strand
TTGAGCACGGCCAGCAGCGCGACGACCAGATCGAGCGCGCGCGGCAGACACAGCGCCACCAGCGCCTCTGGCCCGATGCCCTGCGCCAGAAGTACCTGCGCCAGTTGCGTGGCCTGCTGATCGAGCGCCTGATAGCTCAGCTCGTCCGCGCCACAGGCCACCGCGATCGCCTTGGGTGTGCGCGCCGCCTGCTCCGCGATCAGCTCGTGGACACACGCGGCCGGCTGCTCACCTGTGGCAGCATTCCACTCCACCAGCAGCCGGCGCCGCTCGTGCTCGGTCAACAACGGCAGCTCGGCCAGCCGGGCTGACGGTTCGGCGACGATCGCGCGCAGCAGCGTCTGGTAGTGCTCGACCAGCCGCACGATCGTCGATTCGTCGAAGAGATCGGTGTTGTACTCCCACTCGATCATAATATCGTCGTCGTTCTCGCGGCGCTCACGGCCGATGCGCTGCTCGGCGAGCGGAATCACAATCACGTTGAGATCGAACTTGGCCGAGCGATTATGCGCATAGTGCAGATCCGCGATCAGCTCAGGAAAATCAAGATCGGGCATGGCCGCGTCGTGGAAGCTGAACATCACCTGGAAGATCGGATTGCGGCTGAGATCGCGCGGTGGGTGCAGCTCTTCGACCAGCTTGTCAAACGGCAGATCTTGATGCGCGTAGGCTTCCAGGGTCACATTGCGGACCTGAGCCAGCAGCTCCCGAAACGTGAGATCGGCGCCCAGACGCGCCCGCAGCATCAGATTGTTGATGATCATGCCGATCAGCGTCTCAGTCTCGTGCCAGCGGCGGTTGGCAATGCCCGATCCGACGATCAGATCGTCCTGGCCGGTGTAGCGGAAGAGCAGCGTTTGGAACGTCGCCAGCAGCGTCATGAAGAGCGTCGCGCCTTCGCGGCGGCTGAACGCGCGCACGGCAAGCGCCAGCTCAGTCGGCAGGTGAGTGGAGTAGGTCGCGCCGCGAAAGGTCTGCACCGATGGCCGTGGACGGTCGGTCGGCAGCTCAAGGACGAACGAACTACCGGCCAGCTGGCGCTTCCAGTAGGCCATCTGATCGGCGGCGACACCGTCCCGCATCCACTGCCGCTGCCAGGTGGTGAAGTCCGCAAACTGGATCGGCAGCTCGGGCAGCGGCGATGATTCTCCACGCAGATACGCCTGGTAGAGCGCCTGCATCTCGCCGAACAGCACCGACAGCGACCAGCCGTCGTGGACCAGGTGATGCTCGACCTGGATCAGCAGATGCTCCTGATCGTCGAGGCGCAGCAGCGTCCAGCGGATCAGCGGGATCTGGCGCACGTCGAACGAGCGCTGAAACTCGACGTCGATCAGGCGGCTGGCCTCGTCCTCGCGGCGCTCGGCGGGCAGCTCGCGGAGATCGATCAGCGGAATCGAGACTGCGTACGGCGGGTGGATGATCTGTACAGGCTGGCCGTCCTCGGCGACAAACGCGGTCCGCAGCAGCTCATGGCGGCGGATGATCTCGCTGAATGCCTGCTCCAGCACGGCGATCTTCAACGTTCCGGTGAAGCGGATCGTGACCTGGGTGTTGTAGGCGGTGTTGCCCGGCGACAGCTCGTTCAAAAACCAGACGCGCTCCTGCGAGAACGAGAGCGGCAGCGGCTGGTCGCGCTCGGCACGCGGGATCGCGGCCTGTGGCACGCCGGCGGCATTGGCGCGGCGCTCCTCGATCAGCAGGGCGATCTCGGCCAGCGTGGGCGCTCCCAGGATCGCGTGCAGCGGCAGCTCGACCTGAAACTGCTCGCGGATGCGGGCGATCATCTGCGTGGCCTTGAGCGAGTGGCCGCCCAGCTCAAAGAAGTTGTCGGCGGGATTGTGCGGCTCGACGCCCAGCACAGCCGTCCAGATCCGCGCTACCGCTCGCTCAAGCGGTGTTTCCAGCGCGCCGCTGTGGGATGCGTACGTCCGCGTATCGGGCTCGGGCAGCGCGCGCTCGTCGATCTTGCCGTTGGGCGTCAGCGGCAGCGTGTCGAGAAAAACAAACGCCGACGGAATCATGTAACGTGGGAGGCGCTCAGCGAGAAAGTGGCGCAGGCCCTCAGTTGTGGCCCTCACCCCGTCGCCGCCGCGACTCCCCTCTCCCACTGCGGTAGGAGAGGGGGAATCTGTGGTACTTGCTTGTTCTTTGTTCGTTTGTTCGCTTGTTCGTTTGTTCGCTTGTTCCCTAGGTTCTAGGTTCTGGGTTCTAGGTTCTTCGACGACGTACGCGACCAATCTCGGCACGCCGGGCGTGTCTTCGCGGCGCAGCACGACGGCGGTGGCGACAGCGGGATGACGGCGCAGCACGGATTGGATCTCGCCCAGCTCGATGCGGAAGCCGCGCAGCTTGACCTGCCGATCGGTCCGGCCGCCGAACTCCAACTGTCCATCGGCGCGCAGTCGTGCCCGGTCGCCGGTGCGGTACAGGCGGGAGCCTGGGCGGTGGGCGAAGGGATGCGGCACAAACGCCGCTGCTGTGCGCTCCGGCCGGTTGAGGTAGCCGCGCGCCAGCCCCGCGCCGCCCAGGTACAGCTCGCCCCACGCGCCAGTTTCAACTGGTCGCAGCTCCGCGTCCAGCACATACGCCTCAGTCTCAGCGATCGGAGAGCCGATCGGGACCGGGCCATGAGCAGTGAGCGCCAATGTCGGGCCGTAGATCGTGCTGGTGATCGTGGTCTCCGAGGTGCCGTAGGCGTTGCTCCACAGTACCTTGTCTCCGCCGATCGATCGCCACAGCTCAAGGGCCTCGGGAGCTACCTCTTCGCTGCCGACGATCATCAGCCGCAGCGTGGGCGGCAGCTGCGCGCCGGCGCGTTTCAGCTCGACGAGCCAGCTATGCCAGTAGGAGGCGGGTAGATTCAGCACCGTGATGCGATCCAGCGCGACCTCTTGCGAAAATTCCAGCAGCGAGACGGTATCCCGCTGGGGAAAGAGCACCACGGTTCCTCCGGCGATCCAGGTTGGAAACAGCTCTTCGGCGGCTACGTCGAAGCTCAGCGAGGCGAACTGAAGCACGCGATCGCCTGGTTGCAGCCCGTAGTGCTGCGCGACAGCCAGGCTATGCACCGCCAGCGAGCGATGCGGGATCTGGACGCCTTTGGGCGTGCCGGTGGAGCCGGAGGTGGCGATAACATAGGCGAGCTGCTGGGGATCGACGGCGGGCAGCGGGCGCGCTGCGACCGGCGGCAGTGGCTGATCCAGA
>DASWTW010000543.1:0-2994 GCA_036401895.1 Herpetosiphonaceae bacterium | reverse complement strand
GCTGCTCAGCACATCCGAAGATCTGCTGACCTTCAACAACATGCTGCTGGAAGAGCCACTCGAAGAAGCCTTCCGCGTCGGCCAGCTTGGCCTGGGCTACGATGAGACCCGCGATCTGCTGGTGATCATCGCGCAGGAGCTGGGCAGCGGGCAGGAAGACGAGCAGATGGACGTCGTGCGGCTGACGATGTCGCGCGAGCAGGCGCGGGCGCTTGCCCGTGAGGGCGCCGAGGTTGTTACCAAAGGCCGCCAGCGCTGCCCGCAGTGTACCGAGCCGATGGACCCAACCGGGCATTTCTGCATCAAGAAAAACGGGTATCCTACTGTTACATACGACGTTTGAGACACATCGAGCGAAGCAGGCAGCTATGGATGATGATCAGGCCAACGAGCAGCTAGATGAGCAGGAACTAGACGAGCAGCAGCTTTCGGCAACCGAGGTATCGATCGAGCGGGTCGTTGCGCTGCTGACCAACGGCGACCTGGAGATCGAGGGCTTGATGCCGGACTCCAGCAACTACACGTTTTTGACCAGCGTCACCCACGACGATCTGCAAGGTCTGGCGATCTACAAGCCGCGTCGCGGTGAGCGTCCATTGTGGGATTTTCCACGCGGCACACTGTGCCAGCGCGAGGCCGCCGCGTACGTCATGAGCGAGGCGCTCGGCTGGGCCGTCGTGCCACCCACGGTGCTGCGCGACGCGACAGAGTACGGGCTGGGCTCGGTGCAGCTCTTCATCGACGCCGATCCGCAGGCGCACTACTTCAACCTGCGCGGCACCGACGACGCGGCCTTTAAACGGATCGCGGCCTTCGATCTGATCGTCAACAATGCCGATCGCAAGGGCGGGCACATTCTCAAGGCGCGCGACGGGCATCTGTGGGGCATCGATCACGGCATCACGTTTCACACCGACCCCAAGCTGCGCACGGTGATCTGGGAGTACGCCGGAGAGGCGATTCCATCGCCGCTGGTAGCCGACATTCGACGCGTGGCCGACAAGCTCGAAACGCCGAGCGACGAGCTGACCGAGGTTCTGGGCGACCTGCTGACGCGCGTGGAGGTCGAAGCGCTGCGCCGGCGGATCGAGCGGGTGCTGAAGCGGGCGCGCTACCCCGAGCCGACCGGCGGACGCTCGATGCCCTGGCCACCGATTTAAGCG
Source organism: Herpetosiphonaceae bacterium (assembly GCA_036401895.1). Taxonomy (GTDB): domain Bacteria; phylum Chloroflexota; class Chloroflexia; order Chloroflexales; family Kallotenuaceae; genus LB3-1. Next base: position 1,831 of record DASWTW010000543.1, on the reverse strand, counting down.
TAGGAGAAGGTGTTCAGGACGTGATAAATCACGCCCCTACGAGTTCTGAAAGAATACCTTGGAGATTCTAAATCAGGACTTCGTGAAGAATAAAGAATCCAATCGAACCAGAATTGGCATGAAGTTCAACCGTAGGGGCGTATTGCAATACGCCCCTACAAACGTTAATCCTCGAATCAACACCGAATCTATGTCCAATACAACAGCTCGGCCTGCGGGAATCGATCCGCAATCTGGCGCTCGAAGAATCCGCGTAGCTGCTTCATGGTTGTCTGGGGATAAACATACTTGATGCCGCCAAACTTGTTGCGCTTGATCGAGCGCGTGGCCTCGTCCATCTCCAGGCTTGTGTTTGGATACCAGCCCAGCAGAACGTCTTTCGAGCCGGGCGTGAAGCGATGGCTGATCAGCTCAAAAGTCAGATCACAGGGAAAATCCAGGGCCGCGCTCACGGCGTCGAAGAGCTGCGTGTAGTGCAGCTCCCAGTCGTCGATCGGCATGATCGGCGCGATCACCAGGCCGACCGGATAGCCGCTACCGCCCTGTGAGCGCGGCAGCGCCAGCCGCCGGATCGCCTGAAGCCGCGCACCCACCGAAGCGGTGCCGCCCTCAAGTCGCCGCGAGATCGGATCGGCGTTGATGCTGAAGCGGCAGCGCGTCTGGCCGTTGTGCGGCAAATCCAGCAGCGGCTCGATCGCGTCGAACTTGCTCACCCAGCGCAGCGCGCCGTTGTGTCGCGTGCCAAAGTAGCGGATGCTCTCGGCGAGGCTACCGGTCAGATGCTCGATGCTGAGCGGATCGGTATAGCAGCTGGCCTCAAAGGTCGTCAGCCGATCGGGATGCTCGTAAGCGGCCAGGTTAGCGAGGATCGCGGGCAGATTGGCGAAGACGCGCACGACGGGCGGTCCCTGCAAGCTCCCGGCGAGATAGCAGTACTGGCAGTGCGCAGGACAGCCCTCCGCCAGATGAAATTGCCAATCGGCGGACGGTGGGATCGGCTGTAGCTTCAAAGCGCTGGGCGGCGCTGTGACCACCGCCAGCGTGCGCTTGGACAGATTGTAGGTGCTGCGCTCGTCGTCGCCGCGTAGGCCCGTGAGGCGGTTGCTACGCAGCTCTTCGATCGGCAGGCCGAGCGCGGAAACGCGCGCGTAGATCTGCTGGCCCCACGGATCAGCCAGCGCGTTGGGCGTGAAGACCACCCGCCTGGGCATCCATAGACGCGACGGTCGGGCAGCCGGAACACTATCCAGTTGTGAAAGCACTTGAAATCTTCTCTCTTCTCGCGCCTGCTGGCGCAACTTCTCCACTGATTAATACGCAATCGCTCCCACCACAGATTGTTGCTGGATCGTTTTGTGCTCAGGAAAACCGGACGAAATCGGGGCTCGGACGCAAGATTCGCTTGGTGTTATAATGACACAAGATGAATCATGAACGGGGTGCTGCGGCCCCTGTTTTTTGGGCGATCATTTAGTGTCCATTTCACATAAAGGTATGACCATGACGACAATGGTACAAACAGCGCCGGCACGATCAAGCAGGGCTTTGACCAACATCGACGAGGCGATCGAACAGATTGGAGTTGGCCGCTTCCAGTGGCGGCTGCTGCTGGTCAACGGCCTGACCTGGGCGGCAGACGCGATGGAAGTGCTGATCGCGGGCTTTGTGCTGCCCGGCGTGATCGCGGCGTTTAGCTTGCAGAATAGCGCGGCCCAGCAAACGCTGTTTCTTTCGGCAACCTTCACCGGCATGTTCATCGGCGCGCTGGCCTGGGGCGCGATCGCGGACCGATTCGGACGACGCAACGTCTTCTTGCTGACGGTGCTGCTCG
>DASWTW010000542.1:0-35746 GCA_036401895.1 Herpetosiphonaceae bacterium | reverse complement strand
GGCCACCGACTTCAACGACGGTACGGTGCGGCCGGTCCTGGCGATGATCTCCTGGCCCTCGGGTGAGTTGGCAAACTCGATGAAGGCCCAGGCCGCGTCTTTGTTCTGCGTCTTGGACGCCATGCAGTAGGCGTCGGAGTGGAGGATTCCGGCCGGCTGTGTGCCCTGCGGCAGCGGCGCGACATCCCAGTCGAAGGTTTCGATCTCGCGCAGCGTCGGCACGGCCCGGCGGCTCTCGAAGAACATCGCGGTGCGGCCATTCTGGAAGCGGCTCTCGCTATCTTCGGCCTCTTCCTGCACCGCGTCCGGCACGACATGATGCTTGGTCTGGAGATCGACGAACCACTGCACCGCCGCCAGCGCCTCGGGCGTGTCGAGCCCAAGCTGCGCGGGCTTGTCAAGGGGCGAGACCAGCTCGCCGCCGTTCTGCCACACAAACGGCGCGACACGGATCAGCGATGGCTCGATTCCGGCGCCGTACTGATCGATCTGGCCGTCGTTGTTGGTATCTTTGGTCAGCGCCTTGGCCGTGGTCAGAAACTCGTCCCAGCTCCAGCGATCGCCGGGATAGGCCACACCCGCCTGATCGAAGAGCTGCTTGTTGTAGTAGACGACCAGGCTTGACACGTTCTGCGGAATGCACATCAGAGCACCGTTGTAGCGGAACGGCGCGATCGTCTCGGGGTAGAAGTCGGCCTCTTTGATGACCGAGCTGCGCTCTAGATACGGTCCCAGCGGCTCGATCACCTGACGGGCCGCAAAGGTGCCCATGCGCCGGTAGTTCAGCAGCACAATATCGGCGGGCGTTCCGGCGGCGAAATCCGTGGCGAGCCGCTGGCGGTACTCTGTCTGGCCTGGAATATGGGTAAGTGTAATATCGATGCCGGACTGCTTCTGCTTGAAGGCGCTGACGATCGTCTCATAGGCGGCCTTTTCGGCGGGATCGCCCCAGACGATGAACGAGACGTTGCCCGACGGCGCGGCGGGAGCACCGCAGCCGCTCAAGAGCACCACGATTCCCAGGATCAGCACGACAACCTTACGCATGGATTCTCCTTTGCTTGGATACGAAAGCTTGTGGATCAACGGCCACCAAAGCCCGATAGCCGTCCTTCAAGCCAGAAATAGCGCTGCGCCACCAGAAACAGCAGCACCACCGGCGCGATCATCACGACTGAGGCAGCCATCAGCAGCGGCCAGTTGGTGCGATCCATCTGCTGCAAGAATTGCAGGCCGATCGGCAGCGTGTAGTAGCGCTGCGACTTGAGATACAGCAGCGGGTTGATGAAATCGCTCCAGTAATGCACAAACGCGAGCACGCCCACCGAGAGGATCGTCGGCCGTGCCAGCGGCATAGCGATCACCGCCCACAGCTGAAGCGCGCCCGCGCCATCCACGCGCGCCGAGGCGATCATCTCCTGTGGCAGGCGGCGAAACGTCCAGTAGAAGAGCAGCACGAAGAGCGGGCTGGTGCCCATAAACGCCGGCGCGATCAGCGTCCACAGCGTGTCGGTCAGCGACAGATAGATGAAGAGCACGTAGCGCGTCAGCCAGAGCGCCGTCGACGGCACCATTTGCAGCACCACCGCCAGCACCAGCAGCACACGCCGCCAGCGCGCGCCAAGCTGCGACATTGCAAAGCCGGCCCACGACGCGATGATCAGCGTGATCGGCACCGCGACGACGACCACCACGATCGAGTTGAGGATGTACTGCGCCAGCGGCACCAGCGCAAAGATCCGCTGATAGTTGGTCCAGACCGGCGCGAGCGGCAGCCATTCGATCGACGGCGAGGGCGGCAATCCGGGCCGGCGCAGCGACGCGACCAGCACGAGCCAGAGCGGCAGCACAAACAGCACCGCCGCCGCCGCCGCCGCCACCTGTCGCAGCGCAGAGACCAGCGTCCAGGCTTGGATTTTTATATTGCGAGTTGTCAGGCCCTCACCTCCGCCCTTCGGGCAAACAAAGGAACAAGAAAACAAAAGAACAAAGGATCAGGCTACTTTTTGTTCATGTGTTCCTTCGTTCCTTTGTTCATTTCCAGTTCCTTGTTCTCAGTAGTCCTCGTCATAGCCCCAGCCGCCGGCGACGAAATAGATCAGCAGCACCAGCAGGCCGAGACCGATGAAGAACAGCAGCATCATGGCGGCGCCACTGCCCATGCGGAAGCGCTCGAACGCCTCGTCGAAGATCAGGAGCGGCATAAACAGCGTCGAAAAGTAAGGCCCGCCGTCAGTCATGATGTAGGCAGGCGTAAACGTGCTCTGGGCGCTGAGCGTAATGTCGCGGATGGTGAGCAGCAGCAGCCAGGGAGCCAGCAGCGGCAGCGTGATGCGCCAGAACATCTGCCAGCGGCTGCCGCCGTCCAGCGCTGCGCTGGCGTAGAAGTCCTCAGGAATATCATGCAGCCCGGCCAGCAGCACGACAAAGCCCTCGCCGATCTGAAACAGCGACATGATCACGATCGCCAGCTTGGCCGTGCTGGGCTGCACCAGCCAGGCGGGCGCAGGCAGGCCGAGCGAGCCCAGGATCATGTTCAGCGGACCGTACACCGGATTGAAGATCCAGATCCAGATCAGCGCGTAGGCCACGTCGGGAATGATCGTCGGCAGATAGATCGCCGCCCGGTACGCGCCGCTGGCCCGCGATCGCTGTTTGAGCAGCAAGGCCAGACTGAGCGCGCCGAGCAGCCGCAGCGGCACCGCCAGCACCACAAAATAGACCGAGTTCTGGATCGCCGTCCACACCAGCGGATTCGCGGATAATTCGCGAAAATTACCCAGGCCGATCCAGACCGGCGAAGAAAGCCCATCGTACTGCGTGAAGGCCAGCGCAAAGGTCAGCAGCGCCGGCAGCGCGACCAGCACGATCGTGCCCAGCAGGTAGGGCAGCAGCAGACCACCCAGCGCGCGATGGTAGCCCCGCTGTGGCCGGTAGTCAGAGCGGGCAGGCGGTGCCACAGCGGATGGATGCATGGCGACAGGTCTTGAAATCGGTTTATGATCCAACGATCGCTCTCTTGAAACTGGTCTTGGGAGGATAGCAGCGAGTAGTTCGTGTCACATGACGTTAGGAACAGTATACCAATCCTTGACCATTTTGGAACGTCAGAAACAAAACGGCTGCAATTGCGGTTGAAATCAGCACATTTTCTCCAAAAAATACTCATACCGCACGACGGCTCTATGCTATCATAGGTAGCAGCGTCACCTCCCATCGTATGCGCTGGGCCGTATCCGCAACGGCCAACACACAGTAGCGCAATCGACCAGCCAATGTAGATATCGTATCAGCAATGAGGTTGACAGATAGTTGACGGTCAGTATAATCAACCCACCTTAGGACTTCCAGGGTACCCGTGTAGCTCTGGAGCCAAGGATTCCAAACCAACATCGTCCAAATCCCCGTGTGAGTCTTGCAAGCATTCGCCATTGGCTGTAGCGCTCCAGAGGTGGAGATGTTGTCCACAGTGTTACACCACATTTAGTCAACCCTGCTCTTAGCCTGTCCGAAGTTATTGGCATCCTGGTTCAAAAACCTAGCCTGGGAGGAATGTAGATGTCCGCCTTATCTAAACGGTTCGCCCTGTTCCGCGTTCTGATCGCCATCGCGCTGATCGCCACGGTTGCAGGCGTAGCTTTCGCGTTCGAGCCCGTACGCGAACTTGCCTCACTTGAGAGCGATATGCCGGTAGAGGAAGAAGGGCCGGTCGCGCTCAGTCGCCACATTGAGAAGATTCGCGAAGCTGTTCCCGGCAACGGCGGCGAGGCCACAGAAGGCCCTGGCTTTGCCGCAGACTATGCGTTCTTCCAGCGGGCCTATCCCGACACGGCGATCCCGCTGAGCCGCCTTGAAAAAGCGCGCGGCGACTTCAATAAGAAGAAGCTCAAAGGCAACCCCGGCCAGGACAAGAAAGGCGTCTGGCAGCCGGTCGGGCCGAGCATTGCGCGCTACCAGAAGACAGATTTGCGCACCAGCTACGTTCCGAACGAGTACATCGCCGGTGGCCGCACCACGGCGATCGAGATCTCGCCGAACTGTACGCCGAGCGGCTGCCGCATGTGGATCGCCGCTTCCGGCGGCGGTATCTGGCGCACCGAGAACGCACTCGCTGCCAGTCCCAAGTGGAAGTTTCTGACCGGCGACTACGCCATCAACGCGGCCGGCTCGATCGCGCTTGATCCCAACGATCCCTCCGGCAACACGCTGTGGGTCGGCACGGGCGAGAGCAACGCTTGCGCCAGCGGCTGTGTGGCGGGCGTCGGCCTGTATCGCTCCAAGAACGGCGGCAACACCTGGGAAGGCCCGATCGGCGCCGCTGAGTTCGCGGGCAAAGGTGTTGGCTCGATCGCGATCAAGCCCGGCGATCCCAACACGATCTATGCGGCCTCAACGACTGCGCTGCGCGGTGCGACATCGGTCTGCTGCGGCGGCGTGACCCGCCCGGTGCCCGGCGCTGCCAAATGGGGCCTCTACAAATCTACCGATGGCGGCCTGACCTGGAGCTTTATCCATAACGGCTCCACCGATCCCAACCAGTGTACCGGCACCGACACCGAGTACAACAACGCCGGGGTCTGTTCGCCGCGTGGCACGCGCCGCGTCGCGATCGATCCGTCCAATGCCGACATCGTGTATGCGGCCTCGTTCGGTCGCGGCGTCTGGCGCTCCAACGACGCGGGCGCGACCTGGGTGCAGATCAAGGCGCCGCTGAACACGATCGCCACGGATCGCGCCGAGTTCGCCGTGACTAAGCTGGCGAACGGCAAAACTCGCATGTACGTCGGCGATGGCGCCTCCGGCACTCCGGCGGCTAGCTTCTTCCGCAGCGATGACGTCGCGACGGGCACACCGACCTTCCAGAACCTGACGACCTATGCCAATAGCGCCTACTGCGGTGGCCAGTGCTGGTATGACAATTATGTCTACACACCGGCCGGCTATCCCGACGTCGTGTATCTCAGCGGCTCGCACGCTTACGGCGAGACCCGCTCGAACGGTCGCGCGGTGGTCCTCTCGACCGATGCGGGCGTGAGCTTCACCGACATGACCGAGGACGCCACCGACCCGGTCCAGCCGAACGGCCTGCACCCGGATCACCATGCGCTGGTGACACAGCCGGGCAATCCGTACGTCTTCTTCGACGCGGGCGACGGCGGTATTATGCGCTCCAGCGGCCAGTTCGCCGACATCTCGGCCGATTGCAGCACTCGTGGCCTGTCGGCGACCAACCTGGCGCGCTGCCGGCAGATGCTCTCGCGCATTCCGACGCTGCTCTCCAGCGTGAACGAGGGCCTGAGCACGCTCCAGTTCCAGAGCATCTCGGTCAACCCGTTCGACGTCACCAACCTCCAGGGCGGCACGCAGGACAACGGCTCCTGGGAGACCAAGGGCAGCAAGGTTGAGTGGCTGGAAACCATGTGGGGCGACGGCGGACAGTCCGGCTTCGACGTGGCTGATCCCAACTTCCGCTTCCACACCTACTACGGCCCGTCGCCGGATGTGAACTTCAACGCCGGCGCGATCGAGGACTGGATCTGGGTTGCCGATCCGATCTACACGCCCTACGCGCTGGGCATCGAGGCCTCGGGCTTCTACCCGCCGCTGATCTCCGATCCCAAAGTCAGCGGCACGATGTTCGCGGGCCTGGAAAGCGTGTATCGCACCAAGACACATGGCCTGGGTACGATGACCATGGAAGAGGCACAGCAACACTGCAACACCCACACCGGCGACTTTGCCGTGACCTGCGGCGACTGGGTGCCGCTGGGCAGCGCGCGGCTGACGGCAGCGTCGTACGGCGATCGCCAGGGCGGCCATCTGGCAGCCGTAGAGCGCGCGCCGAGCAACACCTCCACGCTGTGGGCCGCGACGACCACGGGCCGCGTGTTTATCTCGCAGAACGCGGACGCCGAGCCTGCCGGCAGTGTGAGCTTCACCCGCATCGACGTGCCGACTGCGCCGAACCGCTTCATTTCGAGCATCTATATCGATCCGGCCAACCCGAACCACGCCTGGATCTCGTACAGCGGCTTTAACTCAGCCACGCCTGCCGCGCCCGGTCATATCTTTGAGGTCACCTTCAACCCGGCCACCGGCACCGCGACCTGGACGAGCCTGGACGCCGATTTCGGCGACATGCCCGTGACGGATCTGGTGCGCGACGACATGACCGGCACCCTCTACGCCGCCAGCGACTTCGGCGTCTTCAAGCGCGTCGCCGGCTCGAACGAGTGGACGATGGCCGCGCCGGGCATGCCGCAGGTTGAGGTGCCGGGCCTGACGATCGTGCCGAGCGAGCGCAAACTCTACGCCGCAACCCACGGCCTCAGCGCCTGGTCGCTGACGCTGCCGTAAGCGAAACCGCTATGTTGGAATACCAGGGAGCCGTTGCGTGCGGCTCCTTGGCATTTAAAAAGGAACAACATCTATGAGCGTCCAACCCGTCTTCGCACACAATTGGCTGGAGTCGCCCCACCTCGAAAATCCCTACCCCCTGTTCGCGGAGGCCCGGCAAACAGCGCCGGTTTTTTATAGCCCAATCTTCAACCTGTGGTGTATCGCCCGCTACCGCGATGTGCGAGCAGCCCTGATGGACCCGCAGCGCTTCTCGTCAAAGTTCTTGATCCGTACGCCGTACAACGCTCCGGCAGAAGTTACGGACGTGCTGAGCCAGGCTTACCCCGAAGAGCAGATCCTGGTCAACGAAGATCCGCCGGATCACAGCCGGACGCGGCATCTGGTCAATCAGGCCTTTGCGCCGCGCCGCATCTACGGAATGGAGCCCAAAATCAAGGCGATTACCGATCAGCTGGTCGATCGCTTCATTGGCGCGGGCCAGGCAGATGTCATAGCCGAGCTTGCCGCGCCGCTGCCACTGGCGGTGATCGCCGCGCTGATGGGCCTTCCTACCGACGACCTGGATCAGATCAAACGCTGGACCGAAGATCTGATTATGCTTACATCGACCGAGAGCTCACCGGAGCGACAGATCGCCGGTGCCCACGGCTCGGTAGCGTTTCAGCGCTATCTTGCAGCCCAGATTGCCGAGCGCCGGCAAGCACCGAGCGATGATCTGCTGAGCACGCTGACGCAGTTCTCGTTCGAGAATGGCGAGCGCTGGACGGACTCGCAGCTAATCAGCCTGTTGATCAGTGTTATCTTCGCAGGTCATGAGACCACGACGAATCTGATCGGCAATATGCTGCTGCACATATTTCAGCCGCCCGGCCTGTGGCAGAGAATCCAGGCAGAGCCGGATCGCGTGCCGGATGTGATCGAGGAGACGCTGCGGATCGATACGCCGGTTCGCTCGATGTTTCGCGTAACAACCGAGGCCGTCACGCTGGGCGGCGCGACCATTCCAGCCGGAGCGCAGGTGCTGCTGCTCTTCGGCGCGGCGAATCGAGACGACGAGATGTTTGCCGAGCCTGAGCGCTTCGACATCGATCGGCCCAACAAGGAGCAGCATCTTGGTTTTGGCCGGGGGATTCATTTCTGTGTCGGCGCGGCGCTGGCGCGGCTTGAGGCACGGATCGCGATCACAGCGCTAGCTGAGCGCATACCGTCGGCGCGGCTGGCGCCCGGCTATCGCCCGACATATCTACCGAGCCTGCTACACCGCGGGCCGCAGCAGGTGTTGCTGGTTTGGGATCAGGCATAGCACCCGCAGAAACTATTGAGCTACTGGATGTAGGGCGTCCTGTCGGCTCCTCGTTATGCTATTATTTCACAATTGTCGAAAAGAGGAGCAGGATTTATGGGACGCCTTTCGATATTGACCGGCAGTCTAACCACCTTACAGATACCAACGCTGGCGCTGCGGCAAAAAAGCCAGCCCGTGCCTGAGGATATTGCGCCGGATGTGCTGCGCGCGCTGCTGACCGAGATGTTTGCGTGTATGTATCAGGTCAATGGACGCGGCCTGGCTGCGCCACAGGTTGGTGTACTGTGGCGGCTGTTTATTCTTGATATGCAGCAGGCCCTTGGCGCTCCACCGATCGTGCTGATCAATCCCGAGATACTCGACATGGACGATGCGATCGAGCAGGGGCGCGAAGGCTGCCTGAGTATTCCGGGCTACCTGTCGCACAAAGTGCCGCGTGCGCGGAAGGTCAAGCTGGCCGGCTACGACCAGCGGCTGGAGCGGATCACGCTGGAAGCCGAGGGAGAAATCGCGCGCGGGATGCAGCACGAGTATGATCATCTGGATGGGATTTTGTATATCGATCGGCTGACGAGCTGGGACGATCTCGAACCGAATCCCGATCTATGGTTGAACAAAGCCAACCACGTCATGGACCAGCTTCTGGCCGAGCCGCAGCAGGCCTAAGCCTGGCTTCGTGGAGACGCGCAGCCCGTGTAGGCGCTCCAACACCGATCTAGCTGTCGCGCTGTGGAGTCAGCAGCGGGAGATCGATCCTGAACGTGCTGCCCTGGCCCAGCGTGCTCTCCACGGTCGCCGTGCCTTCCATCAGCTCAGCCAGCTTGCGCACAATCGCCAGGCCGAGGCCGGTACCGCCGTACTCGCGCGTCGACGAGCTGTTGCCCTGGCGAAACGGCTCCCAGATCGTAGCGAACTGCTCGGGCGGAATGCCGATGCCGGTATCCACAACCTCAAACATCAGCCGCTGGCGATTGGTCTCGCTTGTGACAAAGCAGTGGATCTCGATGCGGCCTTGATTGGTGAACTTAACGCTGTTGCCGACCAGATTGATCAAAATCTGGCGCAGCCGGCTGACGTCGCCGAGCACAATATTCGGCACGCCCGGATCGGTATTTGAGGCAAAGCTCAGCGATTTGGCAAAGGCCAGCGGCTGCATAATCGCCGTGATCGACTGGATCAGATCGCGGGGATTGTAGGGCTCGTGCAGCAGCTCCAGCCGCCGGGCCTCGATCCGCGACAGATCCAGCATCTGGTTGATCAGCGTTAAGAGCTGATCGGCGTTGGACTTCACACGATTCAGCGGCTCGTGCAGCGCCGGCGGCAGCTCACCATACAGACCGTTGAGCATCATCTCGGTATAGCCGATGATCGCGCCCATGGGAGTACGCAGCTCATGGCTGACCGTCGAGACGAAATCGGCCTTGAGCCGGTTGGCCTCGTGGACCTCGTGGTAGAGCTGGGCGTTGGTCACCATGGCCGCGATCTGATTGGCCACGATCCGGCCCAGCTCGATCTCGTCCTGATTCCAGATGTGCTGAACGGTATAAAAATAGCTGATGTAGCCGATCGCGCGCTCCTCGCGCATCAGCGGCAGATAGATCGTGCTGCTGAAGCCGGCGTCCATCACGATCTGATTCAGCGCGTGGCTGGGAATAATATCGCGGATGTCGTGGATTGTGCGAATGTCGGAGCCACGGCCCTGCGGCGTGAGATACTGGCGCAGCAGATTCGCCTGCGCGTCGGAGATGCCCACATAGTAAATGTCATGGGGTATGCCCGTGTGCGTGATGATCACCAAGCAGCCCTGGGCGCCAAGCACCTTCATGCCTTCGCGAACCAGCGGCTGGATCGACGCGCCCATGTCGCCTTGAGCGTCCAGCAGCTGCGACGCGCGCGCCAGCGCGGTCATGCGGTCGGCGTACTGATGGGCCTGATCGTAGAGCCGCGCGTTGGTGATCGCCACGACCGCCTGCGCCGCAAACAGCCTGACGACGGCATGATCGAGCTCGTTGAAGCTGACGCCGGGCGTGTAGTGGATCAGATCGATCACGCCCAGCACATGCTCGTCGCGCAGCAGCGGCACCGCGATCGCCGCGTGGAACGAGTCCTGGCTCAGGCGCGGCAGCCGGCCCTGCCAGGTCGCGTAATCCTCCACGGTCTCGATCTGACGGGTGAGCGCCGCACGGCCGAGCAGCCCCTCGCCGAATTTCACGCGCTGCCCGCAGTAGTTCTGATCCAGCCGGTAGCAAACGACGACTTCCAGCTCGCCGCGCGCCTCGTCGGTCAGCGACAGCTCGCCGGCGTCGGCGTGAGTCAGCCGGGTTGCCTGTTCAAGGATCGTATACAGCGTCGTCGGCAGATCCAGCTGCGACGAGATCGAGAGCGAGGTGTGACCGACCGCCGTCAGCTCCTCGGTGCGCCGCTCCAGAGCCTCGGTCAGCCGCTGGCGATCGAGATGGTGCGCAACCTGCATCGCGATCGCCTCGACCAGCGAAACCTCGCCGGGCTGCCAGATGCGCTGCTTGAGCTGCTCGACGCTCAGCACGCCGACGGTCAGATCTTGCACCCGGATCGGCACTGCGATCAGGGCGGGGAGGTGGGGTAGATCAGCTAAGGAGTCGAGCGCGGTCTCGTCGGTAAAGCCTGGCACAGCCAGCGGCTCTGGCTTGCTCAGTATCTGCTCCAGCAGTGGCGTGCTCATGCTGCCAAACGCCGGCGGCTCAGTCGCTCTGACAGGCGGGCAGGCAGTTACCAGTGGACCAGCCTGAAGATCGAAGAGAACAATCGCGCTCCGGTCGGATGCGAGGAGATCACGCAGCCCGGCGACGGCTGCATGAACCGCCGCCTCTTCATCAATCGCCCGACCGACGGCCATGAGCAGCGCGCAATATTGCTGCGTCTGGTCGTCACTCGTGCGTCGCTGATGAGTCTGTAATCGAGGCTGTGAAGTCAAGTTCATCCCCATCTATACCTTGGGGGGCGTGTCGCTGAGTGTCGTCAAGACGCGGTAGCTCTGATTATATGCCGATCGGCGCGCTTCCTCGGCTTGCAGAAGTCCTGTAGCGCCTCCTAACATCGGCCTACCCAAGACTAGCCTCACGGTTAGCCAGCTTATTCGATCGGATCTGATACGAGTCTGCCGCGAAGCAGCCCTGGAATCCTACCGCCCGCGCTACAGCCTGCGACGAAAGATTATCGTAGGTGGTGGTGTAGGCGGCATACGGCTTGCGCTCCAGAATATCGGCGGCGACCGCGCCGACCAGGCTGCGCGCCAGACCGCGCCCGCGCCACCTGGGATGCGTCCACACGCCGACGACCTCCTCGCTGAAGGCGTCGGGATAGCCGCTGGACGCGCGGCTCACGATCGCGCCATCGCGGACGACGGCCCACGGACGACGGCCGGTGGAGAAGAGCCGCTGGAAGTAGGAGCGCGTCCAGCCGCACTGGCTGCGCTCCACCAGGCCGGCATCCTGCGACGTGAGCGCGCGCACCGAGGCGTCGGTGGGCCTGACCAGGTGCTCACGATCCACCAGGTAGCCGTACACGCCCATGCCGTTGGGCTGCATTGCGTAGCGCGCCGTCAGCGTCGCGCCGATCCAGGGCCGGTGGATCGAAAGCGTGTGCCGCGCAGTAAACTTAAAGCCCTGCATCAGCTCGTCCAGCGCCGTCGCATCGCTCGCGTCCAGCCGAATCCAGTACGGATCGGGGATGAACGGCCCAGGCCCGCAGATCAGCACGCCCACCGGCCGATCGTTGCGCATTGCCACCTGGAGCTTAGCGATCGGCTCGGCCCGTAGCGCCAGCAGCAGCTCGCGATTGACCAGAGGATCGGCGCTGAGAAAATCGATCGCCGCCGCATAGTTCGGCAGATCCTGGTTCATGACTGATCCAGCGCGTCGATCTCACGGCACAGCGCCGAACGCTGCTCGGCGGCCATCTCGGCCAGCGGCGGCTTCACATAGATCTGCGACAGGCCCGCGCGCCAGGCGGCGAGTGTTTTGGTGCCCGCGTGCTGTGGATAGCGCTTCATGACTGTGCGCACCGCCGCGATGCGCGACTCCCACTCGCTCACGTCGCGGCCGGCCCGGAACGCCTGGATCAGACCGCTGAACAGCTCGGGAAACGCGTTGGCCATGCCCGAGATCTGGCCGCGCACGCCGGCCCTGAGATTCGCCGCCACTAGATGATCGCTGCCGCCGAGCACCTGAAGCTGTGGAAACGACTCGACCAGCTCACGGGTCTGCGCGGGATCGCCGCCGGTATCTTTGATGCCGTAGCACTGGCTGGGATTGCTGCGCCGCACGCCGGCGATCACCTCATGCGAGATCGGCACGCCGCAGACCGCCGGAATATGATAGAAGAGCATGCGTCCCGAGGGCGGCAGCGCGTCGCACAGGGCGCGATAGTAGCGGATCAAACCGTCTTCGGGCACGTCCCGAAAGTAGTAGGGCGGGATGATCAGCACCGCGTCGACGCCGGCTTCAAGCGCGTAGCGGCTCAGCGCGATCGTCTCGCTGAGGCTGGGCGTGCCGGTGCCCGCGATCAGCTGGAGCTTGCCCTTATGCTTCACGGCCGCGTCGATTACGGCGCGGCGCTCGTCGCTGCTGAGACTGGGGCCTTCGCCGTTGGTGCCGGCCACCAGCACGCCTTCGATTCCGTTCTCCTGCAACCATGCGAAATGGTCGGCCTGCCAGGCTGGCTGAAACACACCATGCGCATCGAAGGGTGTAACGGCCGCCGTAAAAATACCTTGTAGTGCTTCCATACGATCAAGCATACGGAATTTATGATAAACGTGCAAGCCGGATCGATCTTTCGGTTTTGCAGCATTCTCGATCACCGCGAGTCACGTTTCGCCGGGGTCGCTCGTCTTCCTGGTAACAAGGAGAAAAACTATGCATCAGCTAACATCTAAACGACGAATCTTGATCCTCGGCGGCGGATATGCAGGTTTGATCGCGGCGGCGCGCAGCGCCCGGTCCGGCTCAGCGGCGGAGATTACGCTGGTGAACGCCAGCCCCAATTTTGTGCAGCGCATCCGGCTGCATGAGGCGTTGGCCGGATCGACGCCGCGCTCGTTTTCAATTCCGAAGCTGCTCGCCAAACGCGGCGTGCGCTTTGTCCAGGGCTTTGTCGAAGCGCTGGAGCCCGAGCGTCAGCAGGTGCTGGGCCGCGACAGCGCGGGCAGCGCGTTTGCGCTCGGCTACGATGAGCTAATCCTGGCGCTCGGCAGTCACACAGCCACGCCCTCGCCGGATGTGGCGGCGCATACGGTGCAGCTCGACAAGCTGCCCACGATCGAGGCCGCCGCCGGACGGCTGCGCGAGCTGGCCGCGCGTGGTGGTCGCGTGCTGGTCGTGGGCGGCGGTCTGACCGGCATCGAGACGGCGACTGAGCTGGCGGAGCGCTACCCGACGCTGCGGGTCGGACTGACGACCAGCGGACGGATCGGCGCCGGCTACTCGGCAAGTGGTGAAGAGCATTTTCGCCGCCGCTTTGCCCGGCTTGGCATTCAGATCTGGGAGCAGACCGCGATCACGCAGGTCGAGCAGGGCCGCGCGTGGTCGGCGGACGGAACGGCCTTCCCCTTCGATCTGTGCGTCTGGTGCAGCGGCTTTGCGGCTCCAGCGCTGCTCAGCCAGTCGGGGCTGCCGGTAGACGCGTATGGTAGAGTTGTCGTGGACGAGACGCTGCGTGCCGTCGGTCAGCCGCATATCTTTGCTGCCGGCGATGCGGCGGCGATCAGCGTGGGCGGCAAGTCGATTCGCATGTCCTGTGCCAGCGCGCTGCCGATGGGCGGTCACGCCGGCAACAACATTCGGCGTCTGCTGCGCGGCGAGGAGCTTGAGCCGTTCAGCATGGCCTTTGCCGCGCGCTGTATCAGCCTGGGACGCCGCGATGCGCTGGTACAGTGGGTCACGCCCGACGATCAGCCGCGCGCTTCGGTCTGGACCAATCGGCGGGCGCGCTACACCAAAGAAGCGATCTGCCGCGCAACCTTTATTGTCGTCTCACAAGAGCTGCGGCTGGGATTGCCGCTCTACAGCTGGCCCAAATCTCCGGCGCAGACGCAGCCCAATCAGCACTCACATCCGGCACAGGAGCCGTCAGCATGACCAATTTGCACCAGCAACCCGCCAGCGATCAGATACCGCCAATCACGCCGCTCGACGCGTTTGAGCAGGAGCGCGGCCGGCTCTTCGGCATCGCCTACCGAATGCTCGGCTCGATCGGCGAGGCGGAAGATATTGTTCAGGATGCGTATCTACGCTGGCATACCGTCGCGCACCAGAACGTCGACAATGCGCAGGCGTTTCTGGTGCGGATGGTCACGCGGCTATGCATCGACGCGCTGAAATCGGCGCGGCATCAGCGCACCGAATATGTCGGGCCGTGGCTGCCGGAGCCGCTGTTCGTCGACGATCGGCAGAATCCGGCGGCGATCCAGGAGCTGGCCGACGATCTTTCGATGGCGTTTCTGCTGATGCTTGAGCGGCTGACGCCGGTAGAGCGAGCTGTGTTTCTGCTGCGCGAGTCGTTTGCGTTCAGCTACGCCGAGATTGGCGACGTGCTTGGCAAGTCGGAGCAGAACTGCCGCCAGATCGCTCGCCGCGCCCGCCAGCATCTGGACGCCGACGAGCAGCTCGTCCCCGCCGATCCACAGGAGCACGATCTGCTGCTGACCCAGTTTTTGCACGCGGCGCGTGACGGCGATGTGCAGAATATGGTCAAGCTGCTGGCTCACGACGCGGTGATGTACGCCGACAGCGGCGGCAAGGCTCAGGCGGCGCGCAATCCAATCGTCAGCGCGGATCATGTCGCGCGCTTCATGGCCGGACTCGTGCGCAAGTTCACGGATCAGATCGAGGTCCGCCTGGCGATGGTCAATGGCCGCACCGGGCTGCTGATCTATTACCAGGGACATCTGCTGAACGTGATCACGTTCTTCATTGCCGACGGCAAGATTCAGCGGCTGTTCGCGGTGCTCAATCCCGACAAGCTGCGGCACGGGCCGGATGGATCGCTGCATGATTAAGGTGAGCCCACGGAAATCAGAAGGGACACGGCGGGTGACTGCCGTGTCCCTCATGTTTTTATGGGTGATTCAGAGCGTGATTATCACGCCCCTACAAGTCAACCGGTCCGCCCACTATCAGAAGATCGCTACGCCGCCTGCCGCGTGACGCCCGACTGAAGCAGCGATCGAATGTCTTGCACGGTCTCGCTTGAGCACAGGCCGATGCCCGGCAGATAGCTCGCGAGATCCGTGCGCCAGCCACGTACCGCGCTGCCAACATCGGTCACCGGACAGCGTAGAATCTCGGCCAGCCGTCCGTCGTCCACAAAGCCCTCCGTCTCAAGCAGCCGCTCCAGCCGCTGCCATTTGCTCTCGCCCAGCTCGGCCAGCGTCGTCGGCGAGGGCAGCGAGCGGGCCAGCATCCGCGCCGAGGGCTCACCAACATGCGGCACCACGATCGTCGGGAGCGCCGAAAGCTGCTTGGCCCACTCGGCCTCGGTCGCCACCACGATCAGCGAGCGGCCGTTGAGCGACCGCAGCGGCTTGATCAGCGCCTCGGCGGTCGTGCGGCTATCGGCCAGCACCAGATAGGCGCGCTGCTGTCCACGCATGACCAGAAAGTCGGGCACGATCACGCCGGCCTCGGTGATCAGCGGCTCGGGATCGCGTCGTAAGCGCCAGCCGCCGGTCTCGCCGCGCAGATAGGCTTTGTTCCAGGCGTTGAGCAGCTTGGCCGCGCCCTGCGCCTCCCAGGCCTCGTCGCCGCGACCCACACGCTGCGCCTGCACCCCTAAGATCGACAGTACGGCCTGGTTGAGCGTGTAGCTATACACGCTGCCCGCCAGATGCACCGTCGCCTCGCCCTCGACTGGCGCGTCGGGATGCGCCGCCAGCAGCCGCAGCAGCGCACGCACCACGCGCCGCCCGTAGCGGCTGTAGCCGCCCAGCACGTCGCGCTTGCCGATCCACTCGATCGTTACGCTGCCCGCGAACAATCCGCCGGCGCCATGCTCGATCGTGTAGCGCAGGTTGTAGCGCTTCGAGATGTTGTGGACCGTGCGCACGATCGTCCAGATCGGGCCGTTGAGCGTGAGCCGCAGCGCCGAGGTCGCCCGCAGCGCCGTCTCGATCGAGTGGTAGTTGTAGAGCGCCACAATATCGCGCGCCGTGGGCGTGCCCGCCACTTTGGTCAGGATCGCGTTCTCGGCGGCGTCGAGCGTGAGCAGCTGCTCGAAGGTCTGGCGATCGATCGGCAGATCCGCGCACAGCGTCTCGATCACCGTGGAGCGTCCGACCGAGGGCAAGAAGCCGTTGTGATGCGCGTTGACGTAGCGATACAGGTATTGTCGCACCGCCGCAGGTCGATCCAGGCCAATCTGACGCAGCGCCGCGCAGGTCTCGGCATCGACAACCTCGCTCACGTCCGGCTGATGCCAGAGATACGTCCGGCTCAGACAGGCGACAATGCCGCGCGCCAGCTTGGGATCGCCAAAAAACTCCAGCAGCGTATCGGCCTGCATCTCCTTACGCGGCCGGCCAGCCATGCGCTCGTAGTAGTCCACGGCATAGCTGATCGCCGCCAGATAGCGATCGTCGCGCAGCTGGTGCGGGTAAAGAACGCGCTTATCGCCGACCTTGCGGCTGGTTTTTTTGAAGTCTGCGGTGGAAAATGACATGCTCTCCTCGAAAGAACAAATGAAACAAAAGAACAAAAGAACAAGGAATCCGGGGGTTTGTTCCCTTGTTCGCTTGTTCCCTTGTTCTTTACGTTGGCCTGCGCCTGCGCGCCGTGTTGACTTCGCTGGTCTTGCGGGTGATGACTTCGTAGAGCACAGCGGTTGTGGCTTTGGGTCGGATCACGCGACCGAGCCGCTGGATATACTCGCGGGTCGTGCTTGAGCCGCTGACCACGATCGCGACGTTGGCGTCGGGAACGTCGACGCCCTCGTTGAGCACGCGGCCCGTCACCAGTTTGGAGTAGCTGCCGTCGCGAAAGCCTTGCAGAATGCCTTTGCGCTCGTCGGCGGCGGTCTTGTAGGTGATCGAGGGCATAGCCAGCCGCTGCGAGATCGTATCGACCAGCGCGTTGTACTCCGAGAACACGATCACCTTGTCGTCGCGATGCTCGCCCAGCAGCCGCTCAACCTCGTGCAGCTTAGCCTCGGCGTTGAGCGCGATCATGCGCGCCTGGTGATGCGCCTGAAGCGCGCGCCGCGCCTGCGGATCGGTAGCCGAGCGACGGATCAGCTCGCCGAAGAAGTCGCCGCCTTTGGCCAGCACGTGGCGCTTGGAGCTGAGAAACCACTTCCACTCGCCCATCAGCGCCTCGTAGCGCAGCGACTCCTCATCGGTCAGCGAGACGAATACGCGCTTCTCGACATACTGCGCGATATGCCCTTCCGCGCTGAGGTCGGCCGGCGAGCGGCTATACACCAGCGGCCCGATCAGCTCACCCAGGGCGTTGTGCTCACCATCGGCGCGATCCGGCGTGGCGGTGAGGCCCAGACGGTAGGGCGCGTTCGAGCGCGTGGCGATCGTGGCGTAGCTCGGCGAGGGCAGATGGTGCGCCTCGTCGCAGATCAGCAAGCCGATGTCGTTGAGCGGCGCGTTCGGCATCGCCGCCGAGGCGTAGGTGATCACGGTGATCGGCCGCCACTCTTTGTGGCCGTCGCCCACCACGCCGACGCTACGCTTAGGAATTTGCAGCCGCTCGACGACCGCGTCGCGCCACTGGTAGAGCAGCTCGATCGTCGGCACCACGATCAGCGTGCGCAGCTTGAGCCGCGCCAGCGCCATCAGCGCTACCACGGTCTTGCCCGCGCCCGTCGGCAGCACGACGACGCCGCGCCCCTCGTGCTTAAGCCAGCTCTCGATCGCCTCCGCCTGGTAGGGCCGTGGCTCGAACTGAAGCTTGGGCCGGTAGCCGCCCGCCAGCGCGTCGTCCTCGACGGTGGGCTCGTCGCCGGCCTCGTCGAGCAGCGCCGCGCCCAGCAGCGCATCGGGATTGTCTTCCAGCTCCGCCAGCAGGTCGTCGAGCATCGCCTGCTCGACTTCCATCGGCACGATAAATTTACGCTGCCTGCTTGCGCTCCGCATTCCAGAAGCTCTCCTGAACGTAGATCACATTGCCGTCGCGCACAAATGGCGTATCCGCAGGCTCCGGCTCTGTATGTAGCTCTTTAACAATCAGCTGCGCTCGCTTCGGCCCGATGCCCCAGATCTTTTGCAGACCCGCTACGGCCGCGCGCTGGATCAGCTCTTCGGCGTCGTCGGCCTTGAGATCTTTGGTGATCCGCTCGGCCAGCTTCGGCCCGATGCCGGGAACGTGCAGCAGCCGCTGCTGTCCGGTCGGCAGCTCACCTACCAGCTCCTCGTATACATCGCTGGTGCCGTTGAGCGCCAGCTTGGTGATGGTTTTGGTCAGCCGCTCACCCAGAAACGGGATGCCCAGCGGCTGCTCGTTGCGCGCGCGCTCGGCGATCGAGTGGCGGGCACGCAGCAGATTTCGGGCGGCGCGGCGGTAGGCGCGGATGCGATACGGGTTGCCGTTTTGAGCGGTGAGCAGTGAGGATATGTTGAACAAAATTGCGGCGATTTCACGGTTCGTCATCGCTCTTCCCCTTTGTACATACTCGTTTCAACAACGTCTCGTAGAGACGATCTTTTGCACACTTTAGAATGTATGTTCGTATTATACCACAATTATGTTTAAGCGCAATACTGTAAACTCTTTTGGTGCTCAAAAAGGTCTGTGGTACAGCGTTTGCTACCAGAGAAATAACGTGACTAAACGAAGAGCCGGATCGAAACCTATGTAGACTGTTCGATCCGATGCTAACAGGAGGACTACTCTGATGCGTAACATGCGTGGAGCTTTATGGGCGCTTGGTCTGGCCGGTGCGGCGTACGCCTGGCGTAATCGTGATCGCCTGAGCCAGCAGTTCAACTCGCTGAGCGGCAACCTGCGCAACTCACAGGGGAACAGCAACCCGCAGCAGCTGCCGGATCTGAGCCGCAGCGAGCAGCGTGATTTCAATACCTCAACCAATCCATCATCGACCTACACGAATCCGTCGTCGACGTTCAACGAGCGCGAGCTGGGCGGCACGTCGCTGTAGCAGCCGATCGACGATTGACGAGCGCTGAGAGAACACTAGGAAAGGAGCATCTATGCAAATTTCTGAGATCATGACTTCTGATGTGCAAACAGTGACGCCCGATACCGACCTGATGACGGTGGCGAAATATATGAAAGATCTGGATGTCGGCGTGATTCCCGTGGTCGAGGGCGATCAGCTGGTCGGCCTGATCACCGACCGCGACATCGTGATCCGCGCCGTCGCCGCCGGCAAGCAGGCTAAAGAGTCACAGGTGCGCGAGCATATGTCGCCCAGCCCGACGACGGTCTCGTCCAACGATAATGTTTCCAAAGCCGCCGAGATCATGGCGCGCGAGCAGATTCGCCGCCTGCCGGTTGTAGATGGTGGTAAACTAGTTGGCATCGTCTCGATCGGCGATGTGGCAGTCGACGCCGGCAAAGATAAGCTGACCGGCAACGCGCTTGAGCAGATCTCCGAGCCGTCGCGGCCACGATCGTCTGAGGTAGGTCGGTAGCGCATTGTCGCGGAGAAGTGGGGAGCAGGCGACACTGTCGCAAATGGCCGGCGGGGATTGCTCCCGCCGGTCGATGTTTGGAAATTACCAGTATGGCACTACATTTATGGCATGACCTCGACCCCGGACCTGCGGTGCCCGAGGTTTTGAACGTGATCGTCGAGATTCCGCGCGGCTCGCGCAACAAGTACGAGTACGATAAGCGGACCGGCGCGATCAAACTGGACCGGGTGCTGTACTCGCCTGTGTTCTATCCCGGCGACTACGGCTTCATCCCGCAGACCTACTACGACGACGGCGATCCGCTGGATGTGCTGGTGATGACCAACGCGCCGACCTTTCCCGGCTGCGTGGTCGAGGCGCGTCCGATCGGCATTTTCCATCTGCTCGATCGCGGCGAGGCCGACGATAAAATCCTGGCCGTGCTGCAATACGATCCGTTCTTCGCCGACATCAAAGACTATACCGAGCTGCCCGCGCACTTTCTTAAAGAGGTGACGCACTTTTTCTCGGTCTACAAAGATCTGGAAGGCGTGCGCACCGAGTCGCTCGGGTGGGAAGGACCGGAAGTTGCTAAAGAACGGGTTAAGTACGCGATCGATCATTATTGGGACATGCGGGCAGGACGATTAGGGAGAACATAACGTGGCTCGGCGCGCTCCACGTACAGAAACTAGCCAGGTAGCACACTCTGCCGGCGGCGTCATCTACCGCTACGATGGCGAGACCGTCCAGGTCGCGATGATCGCGACCAGCGGCGGGGCGCGCTGGGGCCTGCCTAAAGGCCACGTCTTTGTCGGTGAAACGCCCGAGGCCGCCGCGCAGCGCGAGATCGAAGAAGAGACCGGCCTGACCGGCGAGGTGCTCCAGCCGCTCGAAACGATCGAGTACTGGTTCCGCGCCGGCCGCACGCGCATTCACAAGTTTGTCGATCTGTATCTGCTGCGCTACCAGCAGGGCGAGGTCGTGCCGCAGGAGGCGGAGGTCGACGACGCGCGCTGGTTCAGCCTCGACGAGGCGATCCTCACGGCCTCGTTTCCGCGCGAGCAGGCGGTGCTGGAGCGCGTGCGCGAGATGTGGCGGCGCGGTGAGCTACCCTAGCAGATCTGTGTTACCATAGGGATCTCAAGATCGATTTGGGGAGCAGCTATCTGCTCCTCTTTTGGCGTGGGAGCAGAACTATGGTTACGAACGGACATATTTTTTCGCTGCAACGCTCGAATGGCGGCGTTCCCAAGCTGCCGATCCGCGAGGCGACCCTCACAGAGCTGGGGCTGGAAGGCGATCGCCAGCGGGATACGCGCTACCACGGCGGCCCCGAGCGCGCGCTGTGCCTCTTCTCGCTGGAAGAAATTCTGTTGCTTCAGTCGGAGGGCCACCCGATCTATCCCGGCTCGATCGGCGAGAACGTTACGATCGCAGGGCTGGACTGGACGACGATCAAGATCGGGGATTGCCTGGCGTTGGGCGAGGATGTGCTGATCCAGATCACGTCGCACGCGATCCCGTGCAGCAACATCAAAGAATCGTTTGAGGACGGCAAGTTCTCGCGGATCTCGCACAAAACCCATCCCGGTGAGAGCCGGCTTTACGCGCGCATCCTGCGCACCGGCGATCTGCGCGTTGGACAGGCGGTGCGCGTGGTGCCACAGCCGGCATAGGTTCCCGGGCGGCGCGAAGGACTCACGGCCTTGTCTGCGCCGCAAGCCTGCCACCGGACAGTCAGCGTGGAGCGTTCATGACGCAGCGAATTCTTCATCTGGTCCGCCACGGACAGATCGATCTCACCACGAAGCCACCGACACATCAGGGCTGGCCATTGACCGCACGCGGGCAAGAGCAGGCGCGACTCACCGCCCAGCGCCTGGCCCGGCTTCCGATCACCGCGATCCATTGCAGTACGCATCCACGCGCGCAGGAAACTGCTCAGATTATCGCGGCGCAGCTCGGCGACGTTCCGCTGCAATCCTCGGAGGCGCTGTGCGAGTGTGTTCCGGCCGTTCCGCAGCATTTTCGCGACTGGCACGCAGCTACCGGCATCGAGCCTCGGGATCAGCACCTGCATGACGTCCCGCCCGCGGTGCGTCCGTGGCTGAATATCTGGACCCACCATGTTTCTTTTGAGTCGGTCGCGGCGGGCGAGACCCAGAGCCGGCACGCCTTTGACAGCTATTTTCTCCGGCCGCACGACCAGGTCGAGCATGAAATTATTGTCAGCCATGGCAATCTCCTGGGCGCCTTCCTGTGTCGTGTGTTGCAGCTGCCCGCCGACGCCTGGATGCAGCTCGACATGTATAACTGTGCCCTTAGCGAAGTCCGGATCGAGCAGACGGGTGACATGCGCTTACTCTCGTTCAACGATACGGGGCACCTGCCGTACGAGCTGCGAACCGATAACGAGCGCGTTCTCTGTGATTGGACGCAATCAGGCAGATCTGATCAGAGTGAAGAGTAAAGATTATCGGTAAGATTCGGATTTTCGCTCAGATGTTCGCATGGTATAATGGCGGCGAGGAGCATACCCATGGATGACGAGCGTCTGGTCAGCCCCAAAAACCGCGAAGAAGATAGCGTCGCCGAAAAAAGCCTGCGCCCGAAGCGCCTCAGCGAATACATCGGCCAGGAAAAAGTCGTCAATAATCTGAAGATCAGCATTGCCGCCGCCAAAGGTCGCGGCGAGCCGCTGGATCATATCCTGTTCTACGGCCCGCCCGGTCTTGGCAAGACAACTTTATGTCAAATTCTTGCCAATGAGATGGGCGTCAACGTACGCATCACCTCCGGCCCGGCGATCGAGCGGGCGGGCGACCTGGCGGCGATTCTGACCAATCTCAAGAAAGACGATCTGCTCTTCATCGACGAGGTACACCGGCTGAACCGCGCGGTAGAAGAAGTGCTGTATCCGGCGATGGAAGACTTCGCGCTGGATATCGTGGTCGGCAAAGGGCCGAGCGCTCGCTCGCTGCGCCTGAAGCTGCCGAAGTTCACCGTGGTCGGCGCGACTACGCGGGTAGCGCTGCTGACCTCACCACTGCGCGATCGTTTTGGGGCCGTACACCGGCTTGAGTTCTACTCGGTCGAGGCGATGGATCAGATCATCAAGCGCACGGCGCATATTCTGGGCACCGCGATCGACGCCGACGCCGCCAACGAACTGGCCCGCCGCGCCCGAGGCACACCGCGTATCGCTAACCGCATCCTCAAGCGTGTGCGCGACTACGCTCAGGTGACGGCGAATAACCACATCACGCTTCAGGTCGCGCAGACGGCGCTGGAGCAGCTTGAAGTCGACGAGCTGGGCCTCGATCCCAACGATCGCCGGGTGCTCCACGCAATCATCGACCTGTTTGGCGGCGGGCCGGTCGGTCTTTCCACGCTTGCCGCCGCGACGGCTGAGGAAGTCGACGCGATCGAGGACGTGTACGAGCCGTATCTGCTTCAGCTGGGCTTCATCCAGCGCACACCACGCGGACGCATCGCCACGCGCCGCGCCTACGAGCACCTGGGCCTCACCTATCCCGACCGGATCTCACCCGAGGATTTGCAGAGCAGCCTGTGGTAGCGCCGCAAGATAGCTGATCGAGCGGCGCTTCAATGATACAGGTCACCTTCGACTCATGGCGTCTCCACGAGCCAGAAGGTTGGCTGATCGGTACCGGGAAAGGGACGCATCGGCTGGCGCCGAGTAGCCGAGCCAACGGCGCGCTCTACCCACTGCCATGTGTCGGCGTCCGCATCGGAGGGAATCAGCAGCCGCGTGCCGCTCGGCAGCGATGGCGGGCTGGCTATGTTGAAGCTTTGCACAGGCAGATCGTAGGCCAGGTAGCGGATCACATCGGTTTCGGCGATCAACTGGGGCAGCACGACCGGCGATCGATCGTCGCTCTGGCGCAGGTAGCTACCGATCGCGGTCTCACGCGTGTACTCGAATTTGTCCCAGATGCGCGGATCGTAGGGCGTGTGCCCGAAATATAACCAGATGTTGAAGAGCATACTGGCAGCCGGCACGCCCACTCCGATCGGGAGGCGCAGCGCAGGCCAGGAGCGCCGCGCATGGATAGCGAGAGCTGCAAGAGCAATCGCGGCGATCAGCATCGTCGGCGCAACCACATCGATGCTGCGCAGCGCGTGCGGCGCGTCGCTGGAGAGCAGGCCGGGTACCAGGCCCAGCACGAGCAGGATCAGCAGCAGACGTGACGAGAACAGCTGACCATTACGCAGCAGCAGGATCAGACCGATCACGAACAGCAGCCCCGTGAACGGATCGACCAGCGGCACCAGCGGCACATGATGACGGGCGTTGCGCTCGCCCTGGACGTTCCACATCAGCGCATACCTGGTCGCGTTTTCTTCCAGCGCATAGGCCGGCGTCACCTGCGACTCGGTTTCGGCCACGCTGCCGATCTGGTTGATGCGGCGATTGAAGCTGTCCGGCGCAGTCCAGATGTAGTGAAGCAGCGGCGACGCGACCAGGATCGCACCGAGCGCAAACGCCGCCAGCGTGGTCCACTCCTGCCGCCAGGCTCGCCAGCCCAGCCCGAGACGAGCGGCTATCAGCGTGGCGGCGATCAGGGGCATCAGACGGCCGGTATGATAGGTGTAGAGTGCCAGCGCCATGATCGCGCCAGCTGCAAGCGCCAGCAGGAGCCGACGCTGCCGCCCCGTGCTCTCAGACGCGGAGAGTGCGCGATCGAGCAGCACTAATCCAGTGAGCGTGAAGAAGGGATCGAGCACCGCCGGCGAGGCAAACCGGCTCAGCGCGATATGCCAGCTTGAGACTGCCAGCAGCAGCGCCGCCACCAGGCCCACGGGCCGGCCCCCAAGCCGTCTGCCCAGAATATAGATCGGAATTACGGTCAGGCTGCCAGCCAGCGCCGGCACCAGTCGCGCGGCAACAACCGTTGGGCCGAGGAGCGTTATGGGAATGGCTTGTAGATAGAAGAGCAGCGCCGGCAGATCAACCTGAATCGGCACGTCGGGAACATACACCGGGCGGAAGGAGGGATCGTCGAGGATGCGCAGCGCGAGGAGTGCGTGACGAGCCTCATCGCGCCACATGCCAAACGGAACGCTCCCGAGCTGATACAGCCGCAGGCCGAGCGCCAGCACGACGCAGCCGGCGAGCAGCATCCACGGCTGAAGCCTCCCGCCCGCCGACTCCCGCGCTGACGTTCCTGTATCTCTCTCCATGCCGGGCAGAGCCGCCGCCGCGAGCGCGCCGCCTCCAAGCAGCAGCGCGCCGCCCAACACACTGAGCCACAGATCCGCAGGCTGCATCCGCAGTAGCAGCTGGCCTGCCAGGCCCAGCAGCACGCCCAGGACGATCCATCGTCCGCTGCCGCCGACCCGCGCCGCCAGCGACTGAGCAAGCCCGACCGTACTCAGCCCGGCTACTACGATCAGCAGGTGCCAGAGCGGCGGCGCAAGGTAGGCCAGCTCGGCGGGCCTGAGCAGCGAGGCGACGAGCAGCAGCGCACAGGCACCCAGCGTGATCATCCAGGCAAGCGCCGGCCGTCGGAGACGCTGGAGCACGAGGAAGAGCAGCGTCAGAAGCGTGGCGAAAAAGGCCGCTCGCTCGAACAGCGGCAGCATTTGCCGCGAACCCGCAGGCGTGACCCAGGCGCCTGAGAACGCCACGCCCAGCTCGCGCTGGTCCTGAGCTCCAATGCGTGTCGTCGAGCTGAGCAGCGCGAGCTGTGGCGTTTGCCAGCGCGGCGTGGCTGGGGTCGTCAAAATATGATACGTGCGCCACGCGGGCTGGACCGGCATGTTAAGCAGCGGCTGCCCGTCACGCTCGATCGTAAGCGGGAGTGCAACGGCGCCGGGTGCCTGGATACTCGTCATTTGCAGCGCGACGATCAGCGCGCCAGCCGGCTGGTAGCCGTGCAACCTCAGCAGCCCCTCTCCTTTCGTCCACTGAAAGCTGCGATCCTCGCCCTGATCCGGCGGCCAGAAGCCCGTCGTGATGTGCCCGGCGCTCAGCGCAGCAAGGTCGTAGGGGCGCGCGCCGGGTGTGCCCGTAACGACGAGCACCAGCAGGCACGCTCCCAGCCACAGCGCAGCCACGCGCGCGAGCCACAGACTTTTTTGCATGGCTACGGATCGACGCTGTCGGATCTTTATTCGATCAACCAAGCAACTCTCCCATTCGTGCAAGCAAAGACATGCTGTTGCCCGGCGCACGTTGATACAACCTGATCAGCGCCATGAGACAGTTTTGCGTACGTGTATTCACAAGCGGTTATAATCTTGGAGGTTCGCTACACTTGGGGAAGTGCCACAAGCACATGTTGAACCCGATCAGCCTCAATCACCTCTATGCCCATTCCTTTGATCGCACAATCAGGCAACGAGCCAGCATCTCTTGGCGAGGTTTCCAAAGCTGCGTGATTATAGCATAAGCGGAAACGGCGCTCCGTAGGTCCAGTAAGTGTTGTCGCAACGATCCTTGATCGATTATGCGGCCCTATCCAACCACAATCCGGGACGCACATGCTACAATGCCGTCCTACTCGAATGCACGCGACGCTGCGTCATTTCCCAAGGAGCATAGTATGTCGCTGCTAGAACGCTATCGTGATCTCCTGCCCATCACCGAGGCTACACCGCTCATATCGCTCGCCGAGGGCAACACGCCTTTGATCGCGGCGCCGCGCCTGGCCCGTGAGCTTGGCGTGCGCGAGCTGCTGCTCAAGTTCGAAGGCATGAACCCGACCGGCTCGTTCAAAGATCGCGGCATGGTCATGGCGATCGCTAAGGCTGTGGAGGCCGGCGCAAAAAGCGTGGTCTGCGCCTCAACCGGCAACACCTCGGCCAGCGCCGCCGCCTACGCCGCCCGCGCCGGGCTCGAAGCAGTGGTCGTGGTGCCGTCGGGCAAGATCTCGCTGGGCAAGCTGGCGCAGGCGCTGATGTATGGCGCGAAGCTGGTCGCGATCGAGGGCAACTTCGACAATGCGCTCGACATTGTGCGTGCGATGGCTGAGACCTACCCGATCACGCTGGTCAACTCGGTCAATCCCTACCGCATCGAGGGGCAGACGACGGCCGCCTACGAGATCGTCGATCTGCTGGGCGATGCGCCCGACGCGCTGTGCCTACCGGTCGGCAACGCGGGCAACATCTCGGCCTACTGGCTGGGCTTCAAGCGCTACCACCAGCGCAGCAAGACCACGCAGCTGCCGCGTATGCTCGGCTTCCAGGCCGAGGGCGCCAGCCCGATCGTGCAGGATCGCCCGTTTGAAACGCCCAACACCGTGGCCTCGGCGATCAACATCGGCAATCCCGCCAGCTGGCGCACCGCCGTTGCCGCCCGCGACGAGTCCGGCGGCTTGATCGACTGTGTGAGCGACGACGAGATCATCGCCGCCTGGCGCGATCTGGCCCGCTGTGAGGGCGTCTTCTGCGAGCCTGCCTCCGCGACTGGTGTGGCCGGACTGCGCAAGCTTGTGCAGCAGGGCCGCGCCGATCGTGACGCGCGCTATGTGGCGGTGCTGACCGGCCACGGTCTCAAAGATCCGGGCCTGGCGGTTGAGCAGTTTGCCGCGCCGCAGCCTGTGCCAGCCACACTACCGGCGATCGCGCAGGCACTGGGCTGGTAGCAGCCTACTCGATCGGCTGCTCGCCGATGTAGCGTGCCCGTGGCCGAATGATGCGGTCGAGCTGGTATTGTTCGATCGCATGGCCGATCCAGCCGATCGTGCGGCCCAGCGCGAAGAGTGTCAGCGGGCTGCCCGGCGGCAGCTCAAGCGCGGCGCTGAGTGTCGCCAGGCCAAAATCGATTGTGGGATGCTCGCCGATCAAGCGCTGCATCTGCTCGACCATGGCCTGGCTCAGCGCGACTGCCGGCGAGTCGGGATAGGCCGCGCTGATCAGCTGAAGCAGCGCAGCGCCGCGTGGATCGCCGTTGGGATAGAGCTGATGCCCGAAGCCCGGGATCTGCTCGCCGCGTTTGAGCCGCTGCGCCAGCGCCAGACGCACACCGGCGGGCGTGCCGGCCTCGCGCAGCAGTGCCTCGACTCGCGCGCTGTGACCGCCGTGCTTCACGCCTTGCAGCGCCGACAATCCCGCGATCACCACAGCGTAGGGCGTCGAGCCGGCCGAGGCCACACAGCGCGCCGTAAACGCCGACACGTTCAGCTCGTGATCGGCGGACAGAATCAGCGCGGCGTCCAGCAAGGCCAGCGCGTGTGGATCGTTTGGCCGCCAGCGCCGCTGGAGCGCTTGCACGATGCCCTCGGACATCGATCGTTCTGCGGATGCGATCGCCGTCAGCAGCCGCAGAATTCGCCCACCGGTCTGGATCACGGCAGTCGGACGCAGATCATAGGCCGCCAGATCGTCGGCGGCGGCCAGCGGCAGCAGCACCTGAAACGCCTCGACGGTCGGCACATGCGCCAGCAGCTGGAGCATCGCCGCGCCCTGTGCCGACAGCGCCTCGCCGGTGGTCGCGAAAAGCCCCGACGCATCGGCCGGCAGCTCGCCGGTCCACAGCAGCGCCGCAACCTGCTCCACGGTATGCGTCGTCGCGAGCTGTACCGCGTCGTGGCCCCGGTAGAAGAGCCGACCATTCGCGATCAAGGTCAGCGCCGATTCCATGACGGGAGCGCCCCAGTGCAGCGCGCCCTCGGCCACCTTGCCCGGATTGCGCTGCTGCTC
The DNA here is from genome assembly GCA_036401895.1 of Herpetosiphonaceae bacterium. GTDB lineage: Bacteria > Chloroflexota > Chloroflexia > Chloroflexales > Kallotenuaceae > LB3-1. The sequence continues at coordinate 7,793 of DASWTW010000542.1, read as the reverse complement.
CTTGCGCTCTTTGAGCTTCTGCACGTCCTCCGCCCAATAGCGCCGCGTTCGTGTATCTCCACCCGTCGCCTCCGATCGAATCAAGCCCCGACTGACATAGGCATACAGCGTCGCCAGACTGATCTCTAGCTCCTCGGCCGCTTGTCGCGCCGTTAGATAGCGCTCTCTACTCATCTACACTCCCCAGGCTTAGCGAGAACAAAGGAACAAAGAAGAATTAACTTGAACACAACACAATCACACGCGCACTGTTCCTTGTTCTTTGGTTAGCTGTTCTTCCTAGAAGCTTAGCGATCGCCGAACTTGATCACTGTATATAGCATACAATATATTGATTTATCAATCAATATTGACAACGTATTTCTATCAGTCTATAGTAGGCAGCAGAGACGAACGCGGGGAACGAGAGCATGATGATCAACAGGTTTCGCCGGGATTGCGGCAGAGACCAGGGATACACAGGAGTAAGCTTATGTCACTGGATACAACCGTTAAATCAGGGCTGGAAGGCGTGGTCGCAGCACAAACCCGGCTCAGCAGCGTCGATGGGCAGGCAGGCGAGCTGATCATCGCCGGCTTTCCGGTTGAGGAGCTGGCCGGCCGGGCGACCTTCGAGGAAACCATCTATCTGCTCTGGAACGATGCGCTGCCGAACGCCGAGCAACTGGCCGAGCTGCGCCAACAGCTGGCCGAGCGCCGGGCGCTGCCCGCCGCCACGCTGGATCTGCTGCGAGCGGCTGCCGCTCAAGAGTCGGACGCGATGGATGTGCTACGGATGGCGGCGAGCACGCTGAGCCTTCAGACCAGGGGCGTCAACGATCCACAGCAGGATGCCCTGACGCTCGTCGCATGCTTCCCGACGATCGTCGCGGCCTACTGGCGGCTGCGTCACGGCCACCAGCCGATCGCGCCACGTGCCGATCTGAGCCAGGCAGCCAACTTTCTCTACATGCTGAGCGGTGAAGAGCCCGGCGATGAGCGCGTACGCGGTCTGGAAACCTATCTCAACACAGTCGTCGATCACGGCCTCAACGCCTCGACGTTCACTGCACGCGTGATCATCTCGACACAGTCGGATATGCTCTCGGCGATCACCGGCGCGATCGGCGCGCTCAAAGGGCCGCTCCACGGCGGCGCGCCCGGCCCGGCGCTGGATATGGTCTTTGAGATCGGTGAGAGCGAGAAGGCGGAGGCGTATCTGCGTGCCAAGCTGGATCGCGGCGAACGGCTGATGGGCTTTGGACATCGCGTGTATAAAGTTCGCGATCCACGCGCGGATGTGCTTTCGGTGGCGGCAGAGCGGCTGTATCGCACCGACGGCGACACCAAGCTCTATGATCTGGCGCGGCAGGTGGAGCAGAAGGCGCTGGCGCTGCTGGAGGAGTATAAGCCCGGACGCAGGCTACAGACCAATGTCGAGTTCTACACCGCGCTGCTGCTCTACGGCCTGGATCTGCCGACCGAGCTGTTCACGCCCACCTTCGCAATCAGCCGCGTCGTGGGCTGGACGGCGCACTGCTTCGAGCAGCTGGCGCTCAACCGCATTATTCGGCCGCAGTCGATCTATAGCGGCGAGCATAACCGGCGCTGGGTGGAAGTTGAAGGGCACTGAGAACAGATAGTGTGCCGAAATTAGGCTCCCTCCAACGCCACTAGTGAGGGAGCCTGTTAGCATGCACACTGGTTTTGTCAAACGCTGAATTATAGCCCGAACCATTCGCGGAGCGATTGATCAAGGTGTTGAGCATCGGGAGCAGCCAGCTGACCAACCACCTTTATAATCAGCGACTGATGGATGGTGTAGACACCGCGCTTTGCTGATGTTGGCACATTCAACCCTGCGCCCGTCCAATCGCTTAGAGCAAATTCACCAGGTAGCAAGCTAGAAGTTCGGTGGGTAAGCGGCACGATTAGTAAGTCTTGTGAAACATGAGGAGTGCTAACCACAACAGCCGGACGAACTTTCGCACCTGATAAGTCAGAAAACGGATAACGAATGAGAATAACGCTAGGCTTGGAGTAGCTGGGCATATATATCATCCTCGGAATTGTTCCAAACTGCATCCAAGCTTGCCTGGCTTGCTCCAATCCAAAAGTCTTGCTCATCATCCGGCAAGAGCGTCACCAACACCTTTGTTCCTTCAGGCAGGTCCAGCTGCTCTAAGAGTTCAACTTTTCCCTCATGGACTACTGCCCAAACTGTAGTAAGCATAGCAATTACCTCATACAATACTTTAGCTGGCTTTCATTATACTTGATGCAGTATAGCTCTCCACGCCTATGTTAGGGATGATTCGTCGCCAGTCAACGGGCAAACTCAGACACGCATACTGACAGAAGTGCGCCTCCACCAGCGGAAATGCTGCGAAACTTGCACGAAAAACCACGGAACATGACTGGATGCTATGAAGATCACAGAGAGAATTGTTAAAAAGCTTGACAACTAACTCAAGATAAGCTATAGTCGTTTCACAAGTGAATACGCGCTACAACGCAAGACTCTTATCCAGAGGGGTGGAGGGACCGGCCCTATGAAACCCCGGCAACCGTTCTGACAATTATGTCAGGAACTGGTGCCAAATCCGGCAGAGCTGTTCTGGAAGATGAGAGGACGCGCCGGTGCGGCATTGCCATAAGCAAACATCGCTGCCCTGCATACGTACCCTCATCAAAACGATGAGGGATTTTTTTATGCTCTCATCGCGCTGATGTTCGTAGTCCTGCCCGATCAGGACGCCTGACTTCCACGGAGAGTTATCATGGCTGAGCAACAATTCACCGGGTTCGACACGCTGGCACTGCACGGAGGACAAGTCGCCGATCCGACGACCGGAGCGCGCGCCGTTCCGATCTACCAGACGACCTCCTATGTCTTCCGCGACACCGACCACGCGCAGGCGCTCTTTGCGCTGCAAGAGTTCGGCAACATCTACACGCGCATCATGAACCCGACCAGCGACGTGCTGGAGCAGCGCATCACCCTGCTGGAAGGCGGCGTCGGGGCGCTGGCGGTCGCGTCGGGGCAGGCGGCGGAGACGCTGGCGATCATGAACATCGCCGAGCAGGGCGACAATATTCTGTCGGCAACCAGCCTCTACGGCGGCACCTATAACCTGTTCCACTACACGCTGCCCAAGTACGGCATCGACGTCAAATTCCACGATCCCGACAATCCCGAGGAGTTCATCGCTCAGATCGACGATCGCACCAAGGCGGTCTTCCTGGAAACGGTCGGCAATCCGCGCCTGAACGTGCCGGATCTTGAGGCAATCGCCAGGCTGGCCCATGAGAAGGGCGTCCCCGTGATCGTCGACAACACCGTGCCGACGCCGTATCTGCTGCGTCCCATCGAGTGGGGCGCTGACATCGTGGTACACTCGGCGACCAAGTTCATCGGCGGCCATGGAACCAGCATCGGCGGCTTGATCGTCGACGGCGGCAAGTTCGACTGGGCGGCCAGCGGACGCTTCCCGAACTACACCACGCCCGATCCGAGCTATCACAACCTCAAGTTCGCCGACCTGGGAGCGCCCGCGTTTATCCTCAAGGCGCGCGTCCAGCTGCTGCGCGACCTCGGCCCGGCGCTGTCGCCCTTCAACTCGTTCTTGTTCCTGCAAGGCATCGAGACCTTGAGCGTGCGCCTGGATCGTCACTGCCAGAACGCGCTGGGCGTGGCGCGCTTCCTGAGCGAGCATCCCAAAGTCGATTGGGTCAACTATCCCGGCCTGCCGTCGCACCCGTCGTACGAGCTGGCGCAGAAGTACCTGCCCAAGGGCCAGGGCGCGCTGATCGGCTTCGGCATCAAGGGCGGCAAGGCGGCGGGGCGCAAGTTCATCGACAGCTTGCAGCTCTTCTCGCACCTGGCCAACATCGGCGACGCAAAGTCGCTGGCGATCCACCCGGCCTCGACCACGCACTCGCAGCTCACGCCCGACGAGCAGATCACTACCGGCGTGACCGACGACTTTGTGCGGCTGTCGGTCGGCCTGGAAACGCTTGACGATCTGCTGGCGGATCTCGACTCGGCCTTGAACAAGTCCTAGACGGAGATATTCGGGCGCTGATCCCGTTAAGTGGATCAGCGTCCGATCCCAAACTATGGTAGCCACCTTAAGCGTTGAGCTTGAAACATTGAACACAGATGTCGGCATCGTCCAAACACACTACGCCACCTGGGAAGAGCCGTTGCGGCTACAAAGCGGCGCGGAGCTGGCTCCCATCACGCTGGCCTACGAGACCTACGGCACGCTGAACGAACGACGCGATAACGCGCTGCTGGTGATGCACGCGCTCTCCGGCGATGCCCACGCCGCTGGCCGGCACGCGCCCAGCGATCGCAAGCCGGGCTGGTGGAACGACATGATCGGTCCCGGCCGCGCGTTCGACACCGAGCAGTATTTTGTGCTGTGCGTCAACGTGATCGGCGGCTGCAAAGGCTCAACCGGTCCCGGCTCGATCAATCCCGCGACCGGACGGCCGTACGGCTCGGATTTTCCGGTCGTGACGATCTCCGATATGGTCGCGGCGCAGATGCGGCTGCTGGATCGCCTGGGCATCGACACGCTGCGCGCGGTGATCGGCGGCTCGATGGGCGGCATGCAAGCACTGGATCTGGTGCTCAACTATCCTGAGCGAGCCAGGCTGGCCGTGCTGCTGGCGACGGCGGCGCGTCACGGCGCGCAGCAGATCGCGTTCAACCACATCGGGCGGCAGGCAATCATGACCGATGCCAACTGGCGCGGCGGTCACTACTACGATGGTCCCATACCGGCGGCCGGCCTGGCGGCGGCACGTATGGTCGGGCATATGACCTATCTCAGCGAGGAGCGCTTGCAGTGGCGCTTTGGGCGCAATCTACAAACGCTGGAGCAGCCGGGCTTTAGCCTCGACCCTGAGTTTGCCGTCGAGAGCTATCTCAACTACCAGGGCCGATCGTTCGTGGATCGCTTCGACCCGAACTCGTACCTGTATATCACCAGGGCGCTGGATTATTTCGACGCCAGCGCGGGCTACGACTCGCTGATCGCGGCCTTTGAGCGGGCGCGGGCAAGCTTTCTGATCGCCTCGTTCTCGTCGGACTGGCTCTACCCGCCGCGTGAGTCGCAGACCCTGACGGCGGCGGCGCAGGCTGCCGGCCGTGATGTGGAGTATGTGGAGCTAGACTCGGTTCTGGGCCACGATGCATTTTTGCTGGAATACGAGCGCCTGACACCTGTGATCGCAGATGCCATTGCTTCGGTATAATGCCCTGCGACAATGGCGTCTTTCATCTGCTTCGTGAGAGCTACATACGTCCACGGCTGCGCGTGGTGTAGCAGCGACGCATCTAACTTTTCGCCAGGCTACCGTATGGAGAGCACAGATGAGGGACAGGCATGGCGTTACATGTTTATAAGTTTGGAGGAACCTCGGTCGGCAGTGCCACGGCGATCGCATCGGTGATGCGGATCGTGCAAGCGGCGACGTCCACCAATCAGATCGCGATCGTGGTCTCGGCGATGAGCGGCGTTACCGACGCCTTGCTGCGCGGCGCACATACCGCAGCCGCCGGCGATGGCACGACCTATCTTCAGATCGCCCACGAGCTGCGTCTCCGCCACAAAGCCACAGCCCAGGAATTGATCGAGTCTGAGACGGAGCTACAGGCGCTTGAGGCCGAGACCTATCGGCTGCTGGGCGAGTTTTCAACGCTGTGTCATAGCATCCATGTGCTGGGCGAGCTAACGCCGCGCGCGCTCGACGCGATCTCAGCCCTTGGCGAGCGGCTCAACGCGCCGCTGGTGGCGGCAGCGCTGCGGGCACGCGGGCAGGTGGCCGAGGCAATCGACGCGGGCCGGCTGATTGTGACCGACGACCGCTTTGGCGACGCATCGCCGCTCTTCGAGCCGACACGTCAGCAGGTTCAGACGGAGCTGCGTCCGCTGCTGGAAGCTGCCGCAGTGCCGGTGATCACCGGCTTCCTCGGCGCGACACTCTCGGGCGCGACGACAACGCTTGGCCGCGGCGGCAGCGACTACAGTGCGGCGATCATCGGCGCGGCGCTGGACGCGGATGAGGTAGTCTTTTACAAAGAAGTCGATGGCGTGCTCACAGCCGATCCACGCGTCGTTCCCGAGGCGCGCGTCGTTCGTCGCATCGCCTACGACGAGATCGGCGAGCTGGCCTACTTCGGCGCGAAGGTGCTGCATCCCAAGACGATTCAGCCGCTGGTCGATCGCAATATTCCGGTTCACTTCAAAAACACCTTCAATCCCGAGCACGAGGGCACGATGGTGATGCGGCGCGGCGAGTCCGGCAACGGCAAGATCAAAGCGGTGACGGCGATCCGCAATCTCAGCCTGATCACGGTGGCCGGGCGTGGTATGCTGGGCGTGCCGGGGATTGCGGCGCGGACCTTTACCACTGTCGCGCGGCTCCACGCCAGCGTCCTGATGATCTCGCAGGCATCTTCGGAGCAGAGCATCTGCTTTGTAATTCCGTCGACGTTTGCCGAGGAGGTGCGCGCGGCGCTGGAGGCCGAGCTAGCCAGCGAGATCGCCCGGCGCGACATCGACGGCGTGTTTTTGCAGGATCAGGCAGTGATCGTGACGGTCGTCGGCGCGGGCATTCGCACCACGCCCGGCATCGCGGGCCGCATCTTCGCAGCGCTCGGCGATCACGCGATCAACATCCACGCGATCGCGCTGGGCTCTTCGGAGTGCTCGATCAGCCTGGTCGTCGACGCCAACGACGCCGACGAGGCCGTGCGCGCGATTCATCCTCTGACCACTACCACCGCGACTGAGACCATTCACCTGGTCTGACGCCAGCGGCCCCGACCCATGTAACCCCGCTGGCAGCAGCGGGGTTTTATGTATGCCAACGAAAGGAACGATCATGGCTCCCAAACAAAAGCTTCCGGTCGCGATCCTCGGCGCTACAGGTGCCGTCGGTCAGCGCTTTGTTCAGCTGCTGGCGAATCATCCCTGGTTCGAGATCGCGGTGCTCACCGGCTCTGACCGCTCGATCGGCAAGCGCTACGGCGAGGTCGCGCGCTGGATTCTCAACGATCCGATCCCCGACGCGATCGCCGAGATGGTGGTGCAGCCCACCGACGAAGTTGCCGACGTGCCGATCGCGTTTTCTGCGCTGCCCACCGAGAACGCCCTGGAAAGCGAGCCGCTGTGGGCCGCCGCCGGCGTGACGGTCTGCTCCAACGCCTCGTCTTTTCGCATGGACCCGCTGGTGCCGCTGCTGATCCCGGAGGTCAATCCCGAGCACATCGCGCTGATCGAGCACCAGCAGCGGGAGCGCAACTGGCGCGGCGCGATCGTGACCAATCCCAACTGCGCGACGATCACGCTGGTGATGGCGCTGAAACCTCTTCACGACGCGTACGGCGTCCGGCGCTTGTTCACCACGACGCTGCAAGCGATCTCCGGCGCGGGCTATCCGGGAGTGGCCTCGCTCGATATTCTTGATAATATCGTGCCGAATATCGCCAACGGCGGCGAGGAGGCCAAGATCGAGAGCGAGCCGCTTAAGCTGCTGGGCACGTTCGCCGACGGCGCGATCCAGCCGGCTCAGATCGGCATCAGCGCTCAGGTGACGCGCGTTCCGGTGATCGACGGTCACACAGCCACGGTCGCGGTTGAGCTGGACGCCAAGGCCACGCCCGGCGAGGCGATCGCCACACTGAGCGAGTTTCGCGCGCCACCGGTTGTACGCGAGCTGCCGTCAGCGCCCGCCCAGCCGATCGTCGTCCGCCCCGAGGCCGATCGTCCGCAGCCGCGCCGGGACCGCGATCTTTACGG
>DASWTW010000541.1:0-4769 GCA_036401895.1 Herpetosiphonaceae bacterium | reverse complement strand
TCAATACGCTCAAGGCCGCCGCGACGTACACGTTCAATCCGGCAAGCGGCAACAGCGTGACGATCCCGGTCAGTGGCACGGCGGCGGATGTGCGCCTGGTCTTTACGGCCAACTCCGGCGCGCCGGCCGGTCAGGCCGCCGAGTTCCAGATCTTCGGCTCCATGGCGCCCAATCCTGATCTCGTGGTCAACAATGTCACCTGGACGCCCAGCGCGCCCAACGAAACCTCGACGATCACGCTCCAGGCGGCGGTGCAGAACATCGGCACGGCCGGCGCGGGCGCGACGACGGTCAACTTCAGCCTGGGCGGCTCGGTGGTCGGCAGCGCGAATGTGGCAGCGCTGACAGCGGGCGCTTCGACCAGCGTCTCGCTCAATATCGGCACGCGGCCCATGGGCAGCTACAGCGTCTCGGCGACGGTCGATCCGACCAACACGATCGTCGAGCAGAACAACAATAACAACAGCTTCACCGCCTCCTCGTCGCTGGTAGTGGCGCAGGCTCCTGGCCCTGACTTGCAGGTGCTGAGCATTACCTCGAACCCGCAGAGCCCGGCGGCCGGCGCAACCGTTACCTTCGTCGTGGCGCTCAATAACCGGGGCACAACCGGCGTGGCGGCTAATACGGTGACGCGGCTCACGGTCGGCACGACGACGCTCAACACGACGACGCTCAACACGACGAATACACCGGCGATCGCGGCGGGCGCGACCGTCAACGTGACGATCAGCGGCAGCTGGACTGCCACGTCGGGCGCCAGCACGGTCACCGCCACCGCCGACGCGACCAACATTGTGGCTGAGACCAGCGAGAGCAACAACGCGCTCTCCCGGCCGATCGTGGTGGGACGCGGCGCAGCGGTGCCGTGGGTCGAGCTTGAGGCTGAGGATGCGGCGTACCAGGGCACGCTGCTGGTGACAGATCCGCTGCGCACCTTTGGCCATACCAACTTCGCCACCGAGTCGTCAGGCCGCAAGTCGGTGCGCCTGAACAGCACCGGCAACTACGTGGAGTTTACTTCCACCGCGCCGTCCAACTCGATCGTCGTGCGTAACAGCATTCCGGATGCGCCGGGCGGCGGCGGCATCGACGCCACGATCAGCCTGTACATCAACGGCAGCTTCGCGCAGAAGCTCACGCTCTCGTCGAAGCACAGCTGGCTCTACGGCACCACCGACGATCCCGAGGGCCTGACGAACACGCCCGGCAGCGATGCGCGGCGGCTGTTCGACGAGACTAGCGCGCTGCTCTCGACGACCTATCCGGCCGGGACCAGATTCAAGCTTCAGCGCGACTCGAACGACACGGCGGCTTTCTACATCATCGATTTTATCGATCTTGAGCAGGTCGCGCCGGCGCTGCCGATGCCCGCAGGCTGCACCTCAATCACAGCGTATGGCGCCGTCGCCAACGATAACGGCGACGATACGGCGGCGATCCAGGCAGCTGTCACCGCCGACCAGAACGGCCAGATCGGCTGCGTCTGGATTCCGGCCGGCCGCTTCCGCCAGGAGCAGAAGATCCTGACCGACGATCCGCTCAATCGCGGCACGCACAACCAGGTCGGCATCCGCAACGTCACGATTCGCGGCGCGGGAATGTGGCACTCGCAGCTCTTCACGCTGACGGAGCCGCAGAACGTTGTCGGCGGCATCAACCACCCGCACGAGGGCAACTTCGGCTTCGACATCGACGATAACGTGCAGATCTCCGACATCGCGATCTTTGGCTCGGGCCGCATCCGTGGCGGCGACGGCAACGCCGAGGGCGGCGTCGGCCTCAACGGTCGCTTCGGCAGAAACACCAGGATCAGCAACGTTTGGATCGAGCACGCCAACGTCGGTGTCTGGGCCGGCCGCGACTACAGCAACATTCCCGAGCTGTGGGGGCCAGGCGATGGCGTAGAGTTTACCGGCATGCGCATCCGCAACACCTACGCCGACGGCATTAACTTCGCCAACGGCACGCGCAACTCGCGGGTCTTCAACTCGTCGTTCCGCAACACCGGCGACGATGCGCTGGCTGTCTGGTCCAGCCGCTACGTGAAGGATACGTCGGTTGACATCGGCCACGACAACCACTTCGTCAACAACACGATCCAGCTGGTCTGGCGCGCCAACGGCATCGCGATCTACGGTGGCTACGGCAACACGATCGAGAATAACCTGATCTTCGACACCATGAACTATCCCGGCATTATGCTGGCGACCGATCACGATCCGCTGCCCTTCTCCGGCACGACGCTGATCGCCAACAACGCGCTCTACCGCACCGGCGGTGCGTTCTGGAATGAGGATCAGGAGTTCGGCGCGATTACGCTCTTCCCATCAACCCTGCCGATACCCGGCGTCACAATCCGCGATACGGACATCTACGACTCGACCTACGACGGCATTCAGTTCAAGACTGGCGGTGGTGAGATGCCTAACGTCAGGATCACCAACGTCAAGATCGACAGGTCCAACAACGGCTCGGGTATCCTGGCGATGGGTGGAGCCCGTGGAAACGCCATTCTTTCCGGCGTGACCATTACAAATTCGGCCCAGGGCAACATCGTGATCGAGCCGGGATCGACCTTTACCATCACCGGCAACTAGTTTGTTTCGCACAGCTGAAAGCAGGGATCAGGGCGCTCCTTGATCCCTCCGCTCTCAGCAGCGACCTCGATTCGGCCATCATCTGAGGAGGATTCAATGCAACTGATGCAAAGCCAGGGCGCGAGGCTGCGCCTGCACTCTCGTTATTTGCTTACGCTGATCGCGCTGCTTAGCCTTGGTCTGAGCATCATGCTGGCCCAGCGCAGCACGCAGGCCGCGCCGGCGCTTTCGGAGCGCGTCCAGCTTTTCTACTATGCCTGGTACGGCAATCCCTCGGTCTACGGTAGCTGGGTACACTGGCCGCAGGGCAACACCACGCCGCCCGATAGCATCAGCGCGAACTTATATCCGCGTCTCGGCGCCTACGACTCCGGCGATCCGGCGGTGCTGGATCAGCACATGCGCTGGATTCAGCAGACCGGCGCCGGTGTGATCATCTACAGCTGGTGGGGCCAGGGCTCCTATGAGGATCGGCTGGTGCGCAGGACGATGGATGCCGCCAGCCGCTACGGGATCAAGGTTGCCTGGCATATCGAGCCCTACGGTGGCCGCACGGCGCAGTCGACCGTCAACGACATCAACTATATTCACCAGCAGTACGGCAGCCATCCGGCGTTCTACCGCGACGCGGCCCACGGCAACCGCGCGCCTTTCTATATCTTCTACAGCCTTCAGGTCGCCGACTGGACGCCGCTTGAGCAGGTCAAGAGCACCAGCATCGTCTTCGCGCAGACCACCGATCTGTCGCGTGTGGCTCATTTTGGCGGGATCTACACCTATGGCGGCATGGATATGACGTCGAGCTGGAAGTGGTTGTACGACTACTGCAAGGCCAATGGCATGCTCTGGTCGCCTTCGGTGCAGCCCGGCTACATCGACGATCGTGCGGTTCCCGGCAACACCGTGCCCAATCAGGATCGGCGCAACGGCGCGACCTATGACGAGCAGTGGACCAAGGCGCTCGATTTCGCGCAGACCGGCACGCCCGACTATATCACCGTGACCTCGTTCAACGAGTGGCACGAGGGCTCGATCATCGAGCCGGCCCGTAACAACCCGCCGGCCGGCTATGGCTATCTCACGTTCCTCGGCGCCTACGGTCGCAACGATGCCTCGGCTGAGATGGCCTATATCGATCGCACGGCCTACTGGGTGAGCCGCTTCACCGGCGTTACACCGCCAACGCCAACGCCGACACCTACGCCAACGCCGACACCAACACCCACGCCGGCGCCGGGCCAGACGCCCTACGGCGGCACAGCACGCGCCATTCCGGGCACGATCCAGGCCGAAGACTTCGACAACGGCGGCGAGGGCGTGGCCTATCACGATATCGATGCGGGCAACACGGGCGGCCAGTATCGCGCTACCGGCGTCGACGTCGAGAGCACCAGCGACGTGGGCGGCGGCTTCAACGTCGGCTGGCTGCGCAGCGGTGAGTGGCTGGAATACACCGTCAATGTTCAGACAGCCGGAAACTACACTTTGACCGCACGAGTGGCCTCGGGCGCGACGAGCGGCAGCTTCCGCGTGGAAGCCAACGGCGTGGACAAGACCGGGACGATCGCGGTGCCGAACACGGGCGGCTGGCAGAGCTGGACCGATCTATCGCGCACGGTGAGTCTGAGCGCCGGTCAGCAGGTGCTGCGGGTGTCTGTGCTGGGCAACGATTTCAACCTGAACTACCTGCGGCTGAGCACAGGCACCAATACGACCAACCTGGCGCTGAACAAGCCCGTGACGGCGAGCAGCATCGTGAACACGGCCCAGCCGGCGAGCGCGGCGGTAGACGGCAACCAGAATAGCTACTGGGAAAGCGCGAACAACGTGTGGCCGCAGACGCTGACGGTGGATCTGGGCAGCAGCCAGAGCGTAAGCAAGGTGGTGCTGAAGCTGCCGGCCAGCTGGGGCGCGCGCAACCAGACAATCGCGGTGCTGGGCAGCACGGACAACGTGAGCTACAGCCAGATCGTGGGCGCGACGAGCTATAGCTTCAGCCCGAGCAGCGACAACACAGTGACGATTAACTTCGCTGCCACGAGCCGGCGCTACGTGCGATTGCAGTTCAGCGCTAACAACGGCTGGCCGGCTGCGCAAGTTGCTGAGCTGGAGGTTTATTAGCGCAAACGGAACGTGGAGCGAGATTTTATACTCGCTCCACGCCACCCGACA
>DASWTW010000540.1:0-8471 GCA_036401895.1 Herpetosiphonaceae bacterium | reverse complement strand
CGCGTCGGAGTGTAGCACACGTTGGCCGTACATGCCGGGAACCGCAGCCAGCGCGGCGATCTCAAGCGCGTTGTGCGCGGCGCGCGCATCGCCGTTGGCCAGGTTGATCAGCAGCGCTCGCGCGTCTTGATCGATCATGACCTTCAGCCCGCCCAGCCCACGATCGACGTCGGCCAGCGCTCGGTCGATGATCGTGCCGATCGCCTCGTCGCTGAGCGCCTCCAGCGTAATCACGCGGCAGCGCGACAGCAGCGCGCCGTTGACCTCGAACGAGGGATTCTCGGTGGTCGCGCCGATCAGAATCAGCGTGCCGTCCTCGACATAGGGCAGGATCGCGTCCTGCTGGGCCTTGTTCCAGCGATGGATCTCGTCGACGAAAAGCACCGTGCGCTCGCCGTACATGCCCTGCCGCTGCTGCGCTTCTTTGACAACTTTGCGCAGCTCGGCCACGCCGGAGCTAACCGCTGTCAGCTGCTCGAAGTGAGCCTTGCTCGCGCCTGCCAGCAGCCGGGCCAGCGTTGTCTTGCCACTGCCGGGCGGTCCCCACAGGATCATCGAAAAGAGCGCGCCGCGATCCAGCGCCCGCTGCAGCAAGCGCCCGGAGCCCGCGATGCGCTCCTGACCGACGAACTCGTCAAGGCTGCGAGGACGCATCCGCGCGGGCAGCGGCGCGGAGTTCGACTGCTCAGATTGGGCTGCGTGATCAAACAGATCCATAATACTTTAGCTCTTTCAAACGATTCGCCAGCACTACGGAGTGCAATGAACGTGTGAATGTTGGCAAATGATAACCTAATCTGGAACGATGACAAGTAGGGACGCGCCTACGTCCCTACGCAAGATGCTGCTTTATTGTATTGCAAGTCGATGGCAGAGTTGCTTCGGCGCGGATGTAAGCGCCTAGAGCGAGCTGATGGGGCTGATCGGCAGCATAACATAGAAGGAGGTTCCCTGGCCGGGAGCGCTGTCAAGCCAGATACGCCCGCCGTGCCGCACCACGATCTCGCGGCTCAGATACACGCCGAGACCAAGACCGCTCGTAGCGGTGGCGGTATTCGCCCGGTAGTAGCGATCGAAAACCTTGGCCTGGATCTCGGGCGACATGCCGACGCCCTCATCGCGCACGGCGACGACCACGCAGTCCTCATCGAAGGTGCCACGGGCCGCGCCCTGCTCGCCGGCGCAGCGCTCAACCCACAGCTCGACGGTAATGCGCGTGTGCGCAGCGCTGTAGCGCGCGGCGTTGGAGAGCAGATTGGTAAACACCTGTTGGACCCGCAGCTGATCGCAGATGATATCCAGCCTGGGCGGGCCGTTGAACAAAAAGTCGTGATTAGCATCGCCAAGGCTGATGCGCTCGATGCTGGCCTCGATCAGGCTGACCAGATCGACGCGTGTCAGATGCAGCTCAAGCTGGCCCGAGTCCAGCCGCGACACGTTGAGCAGATTATCGACCAGCTGCACCAGGTGCTCGATCTGCCGCGACAGCATCATAATGCCTTTGTGATCGCGCTCGGTGCTGCTGGCATCTTGCAGAATCCGCCGCACGAGCAGATCGGTGTAGCCTTTGACCGCCGCCAGCGGCGCGCGCAGCTCATGCGCGGCCACTGCCACAAACTCATCGCGCACGGCGTCATGGCGTTTGTACTCGGTCACATCGCGGATCACGACAACCGCGCCGTCGATCGAGCCGTCGTCGGCCAGCAGCGGCGCGCCCGAGCAGCTGATGAAGAGCTGCACGTCCACGCCGACATTGATCATGACATCGTAGTTCTGATACACATCACCGCGCAGACAGCGGGCGAAGGGCGTTTCTTCGCTGCTAACAGCCTGACCGTCGAGCGTGCGCATCACCAGCAGCCGCGCCAGCTCGGCCAGCGGCATACCAACCTCCAGCGGCTGGGCCAGCAGCGTTTCCGCCGCATCGTTCGAGAGCACCAGATGGCCCAGGCGATCGCAGATGATCACACCCTCGGCGATCGACGCGATCACCCCGGCCAGCTGCCGGCGCTCGCGCTGGCTGGCATTGTAGAGCTGATGATTGGCAACCGCAATCCCGATCTGATTGCCGATCGCCAGCAGCGATGCCCAGTCGAGGCGCGCCTCGCTGTCGCCGCTGAGCCCGATCACCAGCACGCCCACCACGGTACCGCCCGACAAGAGCGGCAGCAGCGCCACGGCCTGAATATCGGCGGGCAGCAGCGCGGCCCACGGATGCAGCGATCGCAGTGGCTGGACGCTGGGCTGCCCCGATCGGATCACCTCGGCGCAGGGCGAGCCTTCCAGCGGAAAATGCGCGCCGGGAGCAAAGGCGCTCGACGCGATCTGGTAGCTGACGGCAACCTCGGCCAGGCCCTCGGCGTTGAGCAGAATCATGCCGCGCTCCGCCCCGACGACATACAGCGTCACCGAGAGCGCCTGCTCAAGCATCTGCTCAACATCCGAGGCGTTGGTGATCGCCGTAACTACGGCGTCGAAGGCTTGCAGCCGCCGGTGCTGCGCGCTCATCTCGGCGTACATCTGCGCGTTATGAAAGACCACGCCCAGCTGATCGGCGAAGGCCTGAAGCAGCGGCAGCTCTTCCTGGGTCGGGCTAGATTCAGAATCGGTATAGAACAGCTCAAGCGCGCCGATCGGCAGCGAGCCAAGATAGAGCGGCAGGCAGGCGATACGCAGATCCGGCGGTAGCGCGGCGGCCAGCTGCGATAAAATCGCGGCATTCTCAGCGTCAAGCGTCTGGATCTGCTCCACAAACGCGCCAGGTGCCGCCAGCAGACGCGGCTGATGCGTCGCGACCGCCTCGCCCACATGACCCTCGTACAGCCGCAGCGCCAGCTGATCCCGCGCGTCGGTGTCCAGCACCGGCAGATGCGGCACGCCATACACCGCCGCCAGTCGCAGCCGCTTTTCGAAGCGATCGAAGAACCACAGCGCGGCTTTGACGACGCCGGGCAGCGACTCGACGATGGTTTGAACAGCCGTCTGGGCAAAATCCTGGGATTCCAGCTCTGCGGCCAGCAGCGCAGAGGTACGCAGCAGCCTCAGCAGCAGCTGATTTTGAGCCTGAAGCTGGCTCAACGAAGGCTCTTCGGTCAGCGCCTCCGTCTGATTGGGAGCGATCGGGTGCAGGGTCCCCTCCATAAGCTACCCTCCTGGACGTGCAGGAGCGGCACGACAGCGCCGAGAATACCATGAAGATACGGCACGTTCAGCCGGCAACTGCGCCCGATAGGTACAGCCCAACAGCGGCCAAAAGCCTGCTCCACCGAGGGAAACTGCCTTTGCCCTGCGCTGTACCGCTATCGAGTCGCTTGCACTTGTGAGCCGCACGCACACCATGATCGCTCCACTATTCATCACGCTATGAGCTGGAGGTGATGTTAAGAATTATACCATGGTAGAACATCAGACCTAAATCCGCGCCATCTACGCAGCTAGATCGTAATTCTGGGCTACAATCATCTCTACTTTGCCAGTAATCAATCTCAACAATAGTTTTGAAGCATCGCTTGGGTTATGTTTACACGACAACAATATTTTGCTTTCCAAACCACAATCGCGATCGCTTGCAATAGTATATGTTAATTAAAAAAGAGCACCAGCGCAGAATATCACCTGCGCTGGTACGAAATGTGGGCTTTGACCTATCGACCTTTGCGCTTCTTGTCGCGGCGAGCCTCGCGGCGGGTGGTTGTGGCAACCGGACGCGGCTCACGCGGTGGACGAGGCGCCGCCGCCGTGCCGGTAGCCTGGTAGGTTCGCGCGCCACGACCACCAGTCGTGCGGACACTGCGCGCCGGACGCGAGGCCGCAACCTGGGCCGGTAACTTGCTGGTGTAGTAGTAGGCGGCGTAGCCGACATAGCCCAGCGAAGCAAACCCAAGCAGATACATCCACAGCCGAATGTTGAAAGGCGAGAACTGAACAAAGTTGAGGAGCAACAACAACAGGCCAAGCGCACCAAGAACCGTTGCGACCATCGCGAACTGGCGACCAAAGCGCTGCCGAGCGGGGTTCGAGTCGCTCCAGCGGGTGAGCAGGTACACGCCCGCTCCGAGCAAGGCCAGCCAGAACAGGCCAGTGGCCCAGCTAACACCTCCAAATTCGAGGTCCGGCTGGGTAAAAAAGTTGATAAAATCGTTCATTCGAACATGCTCTCCAAGTGGAATCTGGACGAGGGCTTTAAAGTCCAACGATTATACCAGTGCCACTGATTTTGCGTCAAACCTTTGTTAGCAGGCGAAAGGAGTCAGCCAAAACATATGCCGCGTGAATATCCTACATCACCGCTGATCGGCGTGGGCGCTGTGATCTGGCGCGAGGATCGTGTGCTGCTGATCCGGCGTGGCAAGCCTCCACGTGAGAACGAGTGGAGCCTGCCCGGTGGCCGGCAGGAGTTGGGCGAGACTGTGGCCGAGGCGGCCCGGCGTGAGGCCCGCGAAGAGACCGGGCTGGCGATCACAGTGCGCGATGTGGTCGCGGTCGTCGATCTGATCGATCGCGATGCCGATGGGCGGGTGCAATTCCACTACACGCTGATCGACGTGCTGGCCGAGTGGCAATCCGGCGAGGCGGTCGCCGACGACGATGCGGCCGAGGTTGCGTGGGTCACGCTCGACGAGCTGCCGCGCTACAGTCTGTGGAGCGAGACCGAGCGGGTGATTCGGCTTGCCGACGAGCGCAGAAAGGTGACACAGTATGCTGATTAATCAGCCGGAACACTGGCCGACGACGGTTGAAGAAGCACTGGAAGTTCAGCGACAGCTGCGGAGTCAGGTCGTGATCGAGGATCGGCTGGGGCCGATCGAGTATGTGGCGGGCGTCGACGTGGGCTTCGAGGAGGACGGAGCCGTCACGCGCGCGGCGGTGGCGGTGCTGCGGCTGTCGGATCTTCAGCTTCAGGATCAGGCGATCGCCCGCCGTCCCACAACCTTTCCCTACATTCCGGGCTTCCTGTCGTTTCGCGAGATCCCGGCGGTGCTTGACGCGCTGGCCCAGCTAGAGACGGAGCCTGGCATTTTGCTCTGCGACGGCCAGGGCTACGCCCATCCACGGCGGCTGGGTATCGCCGTTCACCTCGGGCTGCTCACCGACACGCCGTCGATCGGCGTCGCCAAGTCGTGGCTGATCGGCAAGCACGACGCGCTGCCCGAAGAGCGCGGCGCGTGGCAGCCGCTCCACGACAAGGGCGAAGTCATCGGCGCGGTGCTGCGCACACGTGAAAATACCAAGCCGCTTTATATTTCCAGCGGCCACCGCATCAGCCTGACCACCGCTATCGATTATGTGATGCGCTGCACCACCAGGTACCGTCTGCCTGAGACAACACGCTGGGCGCATAAGCTGGCATCGGGCAAGGAATAGCGAAATACCGCACTAATACCAAGAAAACTGAAAGGTTGGGCTCTTGCAATTGCACATACTATGCCCTATACTAGGGCCGTGGTACTTGGCTAGGCCCCCGCGAATAACCCAAATTGACGGTACCCTGTTCCCCCAGAACTGGCCCTCACCACCATCGCAGGTCTATCTTAGTCGTCCACACGGGTTTTCTTTAACTCAGGAGGAGCTCACGTGAGCTTCGAAGACAAGACGCTGACGTGCCGGGATTGTGGCACGGAGTTTACCTTCACCGCAGGCGAACAAGAATTCTACGCACAGAAGGGCTTTGACAACGCACCGACCCGCTGCCAGAACTGCCGCCGCGCTCGCAAATCGCAGCGCAGCGAGGGTGGCTACGGGAGCGAGCGATCCTATGGCGGCGGCGGTGGCTACAGCAGCAGCAGCTATGGCAATGGCGGTGGTTACGGCGGTGGTGGCGGCTATGCACAGCGCGAGCGGGTTCAGCACGAGACAACCTGTTCGCAGTGTGGGCGAACAACAACAGTGCCTTTTGTGCCTCGCGGCGATCGTCCGGTGTACTGCAATGACTGCTTCTCGCAGCAGCGCGGCTCGCGCAGCGGCGGCGGCGGCGGATACAACCGTGGCGGTGGTGGCGGCGGCTATAACCGCTACTAATTAGCACACATTGGATGCATGGCACCGGCCGGGATCAGCTGATCCCGGCCGGTGCGCTTGGTTCCCCTTCGGGCATATGCTACCATTCCCCGCATGACTGAAGCAGCGATCGAACGAGCGCGAGCCGCCGTACACGCCGCCAGCCAAATCGTCGCGCTGACCGGCGCGGGCATCAGCACGCCGTCGGGAATTCCCGATTTTCGCTCGCCGATGTCGGGCACGTGGAACAACGAAGATCCGGCGGTGGTGGCCTCGCTGCGGATGTTCAAGCGCGATCCGCAGCCGTTCTATCGCTGGATTGCGCCGCACATCACCACGATTCTGGAGGCCGAGCCGAACCCGGCCCACCGGGCGCTGGCCGAGCTTGAGCGGCGCGGCAAGCTCCAGGCGATCGTCACGCAGAACATCGACGGGCTGCACCAGAAGGCCGGCTCGCAGACTGTCTACGAGCTGCACGGCCATCTGCGCACAGCGTCGTGTATTGAGTGCAGCCAATCGTGGCCCACAGCCGAGCATCTGGCGACAGCGCAGCAAGGATCGGTGCCGCGCTGCGCATGTGGCGGCGCGATGAAGCCGGATCTGGTACTCTTCGACGAGTTGCTGCCGATCGATAGCTGGCTGCATGCCGAAGCCGCCGTCAAGCAGTGTGATCTGCTGATCGTAGCCGGCACCGGGCTGGAAGTATATCCCGTGGCCGACCTGCCGAAGCTAGCGCTTCAGCATGGCGCGCAGCTGATCGTCGTGAACTACACGCCAACCTGGGCCGACCGGCGGGCGCTGGTCGTGATCCGTGACGACGTGGCTGTAGCCTTGCCGCAGATCGTGGACGATCCGGAAGCTGAATGATTCCATAACCTGTTATAAAGGACTGAGCCGATGGCAACTTTTAGCGAACTTTTGAACGAAGTGGAGAGCCTGCGAACGCGCTTTGAGGCGCTTCGCGGGCGGCTTTGACTTAGCCGCACGTGAGCAGCAGATCGCCCAGCTGGAAGCGCAGTCGAGCGACCCCGAGTTTTGGAGCAATCCCGGCGAGGCGCAGAGCATCATGCAGCGGCTGGCGCTGCTTCAGGCCGAGACAACCAAGTGGAAAACGCTTGACGAGCGGCTGAGCACCACCGCCGAGCTGCTGGAGCTTTCCGCCGCCGAAGACGACAGCGCGATGCTGGCCGAGCTTGAGAGCGAAGTCAGGCAGCTGGCCAAAACTGTCGACGAGCTTGAGATCAGCACGCTGCTCTCGGGCCAGTACGACTCGGCAGCCGCGTTTATGACGATTCAGCCCGGCGCCGGCGGCGTGGACTCGGCGGATTTCGCGGCGATGTTGCTGCGAATGTACATGCGCTGGGGCGAGCAGCACGACTGGAAGGTTGCGCTGATCGACGATATGCCCGCCGAAGAAGCCGGCATCAAAAGCGCGACGATCGAGCTGCGCGGGCCGTACGCCTACGGCTACGCCAAGGCCGAGGCAGGCGTACACCGGCTGGTCCGGCTCTCGCCCTTCGATCAGGCGCACCGGCGGCATACCTCGTTTGCGGGCGTGGAGGTCATGCCCGAGGTCGACGACGCGATCAACATCACGATCGAGCCCGACGACCTGCGCATCGACGTGTTCCGGGCGGGTGGTCACGGCGGCCAGGGCGTTAACACCACGGACTCGGCGGTGCGGCTGACCTACAAGGCCGGCACGCCTGAGCAGATCGTGGTGACCTGCCAGAACGAGCGCTCGCAGCTGCAAAACAAAGAAACCGCGCTGAAGGTGCTCAAAGCCCGGCTGCTGGAGCGCGAGCTGCAACGCCAGCGCGAGGAGCGCCGCAAGCTGCGCGGCGAATACCGCGAGGCCGCCTGGGGCAACCAGATCCGCTCCTACGTCCTGCATCCCTACAACATGGTCAAAGATCACCGCACCAACGCCGAGACCAGCAACACCCAGGCGGTGCTCGACGGCGACATCGATCTGTTTGTCGAGGCGTATCTGCGCGAGAATATCGAGCAAGATCAGCCGTGAGCCGGGGTGGTCAGACCATGTGGAAGTACCTCCCCACAATCGCGCGGACTCTGCGCGATTATTTGATCATGACGGTCGGCGTGATCTGCGTGGCGATATCGGTCGATCTGTTTCTGGTGCCCAACAACGTCGTGACCGGCGGCGTGACCGGCGTGGCGATCATCCTCAACGATCTGTTTGGCACGCCGATCGGCATGATCAGTCTGCTTCTAAACATCCCGCTGCTGATCGCGGGCTTTCGCTACCTGGGCGGCTTTGTCTTCGGCATCCGCACAGTCTACGCGACCGTCGCGCTCTCGTTTGCGATTGATCTGCTGAATCCCTACGTCGGACGCTACATGAGCGCCACCGCCGATCCGCTGCTCTACACGCTCTACGGCGGCGTGCTTGACGGCGTCGGCGTCGGGCTGGTTTTTCGGGTGCAGGGCACCACCGGCGGCGTCGATATTAT
>DASWTW010000539.1:0-2991 GCA_036401895.1 Herpetosiphonaceae bacterium | reverse complement strand
TTCTTTAGCCTGGGCGGCGACTCGATCTTGAGCATCCAGGTGATCGCGCGGGCCAACCAGGCCGGACTGCGCTTGACGCCCAAGCAGATCTTCCAGCACCAGACGATCGCCGAGCTAGCCGCCATGGCAGATACGACATCGCTGGTGGTGGCCGAGCAAGGGCTGGTCACGGGCGCGGTGCCGCTGACGCCGATCCAGCAGCACTTTTTGGCGCAGGATCTGCCCACGCCGCAGCATTTCAACCAGGCGGTGCTGCTCCAGGCCAGCGAACGGCTCGATCCGGCCGCGCTGGAGCAGGCGCTTCAGCAGCTGCTCCGGCACCACGACGCCCTGCGGCTGCGCTTCCACCAGTCCGAGTCGGGCTGGACTCAGGAGCACGCCGCGCCAGATGAGCAGCCGGTGCTGACCGCGATCGATCTCCACACAGTTTCCGAAGCCGAGCTGTCGTCAGCGCTTGAGGCGGCGACAACCGAGATTCAAGCTAGCCTGAATCTCCAAAGCGGGCCGATCCTGCGCGCGGCGCTCTTTGAGCGTGGGCCGGATCAGCCGCAGCGCCTGCTGATCGTCGTGCATCACCTGGCCGTGGATGCGGTCTCCTGGCCGATTCTGCTCGAAGATCTGGAGTCGGCATACTCCCAGGCCCGTAGCGGAACCGGGATCGCGCTGCCGGCCAAGACCACGGCCTTCAAGCAGTGGGCCGAGCGCCTGCGCACCTACGCGACCTCGCCTGATCTGCTGGCAGAGCTGCCCTTCTGGCAAGCTGTCGCGCAGCAGCCCGTGGTCGCGCTGCCGGTAGACATCCCGACCGGCGCGAATCTCCTGGCGACCAGCGCGACGGTCACGGTGCGATTGAGCGTCGAAGAAACCCGCGCGCTGCTGCATGAGGCGCCCAACGCCTACCAGACGCAGATCGCCGAGGTGCTGCTGACGGCGCTGGCGCTGGCGCTCAACAGCTGGACGGGCAGCACGGCGCTGCGGGTGGATCTGGAAGGCCACGGCCGCGAAGATCTGTTTGCGGACATTGATCTGTCGCGCACAGTGGGCTGGTTCACGGCGCTGTATCCGCTGCTGCTGAGCGTCGACCCGGCAGCTGATCCCGGCGCGGCAATCAAAGCGATCAAAGAGCAGGTGCGCCAGGTGCCCCAACGCGGCATCGGCTACGGCCTGCTGCGCTATCTGAATGACGACCAGGAGACAGACGCGCTGCGGGCCATGCCGGGCGCCGAAGTCAACTTCAACTACCTGGGCCAGGTCGATCGCGGCGCGGCGACGAGCGGTGTGTTCAGCGCCGCTCAGGGATCGGTTGGCGCGACACAGAGCCCGGACGGCCCACGCCGCTATCTGCTGGAGATCACGGCGCTGATCCATGAGGGCGCGCTACAGCTGTCCTGGATGTATAGCCAGGCGATCCACCAGCGCGCCACGATCGAGGGCATCGCCCAGGAGTACATCGCGACGCTACAGTCGCTGATCGCGCACTGTCTCGCGCCCGACGCCGGCGGCTTCACGCCGTCAGACTTCCCGGAAATGGACTTTGATCAAGACGAGCTGGACGATCTGCTGGAAGAGCTGAGCGGAACTATCGAGGAGTAGCATGAGCACCAAACGGAATCTTGTCGAAGCGATCTATCCACTTTCGCCCATGCAGCAGGGCATGCTGTTTCATACCCTCTACGACCAGGAGTCGGGAGTGTATCTAACGCAGATTAATCTCACGCTTCGCGGCAACCTCGATGTTCCGTCGTTTCAGCGCGCCTGGGAACTGGTGATCGAGCGGCATCCGGTGTTACGGACGGCCTTTGTCTGGGAGCGCCGCGACGAGCCGTTTCAGGTCGTGTATCGCCAGGTGCGGCTGCCCTGGGCGCAGCACGATCTCCGCGATCGATCGCCGGGCGAGCAGGAAGCCGAGATCGCGACGTTTCTGGGCGATGATCTCCGCCAGGGCTTTGCGCTGGATAAAGCGCCGCTGATGCGGCTGGTGCTGTTTCAGACTGCCGACGACACGCATCAGTTTTTGTGGAGCCAGCACCACCTGCTGATGGATGGCTGGTCGCTGCCGATGGTGATCGGCGAAGTCTTCCAATCCTACGAGGCGTTCGCGCAGGGCCGCGACATTCGGCTGCCTGCGGCGCGACCGTATCGCGACTACATCGCGTGGTTGCAGAAGCAGGACATGCAGCAGGCCGAGGCATTCTGGCGCCAGAATCTGGCCGGCTTTACCGCGCATACGCCGCTCGGCGTCGATTATCCGCTCACGTCCGATGCAGGGCCGGTGGAAAATGTCGAGCTGGAAGTTCAGGTTCCGAGCGAGCTCAGCGGCCAGCTGCAAGCGCTGACGCGGCAGCACGGATTGACGCTGAACACGGTGGTGCAGGGCGCGTGGGCCCTCTTGCTCAGCCGCTACAGCGGCGAGCAGGATGTGCTCTTCGGCGCGACGGTCGCGGGCCGGCCGGCGGATCTTCCCGGCGTCGAGCGCATGATCGGCCTCTTCATCAACACGCTGCCGGTGCGGGTCCAGATCGACTCCCGCGCAACGCTGCTCGATTGGCTGAAGCAGCTCCAGAGCCAGCAGGCCGAGCTGCGCCAGTACGAGTACAGCCCGCTGGTGCAGGTCCAGAGCTGGAGCGAGATCCCGCGCGGCCAGTCGCTCTTTGAAAGCCTGGTCGTCTTTGAGAACTACCCGACGGCTACCAGCCAGTCGCAGCCGGGCAATCGTCGCAGCCTGGAGATTTCCAGCCAGCGCAGTCTGGAGCGCGGCAACTATCCGCTCAATCTGACCGCTACTACCGCCGATGGATTGGGTCTGCGCATCACCTATGATCGGCGGCGCTTCACGGCCGGGACGATCGGGCGGCTGGTGGGACATCTCCAGACGATTCTGGCCGCGATCGCCGCCGCGCCGACGCAGCAGGTGGGCCAGATGTCGCTCCTCACGGCGACCGAGCGCCAGCAGGTTCTGCACGACTGGACCGCGACGGCGCAGCCGTTCCC
>DASWTW010000538.1:0-3792 GCA_036401895.1 Herpetosiphonaceae bacterium | reverse complement strand
GCCGCGCCGGGCGTGATCTGCGCCGCCAGGCCGTACTGCGCGATGATCGCCAGTTGTTCCTGAAGATCGTGCAGCGCCTCGCGCAGATCCACCAGATCGGCGGCGATATCGGTCTCGCTGGTGTGGCCACTCAGTGCCTGGCCGATGGTTGGCAGTGCGTCTGCGGCCGGCAGCGCCGGATACGGCTCAAGCTGCTCACCGACAGTGCCGATCGACACGACCACGCGATCACGCGTCGGACGATCGAGCATGTCGGCTTCCAGATCTTCGATCACATTACCGAGATGATCCAGGGCAGATCCCAGCTCCGAGTCTGGAAGCTGCCGCGCGATTTCGGCTGTCTCATGGGCGGCTAGCGCTTGTGGACTGACCATCCGAACCAGGAAGGTTGTGGTCGGAGTGTACACGCCGGAAGGTGCCAGCACGGCAACCCGGTATTCCCGGCCGACCTGACCATCCGGCGTAGACAGCGTCACCGTCTCGGTGACAGATTGGCCGGCACCCACTGTTAGCATTGTCGGGGCATTCGTGGTCCACAGCGTCTGCGGCAGCTCAGTCAGGATCGGGAACGAGCCGATCGCGTTGCCGACGTTGCGCAGGTTCAGGTCGAAGGTCGTCGTCAGACCGGGCGTGCTATACACCAGATCCGGCGTGGCGCTCACCTGGCTGAACGCGAGCGAGGGCATGGTAAATGTGCGGTTCGCGGTCTGCGTCAGCGACGGCGAGTCGGTTGCAGTCGCGGTGACGGTAATACCATAGCTGGTGCCGGGCGTGGGGAGCGTGCCCGTCGTCGGCTTGACGTACAAACCGATCTGGCCGACACCACCGGGCGGCAGCGTGACACTGGTTGCGGTTCTGCCCTCAGCGCCGCTCAGGATCAGCCAGCCATCAGGCAGCCCTGCGACCGAGACTGAGAAGGTGTGCGCAGACGTCGAAGTGTTGGTGATCGTCGCGGTATAGGCCGCGCCTGGCACCTGTGCCTGTCCATTGTTGATATCGCCCGACAGCACGTCGGGATTGGCAGTGCCGTATGGCACGGTGATCAGCGCGTCGGGATCGAGGCTCAATTCCAGGCCCTGATGCACGGTCGTCGTCACGGTATGCACCGTCGTGGCGAAGAGATCGGGATGGGCCGAGGATTGGGCCGTCACCAAGATCGTGTACGCGCCGGGCTCCGTGCCTTCGGGCGGTGTGGCTTTGATCAATCCCGCAGCGTCGAGATCGACGTTCCAGCCTGCGGGCGCTTCGACGGTGGTTGTGTAGGCATCGGTCGCGTTGGTGCCGATCTCGGCGCGAAACGTAACCGCTGTCGTGGGGTTGGTCGTCGATGTCGTGGGCGAGGTCCGCAGCGTGAAGAAATCGGCATCGCCGGCCAGCGCGATCCGGTCGGTCGTCGCGGTTTCGGCGGTGACGGTGAGCGGGCCGGTGTACTCGGCGATCGCCCAGCTGCTGCTTGCGTCAACGCTCGTCTCGCCGACGGTGAGCGTGCCGGTTATCGGGCCTGCCATCAGGTTCGCTTCCTGCGTTCGCAGCGCCACTGCCGGGGCAAGGTTGGGCTGCGCGGTCAGACCCAGGCCGCGCACTGAGGTCGCGTCGGCGGTTGTTAGCTCGAACGAGCCGGTGTACACATCCGTGCTGTTGACAGTCACCACCGCGTCACGCAGATCGATGGTGTAGGGCGCATCGGCACTGAGCGCGGCGTCGTAGGATTGCCATGCGCCGCCGGCCGCAAGCTCCGGCAGCGCAGGCGCGTAGAACGAGGATTGGCTACGGCCCGTCACACGATACTCGATCGAGCCTTCGACTGTGGCGATTCCGCCTGATTCTGCTTTGGTGGTGACGGCTCCTGTGGCGATCAGCGCTCCCGTGCTGGCGTCGCGGAGCTGCGCGGCACGGCTGGATAGCTCGGTGTAGCGCAAGCCTGTCGCTGCTGTGCTCTGCCAGGCTGCGCCGGTGATGTCGCTCAGCGAGGCCCAATCGGTCGTTCCGTCCACACTGACCCGCGAGGAGCTATAGGTTGGTGTGGGTCGGAGCAGCGCCTGATCGCGGGTTTGAGCGCTGGGCGGCTCTACGCCGGAAACAAGAACGTCAGGCAGTGGTGGGTCGATGCCGAGCCTAAATGCGGTCTGATAGCCTAACTTAATACCTATCTCCAAGCCCAGTAATTTGTCAACCACAAAATCTCCCAGATGCGCCTCCAACTTCAAGATCGTGGGAATTGTAGAGAAAAATAAGCCGTGCAAAGTCGAGATTTCCTGGGCAAGCGAAACATACTTCATTGCTGGAGCTGATTTGAGTCCTGAAAGAAGAAGGTCCTTGGCCTCTTCTGGAGTTAGATCGAGACCTAAAAATCCGCGGAACATGACATTGGCGTACATCTTGAGCAACACAGCGTAGGCAAACCCAGATACGTACCCGGACATGAAAGAGGCGTAGTACCAGAGAAAAGCAACCTCAATGTACGCTACATGGAGTCCGTTTTCCATCACGTCTGTCATACGTCCCGTTTCGGGATCGATGCGCCACCAGCCGACGGTCGTAGTTCCATCGATCGTGATCATCCGCTGCGGCACGATGACGATGTAACCCGCTTTGAGGTCGGCGGTAATGCGCGCCTTGGCCTCGACGGACAGGTTGAGTGGAGCCAGTTTATCGATCATCTTAAGGGAGAGGATTTCCAGTGGCACGTTCTGTTCATTTGCCACTGCAAATATCAGCCATGTACTGACTGCTACTTGGTTCGTGAGTGTCGACAGCACACCACCTTCGACCCAGGAGTTGTAGTAGCCTGACCAGGTCAGGTAGCCCTTCTCGGCATTGGCTGCTTGTCCCGGCGCTGCAATTACACGTCCGGCAACCCGCTGGAGGTCAAGGTTCATATTGAGCTTGGGATCATTCTGGTTGGTGGCGTCGATCTGACTCGACACAATATACACGTCGGTAGAGTCGGCATAGGCACGCGTTACCATACCACGTGCCAGCGATTCGTTCATCACACCTGAGTACGTCATGAACATTGCACCGATTGTGGCGTTCATCGCAGTCATGGCCTCGTTCAGCCCTGCCTGGATCTCCTGCATGCGACGCTTTTGCGCTGCCGAAGGATTCTGAATGCGCCCCAACTCGTCTAACTCGGCAGCGTTTGTGATCTTCAACTGCTGCATCCGGTCCATCGCATGCTTACCGAACTGCTGCATGACCGACGGCGGAATCTTGCTGCTAGTGGCAAAGACTGTGAAGACGTCCTGGGTGTTGACCAGCGGTGCTGTCCCATTGCCTCCGCCGCCAATCTGGATCGTGCCGCCTGGCTGTCGGCCTTCAAAGCCGATCCGATCCACGATCTCGCGCTCATACTTCTCAACCGTACCGTTGGCGTCGCTCACTTCCAGCAGCAGCCACGCGCCCGTAAGACGCTGCGAGCCAAGCGGAAAATTCGTGATCAGCTCTTGATATGCGGTGCCGGTGATCACCTCGTCGCCATGCGCGAAGTACGGCGTGTAGGTATGCTGCGCGCTATAGTAGAGACCACCCTGCACATTGCTATCGACCAGATGGCCCAGCGATACCGGCCGTCCCACCAGCTCGACGGTCTTAAAGGTTTTGGTCAGCGGATATATGTAGCTCAGGCCGTGGTTGTCCTGAGTCAGCGGATGATACTGCTCGACCTTCAGCTTCACCGTCACTGAGTGTCGCAGTGTATCCGGCACCTCGGCAATGCGGTCGCTGCCGTCGCGCGCGATGCTGCTATCCGCCACAAAGCGCTGACCAACAGTTGCAGCCGCAAACGAGGGA
>DASWTW010000537.1:0-8384 GCA_036401895.1 Herpetosiphonaceae bacterium | reverse complement strand
GACCTTGCTGGCGGCGTGGCAGGTGCTGCTCAGTCGCTACAGCGGGCAGCAGGACATCGTGGTGGGCACGCCGATCGCCAACCGCACGCGCGGCGAGACCGAAGGCATCGTCGGCTTTTTCGTCAACACGCTCGTGCTGCGCACCGAGGTGGCTGGAACGCTGAGCTTCCGGGAGTTGGTGGCGCACGTGCGCGAGACGGCGCTGGGCGCCTATGCCCACCAGGATCTGCCCTTCGAGCAAGTCGTGGAGCAGGTCCAGCCCGAGCGCGACCTCAGCCGCCATCCGCTCTTTCAGGTCATGTTTGCCGTTCAAACAGCCTTGGGTGAAGCGCCTGAATTTTCGAATATAACGAGCGCACCACTGCTAACTGGGCATAATATTTCAAAATTTGATCTGAGCCTGACCTTGAATCACACCTCCGAGGGTCTGCACGGCATTTTAGAGTACAGCACCGACCTGTTCGCGGTTGAGACGATCGAGCGCTTAGTCGCGCACTTCGAGCTGGTGCTCCAAGGAGTGGTGGCCGATCCCAAACAGCGCATTGCCGATCTCGCGTTGCTCACGGCGGCGGAACAGGCGCAGCTCGCGGCGTGGAACGCGACAACACAGCCCTACGCGCAGGAGCGACTGGTGCATGAGCTCGTCGCCCAACAGGCGGCGCGCACGCCGGAAGCGACCGCCTTGATCTGCGGGGCGGATCGCTTGAGCTACGCGGCACTGGACGGGCGGGCCAATCAGCTGGCGCACTACCTCCACACCCTGGGCGTGGCGCCCGAGACGCGGGTGGCGCTGTTCCTCGACCGGTCGCTCGATCTCGTCGTGGCGCTGCTGGCGGTGTGGAAAGCGGGCGGCGCCTACGTGCCGATCGACCCGAGCTACCCCGCCGAGCGCGTCGCCTTCATTCTTGACGATGCCGAGCCGGTGGTTGTGCTCACGCAGGCAGCGCTGCGGGCGGCGCTGCCAGAGACGACCGCCCAGGTTGTTGACCTTGATGCGGATGCGGCGACGATCGCCGCGCAGCCGGTGACGCCGCCGGTCAGTGGGGTCGGGCTGGCGCATCTGGCGTACTTGATCTACACGTCGGGGACAACGGGCACGCCGAAAGCGGTAGCGGTCGAGCACGGGCAGCTGTTGCAGGTGCTGCACGCCAGCCAGACGACCTTTGGCTACTGCGCGACGGACGTGCAGCCGTGGCTGGCGTCGGTGGCCTTCGACATCGCCGCGTTCGAAGTGTTCAACCCCTTGATCGCGGGCGGCACGGTGGTGATTGAGAGTCAGGCGCAGATCCTGGACCTGCCACAGCTGGTGACGGAGCTCCAGGGCTGGACACTGCTGCACGCGGTGCCGAGTCTCTTGCGCCAGATCGTCGAGCAGGTGCGGCAGACGACCACCCCCAACGCTTTTGCTGGGTTGCGGCGGATCTGGGTGGGTGGGGACGCGGTACCGCCGGAGCTGCTGGCCGACGCGCTGGCGGTGTTCCCGCAGACCGAGCTCATCGTGCTCTACGGGCCGACCGAAGGCACGATCATCTGCGCCTGTCACGTGGTCGATCCACAGCAGCTGCCCACACGCCAGCTGATTGGCCGGCCGCTGCCCAACGCCCAGCTGCGCCTGTATGATGCCCATGGTCAGCGGGTGCCGGTCGGTGTGGCCGGCGAGCTGTACCTCGGCGGCGGGAGCGTGACGCGCGGCTACCTCCACCGCCCCGAGCTGACCGCCGAGAAGTTTGTCACGATCGACGGCGAGCGCTGGTATCGCACGGGCGACCGCGCGCGCTATCTTCTCGACGGTACGCTCGAATTCCTCGGCCGCACCGACACGCAGGTCAAGATCCGCGGCTACCGCATCGAAGTTGGTGAGGTCGAGGCCGCGCTCGTGCAACACGAGGCAGTGCGTGAAGCCGTCGTCATGGCCCGCGCCGATGGCGGCCGCGAGCTGCGCCTGGTGGCGTACATCGTGCCGGATGGCGAGATGGCGCCGACCAGCGAGGAGCTGCGCCAGCACCTGCAATCCAGTCTGCCCGCCTACATGGTGCCCAGCGCCTTTGTCGTGTTGGACGCGCTCCCGCTCTCCGCCAATGGCAAGATCGATCGCAAAGCCCTACCCGCGCCCAGCGAGTTTGATGGTGAACCAGATGCGCATGACGCGCAGACGCCGAGCGAGGAGCTGCTGGCGGGGATCTGGGCTGAGGTGTTGCAGCGGGAGCGGGTGGGCGTGACAACGAACTTCTTCGCGCTGGGCGGGCACTCGCTGCTGGCGACGCAGGTGGTGTCGCGCATTCGGGCAGTGTTTGGGCAGGAGGTGCCGCTGCGGCAGCTGTTCGAGACGCCAACCGTGGCCGGGCTGGCCCGCGTGCTGGATCAGCGTCAGTACAGCGCGGGAGAGTACGCGCCGCCGGCGCTGCGGGCGGTGGGACGCGAGCCGGCGCTGCCGCTGTCGTATGCGCAGCAGCGGCTGTGGTTCCTGGATCAGTTGGAGCCGGGCAGCAGCGCGTATGCCATGCCGATCGCGCTCCGCTTGCAGGGCACGCTAGACGTTGCGGCGATGCAGCAGAGCCTGGATGCGCTCGTGCAGCGCCATGAGTCCTTGCGCACCACCTTTCCAACGGAGCTAGGCCAGCCGGCGCAAGTGATCGCGCCAGCCCAGGCTTTGCCGCTGCGATACGTCGATCTTGAGATAGACCTCAATGAGGATCGCGAGGCGACCATGTTGCGCGGGCTGGCGGATGATGCCGGTCAACCCTTCGATCTCCAGACCGGGCCGCTGCTCCGAACGACGCTCTTCCGGCTAGACGCAACCGAACATGTGCTGCTGCTGAACATGCATCATATCATCGCCGATGGCTGGTCGATGCAGGTGTTGTTGCGCGAGCTGGTTCAGCTGTACCGCGCGGCGGTAACCGGCACTCCGGCGCTGCTGCCGGAGCTGCCGATCCAATACGCCGATTATGCGGTCTGGCAGCGTCAGTGGCTGCAAGGTCCTGCGCTAGAAGCGCAGCTCGGCTACTGGAAGCAGCAGCTCGCAGCTATCGAACCGCTCCAGCTACCCACCGATTATCCACGGCCGGCGATGCCATCGTTTCAGGGAGCGACGTATCCGTTTGCTCTGCCAGCGGATGTGAGCGCGGCGGTAGTGGGAGTGAGCCGGCGGGAAGGGGCGACGCTGTTCATGACCTTGCTGGCGGCGTGGCAGGTGCTGCTCAGTCGCTACAGTGGGCAGCAGGACATCGTGGTGGGCACGCCGATCGCCAACCGCACGCGCGGCGAGACCGAAGGCATCGTCGGCTTTTTCGTCAACACGCTCGTGCTGCGCACCGACCTCCAGGGTGCGACCAGCTTCCGTGACGTGCTGACCCGCGTGCGCGAGACGGCGCTGGGCGCCTACGCCCATCAGGATCTGCCTTTTGAACAGATTGTCGATGCTGTGGAGCCAACGCGCGACCTCAGCCGCCATCCGCTCTTCCAGGTCATGTTTGCGGTCCACAGTGCGTCGCAGGCTACGGCTCAGGCGGGCGAACTCACATTTACCCCGGTCGAAGTATCGACCAATACGACCAAGTTCGATCTGAGCATCACCTTTGCCGAGACGGCGGCTGGACTTGAGGGTGTGCTGGAATACAGCACCGACCTGTTCGCGCCGGAGACGATCGAGCGGCTGCTGACACATTTCACGGGCTTGCTGGGCGCGCTGGTGGCGGATCTCGACGCGCCGGTGGCGACGCTGCCGCTGCTGACGGCGGCGGAACAGGCGCAACTCGCGGCGTGGAACGCGACGGCGCAGCCCTACACCCAGGAGCGACTGGTCCACGAGCTCGTCGCGCAGCAGGCGGCGCGCACGCCCGAGTCGCCGGCGCTGATCTGTGGGGCGGAGCAGCTGAGCTACGCGGCGCTGGATGCGCGCGCCAATCAGCTGGCGCACCACCTGCACACGCTGGGCGTGGCGCCCGAGACGCGGGTGGCGCTGTATCTGGATCGCTCCCTCGATCTGGTGGTGGCGCTGCTGGGCGTGCTGAAAGCGGGCGGCGCCTACGTGCCGATCGACCCCAGCTATCCCGCCGAGCGCGTCGCCTTCATCCTCCGTGATGCGCAGCCGGTGGTCGTGCTGACGCAGGCAGCGCTGCGGGCGGCGCTGCCAGAGACGACCGCCCAGGTTGTTGACCTTGATGCGGATGCGGCGACGATCGCGGTGCAACCGGTGACGCCGCCGGTCAGTGGGGTCGGGCTGGCGCATCTGGCGTACTTGATCTACACGTCGGGGACAACGGGCACGCCGAAAGCGGTAGCGGTGGAACACGGCCAGCTGTGGCAGGTGCTGCACGCCAGCCAGACGACGTTCGGCTACCGCGCGACGGATGTGCAGCCGTGGCTGGCCTCGGTGGCCTTTGACATCGCGGCCTTCGAGCTGGTCAATCCGCTCCTGGCGGGTGGCACGGTCGTGATCGAGAGCCAGGCGCAGATCCTGGATCTGCCGCAGCTGGTGACGGAGCTCCAGGACTGGACACTGCTGCACGCAGTGCCCAGCCTGTTGCGTCAGATCGTCGAGCAGGCGCGGCAGGCCGCCACGCCGGAAGCCTTCACGGGCCTGCGGCGGATCTGGGTGGGCGGGGATGCGGTGCCGCCGGAGCTGCTGGCCGACACATTGGCGGTGTTTCCGCAGGCCGAGCTCATCGTGCTCTACGGCCCCACCGAAGGCACGATCATCTGCGCCTGTCACGTGGTCGATCCACAGCAGCTGCCCACGCGCCAGCTGATCGGTCGCCCGCTGCCCAACGCCCAGCTGCGCCTGTATGATGCGCACCGGCAGCGGGTGCCGGTGGGGGTGGCGGGCGAGCTGTACCTCGGCGGTGGGAGCGTGACGCGCGGCTATCTTCACCGCCCCGAGCTGACCGCCGAGAAGTTCGTGACGATCGACGGCGAGCGCTGGTACCGCACGGGTGACCGCGCGCGCTATCTGGTGGATGGCACGCTCGAATTCCTCGGTCGCACCGACACGCAGGTCAAGATCCGCGGCTACCGCATTGAGGTCGGCGAGGTCGAGGCCGCGCTGGCGCACCATCCGTCAGTGCGTGAGGCGGTGGTCGTGGCGCGCGCCGATGGCGGCCGCGAGCTGCGCCTGGTGGCGTATCTTGTGCCTGAGCCCGAGACCGCGCCGACCAGCGAGGAGCTGCGCCAGTTCCTCCAATCCAGCCTGCCGGCCTACATGCTGCCCAGCGCCTTTGTCGTCCTGGATGCGCTTCCGCTGACGCCACATGGCAAGGTCGATCGCAAGTCGCTGCCCGCGCCGGATCAGACAAGTGTTGCTCACGCCGCGACCTATGTTGCGCCGCAGACCGAGGCCGAGCAGACGCTGGCGCAGATCTGGGCTGAGGTGCTGCGCCTGGAGCGCGTCGGCATCCACGATAATTTCTTCAGCCTGGGCGGCGACTCGATCCTCAGTATCCAGGTGATCGCGCGCGCCAATCAGGCCGGGCTACGCTTGACGCCCAAGCAGATCTTCCAGTATCAGACGATCGCCGAGCTAGCCGCCGTGGCCGATACAACGCCCGTAGTTGTGGCCGAGCAAGGGCTGGTGATGGGTGCGGTGCCGCTGACCCCGATCCAGCAGCACTTTTTGGCGCAGGATCTGCCCACGCCTCAGCATTTCAACCAGGCGATGCTGCTGGAAGCCGGTGAACGGCTCGATCCGGCCGCGCTGGAGCAAGCCCTTCAGCAGTTGCTCCGGCACCACGACGCGCTGCGATTGCGCTTCGACCTGACTGAGTCCGGCTGGACCCAGGAGCACGCCACAGAGTCCCAGATCGAGCTGGCGACGGTTGATATGTCGGCGCTGCCCGAGGCCGAGCATGAAGTGGCGATCGGCAGGGCATCTACCGAGATCCAGGCGAGCTTGAATCTCCAAAGCGGGCCGATCCTGCGCGCGGCGCTCTTCGAGCGTGGGCCGGATCAGCCGCAGCGCCTGCTGATCGTCGTGCATCACCTGGCCGTGGATGCGGTCTCCTGGTCGATTCTGCTCGAAGATCTGCAAACCGCCTACACGCAGCTGCGCCAGGAAACCGCGATCGTGCTGCCGCCCAAGACGACGGCCTTCAAGCAGTGGGCTGAGCGCCTGCGCACCTACGCGGCCTCGTCCGAGCTGCTGGCTGAGTTGCCGTTCTGGCTGTCGACTGCCCGACGCGCGGTCCCTGCGCTGCCGGTGGATCAGTTGAGCGGCGCGAATACCTTAGCGTCGAGCGCGATGGTCACGGTGCGGTTGAGCGCCGAGGAGACGCACGCGCTGCTGCACGAGGTAGCCGATGCGTATCAGACGCAGATTACCGAGGTGCTGCTGACGGCGCTGGCGCTGACGATCAACGAGTGGACGGGCGACACGGCGCTGCGGGTGGATCTGGAAGGGCACGGCCGCGAAGACCTGTTTGCCGAGGTGGATCTGTCGCGCACGGTGGGCTGGTTCACGGCGCTGTATCCGCTGCTGCTGAGCGTCGATCCAGCGGCTGAGCTCGGCGCGGCGATCAAAGCGATTAAAGAGCAGGTGCGCCAGGTGCCCCAGCGCGGCATCGGCTACGGCGTGCTGCGCTACCTGAATGATGCTGAGGAGACCGCGCCACTGCGCGCTATGCCTGCCGCTGAGGTGATCTTCAACTACCTGGGGCAGCTCGATCGCGGCGCGCCCACGGCTGGATTGCTGAAGCCGGCGCGTGGATCGACCGGCCTTTCCCAGAGTGCGGATAGCCCACGCGATCACCTGCTTGAGATAACGGGATCGGTCTACGAGGGTATGCTCCAGCTCTCCTGGGTGTATAGCCAGGCGATCCACCAGCGCGCCACAATCGAGCGCGTAGCCTATGATTTTATTGCGACCTTACAAGACCTGATCGCGCACTGTCTCACGCCTGACGCCGGCGGCTTCACGCCATCGGACTTCCCGCTTGCCCAACTTGATCAAGATACACTCGACAAGCTTGCTAGCCTGCTCGATGACGTCGATACCTCGGAGGAACTCCCTGTATGAAAAATGTCGAGGATGTCTATCCCCTTTCACCGATGCAGCAAGGCATGCTGTTTCATACCTTATATGATCCCGGATTGTATGCGGAGCAGACGATCTGCACGCTCCACGGCAATCTCCAGATAGAAGCGTTTCAGCGCGCCTGGCAGCAGGTTGTCGATCGGCATCCGATCCTGCGCACGGCCTTTCTGTGGGAAGGACTGGCATCGCCGCTTCAGGTCGTGCGGCGCCAGGCGCGGCTGCCCTGGACGATCGAGGACTGGCGCGGCGTGGATCAGGCTGAGCAGCAGTCGCGGCTCCAGCAGTTTGTGCATCAGGATCTGGCGCTCGGCTTTGATCTCGGCAAGGCTCCGCTGATGCGGCTGGCGCTCTTCCAGAGCAGCGACGATGCGCATCACTTTGTATGGAGCCAGCATCACATTTTGCTCGACGGCTGGTCGCTGCCGCTGGTGCTGGGCGAGGTCTTCCGATCCTACGAGGCGTTCGCGCAGGGCCGCGATCTGCCGCTGCCCCGCCCGCGACCGTACCGTGAGTATATCGGGTGGTTGCAGAAGCAGGACATGCAGCAGGCGGAGGCGTTCTGGCGGCGCAATCTGGCAGGCTTCACCGCGCCTACGCCGCTCGGTGTCGATCAAGCGCTGAGCGTGAACGCCGACACGCCGCCGAATGCGGTCTACGAGACGCGCCTGGACGCCGATCTCAGCGCTACGCTGCAAAACCTGGCGCGGCAGCACGGCCTCACGCTGAACACCGTGATGCAGGGCGCGTGGGCGTTGCTGCTCAGTCGCTACAGCGGCGAGGACGATATTGTCTTTGGGACAACCGTCTCGGGCCGTCCGGCCGATCTGCCCGGCGTCGAGCAGATGATCGGCCTGTTCATCAATACGCTGCCGGTGCGGATCCAGGTGCAGCCCGCAGCCACGGCGCTGGCCTGGCTCAAAGCGATCCAGGCGCAGCAGGCGGATCTGCGCCAGTACGAGTACAGCCCGCTGGTGCAGGTCCAGGGCTGGAGCGACGTTCCACGCGGCCAGCCGCTCTTTGACAGCCTGCTGGTCTTCGAAAACTATCCGGCCACAGAATCGGGCGGACCCGGCGGCGCGCGGCCCAGCGTGGTCATGGCCAATATGCACAGCGACGAGCGCAGCAAATATCCGCTGAATATTATCATCGCGCCGGGCCAGACGATCGCGCTGCGCGTCAACTACGATCGGTCGCGCTTCACGGCCGAGACGATCGCGCGGCTGGTGGGACATCTCCAGACGATTCTGGCCGCGATCGCCGCCGCGCCGACGCAGCAGGTGGGCCAGATGTCGCTCCTCACGGCGACCGAGCGCCAGCAGGTTCTGCACGACTGGACCGCGACGGCGCAGCCGTTCCC
>DASWTW010000536.1:0-44549 GCA_036401895.1 Herpetosiphonaceae bacterium | reverse complement strand
AGAACAGAGAACCAAGAACAAACGACGATCGACGCGGATCAACAAGATCGATCCACTGTTCTTTGTTTAGCTGTTATCACGATGAGATCGCGCATGTGGTGACTAGCAGGAGCGGTGAGCTATGGCAAAGCAATGGTCAATCGCGGATCGGATCGGGAAGTTTTTCACCTGGATCATGATGATGCTGGTTTTTATCATGATGGCGCTGGCGGGCAAGCTTGGACTGAGCCGGCAAACCCTGCGCGTCATGACCGACCAGATGCAGTCGCCGAAAATCAAGCAGCGCGCGTTCAAGGGATACCGACCGACCAGCCACGACGTTTTGGTCTGCACCTACGCCAAGAGCGGCACCTACTGGACACTTCAGATCGCGCATCAGATCGCCAATCGCGGCACGGGCGAGTTTCGTCATATTCATGATGTCGTGCCGTGGCCTGAGGCGCCGATGCCCAACGTGATCAAGCTCGCCAACGAGCTGCCCGCGCGCACCTCGCTGACTGGCGTGCGGATAATCAAGACGCATCTGGAGAGCAACTACGTGCCGTACAGCCCGGAGGCAAAATATATCGTCGTGGTGCGTGATCCCAAAGATGTGTTTGTGTCGAGCTATTTCTTCAGCAAGGGCATGATCTCGGGGCCGATGGTTTCCGTCGAGGAGTGGCTGAATCTGTTTCTGTTCGGCAAGTTCCAGTACGGCTCGTGGGCTCAGCACCTGGCGGGCTACTGGCCGTGGCGCAATCGCGACAATGTGTTGTTCCTGACGTTTGAGGAGCTGAAGGCGGATCATGCCGGCGTGGTTCGGCGGATCGCGGCGTTCATGGGCGTGGAGCTGACCGATGAGGAGCTTGCGCAGGTGGTCGAGAAGAGTCAGTTCCAGTATATGAAGCGCATGGACGAGAAGTTCACGCCTCAGCGGCCGTTTCCCTTTAACAAGCGGCTAGAGGGCTTCGCAGTACTGCGCAAAGGAGCGCGCGGCGGCTCGTCGGAGCTGCTGTCGGCCGAGCAGCAGGCGGCGATTGATCGGCACATGCAGGAGGAGCTAGCGCGCTTTGGCTGTGATTTTCCCTATGCGCAGATGTTTGAAACCGTGAGTAAGGAGGCTTCTGTGGCCGCGTAGGCCCTCATCCCCTGGCACTTATGTGCCTTCCCCTTCTCCCGTCGCGACAGGAGAAGGGGTTTTTGGTCCTTCTTTGTTCCTTTGTTCTTTGTTCTCCCTTGGTTCTTCCCTCACCAGACCGCCGTATGCTCCTCCATGACGCCGAACGCATCGCGCAGCCGAAGATCGCCGGGCAGCGTGCCGGCAAACCGGCCAAAGGGCTGGCGGTATTCGGAGCGGATCAGGACGAGATTATCGCGGCGCTGCCTGACAGCCTCGGCAGTAAACCCCAGCGCGCCGCCCTCCGCAAACGCCACGGCCGATAGATCGCCGGTGAAGCGGACCGGGCCAACCTCGTGCGGCACGCCGTCGATCCAGATCGTTCGCTCGCTGCTAACGGGCGAGTCGTTGAGGCCGACGATCAAGCTCCACGCGACCGAGCGACCATGCTGATCGAGGCCCGCGCCGCCCGACCAGTACCAGTGCGTGTGGCGCGGATGATAGCCCGCGTTGTCGTCGATCAGCGCGACCGCCTCCACCCGCCGCGAGACTCCGTGTAGCGTAATGCTGCCGTGAGCCCGCACGATCTGCTTGCGAGTCCAGGTGTACGCGCGACCGGTAGGCGTCACCACTTGCAGGCCAGTGTTTTCGTCGAGCGCCACATCGATCGTCACGCCGCCATCTTGAACCAGCACGCGACCAGGCGGAAGCTGCACACAGCACGGCAAGAAACGCGTTCGCTCCCAGAGCCGCTGCCCGCCCCGATCCCAGACCGCCCAGAACTCCTGGCGAACCGGCCCGACCTCGATACTACCGGCGCACACCATCAGATCGGCGCTCCAGATCGAGACGTAGCGCCACATCTTGCGCAGCCGGCCGCCGAAGAATAGCGGCAGCGGGGCCGGTGGCAGCGGCAGATGCTGTGGCTGATCTGTGCCGTCCCCTCGATATGGACGATCCAGCATTGCTCCGGCTGATCCAAACTCTGCGACCGTGCGCTCTTCCTTCATTCAATCCCTCACTTCTTGGTTCTTTCATTTGGTTCTAGGTTCTCCTGCCGCCGCGCGCTCGATCCACGCACGCGCAGCTCGCCCTGCAAAATGATTTTGCGCGGCGGACGCTGGGGATCACCGATCCGGCGCAGCAGCAGCTCGGTCGCGGTTTTGCCGATCTCATGTGTCGGCTGCTCGATCAGCGTGATCGCGGGCTGCACCAGCGCGGCCCAGGTTGTCTCGTCGAAGCCGACCAGCGCTACGTCGTCGGGGATCAACAGGCCGCGATCGCGAATGGCCTGGAGCGCGCCGGCAGTCAGCAGGCTATTGCTGGTAAAGATCGCGTCGGGCGGCTCAGGCAGCGCGAGCAGCTCCCGAGTCGCGGCGCGGCCCGTCTCGATCCTGGGCTGCACATATCGAATTAGCTCCGGCACAGGCGCAATGCCGCGCTCGCGCAGCGCCGACTCGTAGCCTACCTGGCGCTCACGGCCGGTGGTGCTGACCTCGCCCAGTAGCGCCGCGATCCGCTTGTAGCCCTGATCGAGCAGATGGGCCGTCAGCTCGTGGGCGGCGGCGGCGTTATCCAGCAGCACCGCGTCGACCTCGCCGGTGCGCGGCGATCGATCGATTAGGACGGTCGGAAAATCGATGTTGAGCGTGTTGAAGCGGCTGATGGTGTGGCGCGTCGGCGAGAAGATCACGCCGGCTACCTGAGCGTCGCGCATCAGATCCAGATACAGCTGCTCCTTCTCGGGATTTTCGTCGCTGTTACAGAGCAAAACGCTGTAGCCGCGCTCGTAGGCGGTATCTTCGACCGCTCGGCTGATGGCGGTGAAAAAGGGATTGCGAATATCAGAGACGATCAGGCCGATCGTGTTGGATTGCTGCGACCGCAGGCTGCGCGCGACCAGATTGGGCCGGTACTCCAGCCTGGCCACCGCCGCCATGACGCGCTCGCGAACTTCCGGCCGGACATGCGGATGATTCGAGAGCACCCGCGAGACCGTCGCCGTCGAGACACCGGCCGCCTCGGCAACATCTTTTATGCTTGCCATATGGTCTCCTGAGCGAGATCGAATGTAAACGATTGCAAAAAGTATAGCAAATAATGATATGTTTTTGCAATCCCCTGAAATCGTTGTCTACAGATGGCCCGAAAATTGCTCGATCTCCCGTGAAGAGGAAAGCAATTTTGAGATCTCTTGAAATTGCCGCTTGACAACACGTATGTAATCGATTACAATCGCCACATCAACCTCCTCTTCACTGTACTCACCAAATCTCATGACTGCTTCGGAGTTGAACATGATTGAGCTTGATCAACGGCAGATCCAACTGCGCGCGCATCCCGGCAGCAAAGCAGAGGCCATCCGACAAGCAGGCCAGATTCTCGTCGCCAGCGGACACATCGAGCCCGGCTATATCGAAAGCATGCTGGGCCGCGAAAAAGTCGCCAACACCTATCTTGGCAACGGAATTGCCATTCCACACGGTCTGCCTCAGGACCGTGAGCTGATCAAGCGGACCGGCATCGCGGTGATGCAAGTTCCCGAGGGCGTAGCCTGGAACGACGGCGAGACCGTGCATATCGTGGTCGGGATCGCGGCCAAGTCCGACGAGCATATCGAGGTACTGCGACGGCTGACCCGCGTGCTGGGCGATCAAGAGCAGGTCAACAAGCTGATCCGCACCAACGATCCCGGCGACATCATCGCCGCGCTGACCGGGGATCGGCCGCCGGCGCTGGCACGTGAGGTCGGCAGCGACTACGCCAGCGGCTTTGAGGCAGTGATCCATAACAAAACCGGCCTTCATGCGCGACCGGCAACCTTTTTCGTCAATCTTGCCAAAAAGTACCAATCCGACGTCAAAGTTCGGCGCGGCAACGACATCGCGAACGGCAAAAGCCTGATCTCGCTGCTCAAGCTGGGCGTCGAGCACGGCACCACGATTCGTGTCTCCGCCGAAGGCGCCGACGCGCCGGCAGCGTTGAAAGCGCTCCAGCAGGCGATCGCCGAGGGGCTGGGCGACGAAGACGAAGAAGCGCCGTCCGCCGCGCAGCTTGTCGGCACGCTGGCCTGGACTCCCCGCAGCGTGGCCGCGACGATCAGCGGCATCAGCGCGGCTCCCGGCCTGGCGATCGGCGTGACACGCCAGTACATGCAGCGCAAACTGGTGGTCGAAGACCGGCCGAGCGATACGATGGAAGAGGGCGACCGCTTCCAGGCGGCGCTGAACGCCGCCAATGCCGAGCTTGACCAGCTGTACGACGAGGTTAAAATCCGCTTCGGCTCGGGCAAGGCCGCGATCTTCCAAGCCCACAGCGAGTTCTTGAACGATACCGGGCTGATCCAGCAGACGGTGGGACTGATCTTCGAGGGCCACAGCGCGGCCTGGTCCTGGCAGCAGATGATCAACGAGCGCGTGGCGCAGATGCAGAAGCTCGACGATCCGATCCTGGCCGGACGCGCCGTCGATATGAGCGATGTCGGCGATCGCGTGCTGCGCCACCTGGTCGGCTCGGACGCGCCAGCACCGGCAACGCCCGACGCGCCGGTGATCCTGCTGGCCGACGACCTCACGCCCTCCGACACCGCCGCGCTCGATCCCGACACGATCCTGGGCTTTTGCACCGTGAAGGGCGGTCCGACCTCGCATACCGCGATCATTGCGCGCTCGCTGGGCATTCCGGCGATCGTCGGCGCGGGCCAGGATCTGCACAAGATCGCCGATCAAACGCCGTGTATTGTGGACGGCTTCAACGGCAAGCTTTACCTCAAGCCGCACGACGACGATATTCAGGCGGCGCGCGCGCTCCAGCAGGAGTTGCTGCGCAAGCAAGACGCGGCCAAGGCCGTGCGCTTCGAGCCGGCCGTGACCAGCGACGGCCACCAGGTCGAAGTTGCGGTCAATATCAACCGCGCCGCCGATGCCGCAGCCGCCGTCGAGGCTGGAGCCGAAGCCGTTGGCCTGATGCGCACCGAGTTCTTGTTCCTGGAGCGCAACAGCATTCCGTCTGAGGACGAGCAGTTCGCGGCCTATCGCGACATGGTGCAGGCGATGCAGGGCCGTCCGGTGATCATTCGCACGCTGGACATCGGCGGCGACAAAGAAGTGCCGTATCTCAACCTGCCCAAAGAAGACAACTCGTTTCTGGGCATTCGCGGCGTGCGGCTCTGCTTACAGCGGCCGGACCTGTTCATCCCACAGCTGCGCGCGATCTACCGCGCCGCCGCCTACGGGCCGATCAAAATCATGTTTCCGATGATCTCGACGCTGGAAGACTGGAGCCAGGCCAGCGCGCTGGCGGAGCAGATTCGCCAGGAGACCAACGCGTCCAAAGTTCCGCTGGGCATCATGATCGAGGTGCCGTCCGCCGCCGTGCTGGCCGATCAGTTCGCGCAGGAGGTCGATTTCTTCTCGATCGGCACCAACGACCTGACGCAGTATGTGCTGGCAATGGACCGGCTGCATCCACAGCTCGCCAAGCAGGCCGATGGTCTGCATCCTGCCGTGCTGCGCATGATCGATCTGACGGTCAAAGCGGCCAGCCGGGCCGGCAAGTGGGTTGGCGTGTGCGGCGGCGTGGCGGGCGATCCACAGGGCGCGGTGATCCTGACCGGCCTGGGCGTCTCGGAGCTGAGCGTGAGCACGCCCAGCATCGCCGAGGTCAAAGCGCAGATCCGCAGCCGCTCGTTCGCCGAGATGCAGAGTCTGGCTCAGCGCGCGCTGCTCTGCAAAAACGCGGTGGAGGTGCGCAGCCTATGAAGATCGCAACTGTCACGCTCAACCCGGCCATCGATCAAACGGTGATGGTCGAAAACTTCACGCCAAACGCCGTCAATCGCGCGCAATCGCTACAGCTCGACGCGGGCGGTAAAGGCGTCAACGTGGCCTCATTCCTGGCCGACTACGGGCTGAGCGTCGCCGTGACCGGGTTTCTGGGCAAGGATAATCCGCAGGTCTTCGAGCAGCACTTTGCCCGCAAGCGCATCGACGATCGCTTTGTGCGCATTCCGGGGCTGACGCGCACCGGCATCAAGGTCGTCGATCAGACGCGCCGGCAGACGACGGATATTAATCTACCCGGCCTGACGCCCAGCGAAGCCGAGCTGGATCGGCTGCACGAGACGATCAACGAGCTGGCGATCGATCACGACTGTTTTGTGCTGGCCGGCAAGCTGCCGCCGGGCGTTCCCGACACGATCTACGCCGATCTGATCCGCCGTCTCAAGACGCAGGGTAAGCGCATTGTGCTGGATACCAGCCAGGCGGCGCTACACGAAGGCGTCCAGGCCGGCCCGACGATCGTCAAGCCCAACATCGACGAATTGCAGCAGCTGGTCGATCGGTCGCTCAACGATCTGGCCGAGATCGAAGCGGCGGCCAAGCAGCTATTGAAGAACGGCATTCGGCTGGTGGTTGTGTCGATGGGCGAGCGCGGCGCACTGTTTGTCGATCGCCAGAACGCGCTGCTCGCGGTGCCGCCACAGGTTGAAGTCCAGAGCACGGTCGGCGCGGGCGACGCGATGGTCGCGGGCCTGATCGCCGGGCAGACCGCAGCGCTGAGCCTGGCCGAGTGCGCTAAGCTGGCCACAGCCTTTTCAGTCGGAACCATCACACGCATCGGCGCGCATCTTCCGCCGCTCGACGTTCTCGAAAGCTATCGCCAACACGTCACCGTCCAGCCGCTCATCGACGGAGCGCTGCCCAGCAAGGACACGAATCAACCATCGCTGACGGGCATGAATGTCAGCTAAAGATCGCCTGAGCGATCAGGCAGGGTTGCCAGGGAACATGGTCAAAGGAGCAAAGTCATGGCTAAGATCGTCGCTGTTACATCATGTCCAACCGGGATCGCGCATACGTTCATGGCGGCAGAAGGCGTCCAGCGCGGCGCTGAGGCGCTCGGCCACAGCGCCAAGGTCGAGACCCAGGGCTCGGTCGGCGCGCAGAATGTCCTCACCGACGCCGACATTCGCGACGCCGATGTCGTGATCATCGCCGCCGACACCAACGTCGACACCTCCCGCTTCGCCGGCAAGCCCGTCTACTCCACCTCTACCAAGGCCGCGATCAAAGACGGACCCGGCGTGGTGCAGGCGGCGCTGGCCCAGGCCGAGTCACAGATGGTGCGCGCGGTC
Organism: Herpetosiphonaceae bacterium; assembly: GCA_036401895.1. Classification (GTDB taxonomy): domain Bacteria; phylum Chloroflexota; class Chloroflexia; order Chloroflexales; family Kallotenuaceae; genus LB3-1. The sequence continues at coordinate 37,317 of DASWTW010000536.1, read as the reverse complement.
GGCGAGCCGTTGCGCGAGGCAGCGCCTGCTACAGGAGCAACAACTCCGCTAGATCGTCCGGCGCGGATCGTCGCCGTCACCTCGTGTCCAACCGGGATCGCGCATACGTTCATGGCGGCGGAAGGCGTCCAGCGCGGCGCTGAGGCGCTCGGTCACAGCGCCAAGGTCGAGACCCAGGGCTCGGTCGGCGCGCAGAATGTCCTCACCGACGCCGACATTCGCGACGCCGATGTCGTGATCATCGCCGCCGACACCAACGTCGACACCAGCCGCTTCGCCGGCAAGCCCGTCTACTCTACCTCTACCAAGGCCGCGATCAACGATGGCTCGGCGGTGGTGCGGACAGCGCTAGAGCAGGCGATGGCGGCTCCGGCAGCCGCCGCAGGAGCGGCACCGGCGGCGGCCAAAGTCGATTATGTCACCTCAGTGCAGGAGGCCAAGGCGGCCAAGTCCAGCAGCCGCAGCGGCTTCTACAAACATCTCATGACTGGCGTGTCGTACATGCTGCCGTTCGTGATCGCCGGCGGCCTGCTGATCGCGCTGGCCTTCGCGGTGGGCGGCATCAATGTGACGGAGGCGGAAAACACCTTCGGCGCGGCGCTCTTTACCATCGGCGCACGCGCAGGCTTCACGCTGATCGTGCCGATCCTGGCCGGCTTTATCGCCTACTCGATCGCCGATCGGCCGGGCCTGGCGCCGGGCATGATCGGCGGCGTGCTGGCGGCGAGCCTGGGCGCGGGCTTCCTGGGCGGCATCATCGCCGGCTTTATCGCGGGCTACGTGACCAACTGGCTGAACAAGGTGATCAATCTGCCGCGTAATCTGGCCGGTCTCAAGCCGATCCTGATCTTGCCGCTGCTGGGCACGCTGATCGTCGGCCTGCTGATGGTGTATGTAGTCGGCACGCCGGTGAGCGCAGCCGTGGCCGCTCTGACCGCATGGCTGAGCAGCATGCAGACCAGCGGCGCGGTGGTGCTGGGGCTGATCCTGGGCGGCATGATGGCAGTCGATATGGGTGGCCCGGTCAACAAATCGGCCTATACCTTTGCGGTCGGCCTGATTAGCGCAGCCGGAGCGGATGCCTCAGCCTATGAGCCGATGGCCGCCGTGATGGCCGCCGGCATGACTCCACCGCTCGGCCTGGCGCTGGCGTCGATGCTCTTCAAGAATCGCTTCACCGCCGAGGAGCGCGAGGCCGGCAAAGCCGCCGCCGTGCTGGGTATCTCGTTCATCACCGAGGGCGCGATCCCATTCGCGGCCCGCGACCCGTTCCGTGTCATTCCTTCGGTCATCCTGGGCTCGGCCGTAACCGGCGCGCTGTCGATGCTCTTCAGCAACCAGCTGCGCGTTCCCCACGGCGGCATTTTCGTGCTGGCGATCCCGCAGGCTGTGACCAACCTGCCTATGTATGTCGTCGCAATCGTGGCCGGCACGCTGGTGACGGCAGCCGCGCTCTATCTGCTCAAGCGCCCCATTGAGCCGACGACAGTCACGGATACCGCTCCGGCGGTTCCGGCGACACGAACTGTCAGCGCGTAGGAGCGAAGAAGAACAAAAGAACAAGGGGAAAGAACGAAGAACCCAGAACCTAACGGAAGAACAAAACGAAAGAACAAAAGGCTTGACTCTTCCCTCGCGCCTGTCGCACACGAGCGGGAACGGGAGTCCGCGACGGTGGAACAGGGGCAGGGGGTGAGGGCAAAGAAACAAGAACCGGGTTTCACTTCCAAAGTGAGCCCGGTTTATCTATTCTTTTTGTCTCTTGTTCCTTTGTTTATTTGTTCCTTTGTTCCCTCGTCGTGGTACACTTTGCGGGACACAGGAAGATCGCATGGACGAGCAGATCACACCTCCGCAAACCACGACCACACCGAGCACGGTAACCAAGAATCCCCTCGCCCGCTGGCTCTGGCTGATCGCCGGATTTATCTTCGTTGGCCTGGGAGGGATCGGAGTACTGCTGCCGGTCATGCCGAGCACCGTTTTTTTCATCTGCGCCGCCGCCTGCTTTGCCCACTCCAGCCCGCGCTTCGAGCGCTGGGTGCTGAATCTGCCGCACGTCGGGCCGATGGTTCGCGACTACCGCAGCGGACTGGGCATGCCGCGCCGCGCCAAAATCATCGCGATCAGCACGATCGCCGTGGTGATAACGCTCAGCAGCCTGGCGATTCCCTCGTGGACCGGGCGGCTGGCAGCGTATGGCGTCGCGCTGATCGGCATCGCCTACATCGCGCTGCGCGTGCCAACTCGTGAGCGGGTGCTGGCCCAGCGCGCTCGGCTCTACGATCGACAGTAGTCGCACAGTAGCCCAACGCTTTACTTAAGCAATTCCTACGTTATGTCGCGCTCGTTCGTGCGACCCGACGCACTTTGCGTCTGCGCCACCAGACGGCCAGCGCGACGAGCAGCGCCAGGAGCAGCCCACCGATCGCGGCGGCGGCCAGGAGGATCGCGCGGCTCGGCGTGGGCGCAGCCACGGGCTCGGCTTCGGCCACAGCCGCTGGTTGCTCCGCTGTTTCCTGCTGGGGCCGCGTGTCGCTGCTGGTAATCTGCTCCTCATACACGATCGCCAGGTTGCCGCTGAGACGGCTGCGCAGCCTGGGCGTTGTTAGAGCGACTCCGGCCCATTCCAGCCCTTGCTCGGTGCTGCCCAGCACCGCCAGCACGGCCCGCTGCTCGTCCCAGGGCGCGGCCAGCAGCTGCACATAGCCGACACTCTCGCCGGATGCGCGCCTGAGCTGCACGGGAGCGCCCGGCTCGGCAGCCAGATCGCTGCCCGACTCGAACGGCGCGGGTAACGCCTGCTTGATCTCGCTCAGGATCGGCAGCTTGCTGGGCCGCCCGACGATCACCAGATCGCGCGACGATCGCACCGGCTCGGGCACGCTGTCGCCGTAAACTACCAGCGGCTCGGCCAGCGCCGCGTGTGTCTGCCGCCCGAGATCGAGCGCGATACCGGCGGCAACTGCCCAGCTCTGTGGATCGTCGGCGGCGAGCACAAAGGCCAGGCGCTGCAAGCTGGGGCTGATCGTCAAGGGCTGCGGGTAGCGCTTCAGATCCAGCGCCTGGGCCGGGGCTTCGGGTGAGGAGCCGAGCGGCAGATGCAGGCTGGACTCGGGGCGGATCGCCAGCCAGAGACCGTTGCCGCGCGGATCGGTACACACGGCGCGTGGCAGCAGATCGCCGCGCACAACCAGCGTGTTGCTGCCGGCGCGCAGTGCCGATGAGGGCAGCGCGATGCGTGTGCTGCTCAGCCGCGTCGACGTATCGTCAAGGCGCACGCTGGCGATCGGCTCGTCGTTGAGCGTGACCGTCATGCCCGACTGATCGTAGTCCAGCAGCGCGGTGTGGACAAAGGCCAGATCCAGATACGCCTCGTCGGTGATCACCTGAGCGGCCGGCAGCTCGAACTGGTAGGCGGCATACTGCGCGCCCTGGCCGTACATCTGCTGCACATCGTAGCCAAGATCCGCGAACGTCCGATCCACGCTCGACGCTGCGGCGCTTTCCTCAGGCTGGATCGCGGCCACCAGCGCCCGATCCGGCTGATCGCCGCCACGGATTGCGCCCGTGCTGATCGCCTGCGCCGCCTTGATCACCGCTGCGTCGCTCTGCCCGCTGGCGACCAGCACTACCAGCGCCGGGTTCCAGGGCGAGACCGCCATCTGGATCATGCCGTCGTCGGGCGCGACCGGCTCGTTGCGGCCCGGCAGCCCGCCGCGATTGAAAAACGGCAGCGTTTCGCTCCGGCCAACCAGAATCAGATGCCGGCTTTTACGCGTCGTCTCGTCGACCTGGCTCACCGGCAGCAGATCGAGCTGAAACGTGCTGTCAGTCATGCTGCCAAATCCGGCGGCGATCGACAGCGCGGCCTGAAGCTCGCCCGCCGTCGGCCGATCCGGCACCACAATCGTCGCGGCGTCGGGCGTGAACGAGCGCTGCACAATCGGCTGCGGCAGCAGCGCAAGATCGGTGGGCGGCGCGACCACGCGATGCGGCAGAATCAGCTGGGAGCTGGCACGCACGATCACGCTGGTGTACTGCTCCAGACCGCACTGCTCGTCGGTATCCAGCAGCAGACTCAGCCGCTGGCGTCCATCGCTCGTCGCCGCAGCCAGCGCCTCGCGTGGGAGCGGCACCTCGACCACGCGCTCGCCGAGCTGATCCAGCAGAATCGTCTGGACCGTCACGCCGTTGACGACGACCTGAAGCGTGCCGCCGAACTGCCGCGCGGCTGTCTCCGCTTGATCGGCGGTTGCTTGTCCGGCAAAAAAGGTTGTCAGATTAAGCTGAAGCGCCAGATCGTCGGTCAACTCCCAGGTTGCCGGCAGGCTAAAATCGAGGTGCGCCGCGTCGAACGGGCCGCGCAGATTCTGCTCGGCAGCGCCCAGACGCGTAAAGCTGACGAGATTCTCGCTCTCCGGCGGGAGCGGCTGAGCGGAGCTTGAAGCGGGGAAGATCAGGCTGATCAACAGCCCGACGAGGATCACGTAAGCGCAAAACCTATTCATGATGTTCGCGTCGCTGATTCCTTTCCGGGAATGCCTATTGTAGGGCATGGCGCGTCGCGCACAGGCGATTTCCGGTCCTGATCTTCGATGAAGCATCTGGCTGCTTGTGAGGCGGCAGTATCGAGCTATTGCCGCTACGCGCTGCTCGGCGTCGACAGCGCAGTCTCGGCGGGCTGCCACTCAGCCGGAGCGCTAGCCGCCTGATACACCGGCCGCGCCATGTACAGCCCTTCGACGTAGAGCGCGATCACAAAGCCGATGCTCAGCCCGTACAGCCCGTTGAACTGCGTTCCCAGCGCGGCCAGGCCCAGCTCCAGCAGACTGCCCAGCGTCACCAGCGCGGCCGTCGCCGGAATATGATTGTGGATGCGCTGCACCGCGACATAGTGATCTTTCACGATCAGCGGAAACACGCCCAGGCCCATGATCCGCAGCGTCCAGGCCGCCTCGGCGGCATAGCTCGGCCCGAACACGCCCATGATCAGATCCGCGCCCAGCCACAGCACAACATTCGAGACCACGCCGATCGTCGTCGCCAGGCTGAGCGTGAGCCGCATCTTCTGCGCAAACGCCCCACGATCGGCCACGCCGACCGCGTAGAGCACAGTTGTCAGCGTGTAAGGAATCGCAAAGACCAGGTGCAGCATCAGCCAGGCCATGTAGAAGCTGGCGTTGAGCGCGGCCGAGAGCAGCCCGGTCACGATGATCGGCAGCACAAAGCCCGGCAGCTGGAGCGCCAGGTTCAGCGCGTGATGGCCCAGCGCCGCGCCCGGCAGATCGCGCAGCAGATCCCACTGCGGCCGGTGCGCCCGAACGCGCAGCCGCAGCGCAGCCACGATCCCCCATAGCCCGACCAGCGAAAGCAGATTGCCGAGCGTCCAGGTGGTATAGATGCCGAGGCCGGTTGTATCCGCCAGCCACCAGCTCAGCGGCAGCAGTGCCGCCAGCTTGATCAGCGCAAAGAGCGCGTTACGCCAGAGCTGAAGGCTGGCCCGCAGCAGCCCGATCAGCGCCTGATCCAGCACCAGCGTTACAGCCGTCAGCACCACGCCCAGCACAAACAGCACAACCTTCGTCGCGTCGCCTGCCAGCGGCTGAAACTCCACCGAGATCGCGGGAGCGATCAGCGCAAACAGCATGCCCAGCAGCGCCGAGAGCAGCCCGGACACCAGCAGCGCCGTCGTGATCAGCGGGCCGCGCCGCTCGGGATAACGCGGTAGCTCGCCGATCAGCAGCGTGCCCAGGCCGACGATACCGATCGTACCGATCAGGCTCATGGCTGAGATCGCCGCCGAGGCAAAGCCGACGACATCGGCGGGAAACTGCCGGGCCGCCAGCCACCAGTAGACGAAGCCAAGGCCCGACGTGACCATGGTTGTGCCGATCATCGACCCGGCGTTGATCAGCAGCTCGCGGTTCGCAGCGCTCCGCAGCCGATTCAGAATACTCATGCGCTTCCTTTATCTGGGTTGTTGTTGCGATATTAAATGTTTGGTGATTTTAAAGATGTTATGTCGTGCGTAGGGGCGTAGTGCATACGTTTCGCAATCTCATGGCTTCTGGTTTTCGTCCAGCCACAGGGTCACGCTGCGATAGATCGCGTTTGGCTCGGCCGCACGGTAGAGTCGCGCCTCGATCGGGCCACTGCCGGGCTGCCGCGCCGAGAGCTCGATCGTGGTCTCCCAGCGATCATCGTCCTTGAGCGTGAGCGCGGGCCACTCGCGAATCGTGTAGCCGCCGCGCTGCACCACCAGCCGATACGCTCCTGCCGTCGGGCCTTTGGTGATCACGCCGAGCCGCGCCGTCTGCGGCTGCTCGCCGGGCAAAATCCAGAGCTGCACCACATCCGGCGCGGGATGCTGCGCCGCCTCGCTTCTGGCAATCGCCACCGAGCCGACGAGAGTCAGCGCCGCCAGCGCAAAGAGCGCCGCCTGTCCGGGGCTGAGCCGCAGCGCCGATCGCTGGGGAGCGACGACCACGACCGGACGCCGCACGACCGCCGCCACGCAGCCGCCGAGCGTGAGGTAGCTCAGCAGCACCGCCCATGACTGCGACCGCAAGCCCCAGGGCGTCCAGTTGAGCACGAAGCCGCCCAAAATAGCGACAACCAGGCTGAGGCCCACGGTGTACAGCAGCCGATCGGTGCGCGGCAACGTAGGCTCGGGAAAGAGCGCCGCCGTGAGCGCATAGCCCGGCAGCACCAGCACGAGCAGCAGACCGAGAACAAGCCGCAGCACACCGCCGTCCCAGCCCAGAAGCGCCAGACCCAGCATCGCCACTGCCAGCACGCTCACCAGCAGCAGATCGGAAAGATTACGGGTCACGCCACAGTGCTCCTACATCGTAAAGCTGAAGATCGCCGCTGTCGAAGAGCCGATCGATGTCCGCCATCACCGCGAACTTGTCCAGCACCACGCGATTGACCGGCGGCGTGAACGGCGCGACCATCTGCTCCCAGCTCTCGTAGTAGTGCCCGTCGAGCGGCCGAGCCCTGGTTGTGCGCTGATCGACGGCGATATAGCGGATACGACCGTCGCGCAGTGCCGCCAGCTCGTTCGGCCCGATGCGCGGCGCGAGGAAAATCCCCGAGATCGAAACCTTATCGATCAGATGTGTGATCAGCCTTTGCTCGCCGTAGGTCCCCAGCAGCGTCATGTTGATGCGATCGGCGGCGATGCGATTATCGGGGCCGAGATAATCGCGCGCCCACTCGGCGGCTGCCAGTCCCTGCGGCTCGACCGAGCGCGTGTCGGCGGCGACCATGTAGGGCCACGGCATGCGCGCCCACGGCGACCAGCCGGCGATCACGCCGCCCGCGAAGACGATAGCAACGTAGGGGGCGAAGACCAGCGGCTTGAGCCATAGCCAGCGCTTGAAGCGATCCAGCCAGGCCGACAGCCAGCCGAGAAAGCCGGGCAAGCGCGCATGTTCGACGCCGAGCGCCAGCACCAGCGCCAGCGGAATATACACAAACACCGACGAGCGCGCCGAGATCTCCCAGCCGCCGCCGGTCAGACGCAGTGCCAGCGTCACGGGATAGGTCAGCGCGCCCAGCGCGAAGGTAAACGCGATCGCGCCTTTGCGGTAGCCGAGCCAGAACTGGAGCAATCCCCACGGCAGCAGCAGCATGATCAGGCCAGGCGCCCCCAGACCGGCCAGCTTTTCCATGATCGGCACGGGCGTACCGGTGCTCGACTTGAACAGCTCCCGGTCCGAGCCTTCGCCGCTGATCAGGTTCAGCACCGAGCTGACCGCGCCCTGAAGATGCGGCGCGAGATAGCCGATCGTGATGCTCGACACGCAGATCAGCCAGACCACATTCGCCGCGATCACCAGCAGCATCATCGACAGCAGCTCCGGCTCGCGCGCGCCGAACCATTTGTTATACGCCCACGTGACGACCATCCACAGGATCAAAAACAGCGTCAGCATGTACGAGGTCGCGTGATGGGTTGCGACGACCGCCCAGATCGAGACTCCGGCCAGAACTGTCAAAATGCGGCGCTGCTGGCCGGCTGCGCGGCGACGGCGCAGCAAAAAAAAGAGCACCAGCGTTGCCAGCGGCAGCGCAAGTGACTCGTAGGCAAACTGGCCGTCGAAAAACAGATAGTGCGGATTCGCCATGTAGAGCGCCGAGGCAATCCCCGCGATCCGCACTGAGCCACTGATCTCCTCATAAAACAGATACAGCGTCAGCGTCAGCATCAGCCGCGCCACACACACGATTGTCGCGCCCGCCTGAAAAATGCTCATGCCGGTCAGCTGGCCTAGCGCATTGGCCGCGATCTCCAGGCCGGGATACAGCGGCGACACCGGCAGCAGCGAGTTTTCGCCGAACAGATGGCCGCTTTTGAGAATATCGTTGGCGGTGCGCCAGTGCAGAAACTCGTCGAAGAAGGTGAAGCCCAGCGGGCTATGCAGCAGCTTGGCCAGATACACGCCCAGGCCCAAAAACAGCACCAGGCCGATCGCCTCCTGCCGCTTGAGTTCGGGCATCACCAGCCGGGCCGACAGCGGCGCATACATCACCGTCAGCCCGGTCCAGAACAACGTCTGCGACCACGGCGTACCGTAGCGCGCCCCGACATGCGCCAGCGCCACCAGCACCACGCCGATCGCGCCGACCAGGCTCAGAGCCGGCAGCCAGCCCCAGTCTCCGGCCTGCGTGATCGCGCCGGCCTGATCACGACTGCGCAGTCTTGCAGCTGGTCGCGCCGATGAGACAATGCCCGCGCTGCCCGATTGTTTAATCCGCTGCACGGCGCTCGTTTCCGGCCTGGCGCGGCTGGTAATCGGTATAGTCGACGTAGTCGTGCGCGCCCTCGAAGGAGATCACGCGGCCCGGCACACCGACGATCACCGCGTTGTCGGGCACATCTTTAGTCACCACGCAGTTCGCGCCGATCGCCACGTTGTCGCCCACGCGCACCGCACCGACGATCTTGGCGCCCGGCCCGATGTACACGGCATCGCCGATCACAGGATAGCCCTTGTTCTTGCCGCGATTGGCCTGGCCCAGCGTCACGCCCTGGCTAATGTTGCAGTTCGCGCCGACGATCGCGCGGGCGTTGAAGTGAATATTTCCGGGATGGCCGATGTACAGCCCGACGCCAATCTGCGTGTCGAAGGGAATATTGATGCCGAACTTATAGGTGTAGTGGCGCAGCATAATGCGGAAGATCCAGAAGATCGGCACCATCAGCAGCCGGGGCGATTTGTTGTAGAAAAACTGACACAGCCGCAGATAAAAGCTAAACGTAAAGCCGGGGCTGAGCAGCAGATGTTTGAGAAACAGCCGCCTGCTGACCGCGCCCTCGTAGCGATAAAGATCGGCGTACCAGGCGTAGCGCAGATCGGCGCGGCTCATGCCCGGCTGCGCGGTTTGAACGGACGGCTGCATCGGCAGCGCGTGACTATCGTGCGTGGAGTTCAGCATACATTTCTTCGATTCGCTGGATCACGGTGCTGGCTTGAAAGCCTGTGACATGTTGCCGCCCGGCCTCGCCCATGCGCCGGCACAGCTCACGATCGGCCAGCAAGCGCGCCATCGCCTGAGTTAGCGCGGAATGATCGCCCGGCTCGACCAGCAGTCCGGTTTCGCCGTCGACGACCAGATCTGTCAAACCGCCGATGCGCGAGGCGATCAGCGCCCGGCCCGTACACATGCCCTCCATGGCTACTGTTGGGCAGGGATCGGACCAGATCGACGGGATCAGGCCGAAGAGCGAGCGCTGCCACGCCTGCATCACAGCCTCGTGCGGCCAGTCGCGCAGCACGATCACGCCCGGCGGCAGATCCACGGTGCGCACGGGATACTCCGGCGTCGAGTAGCCGATGATCACCAGCGGCGGCGCGTCAACCAGATCGGCGTAGGCGCGAATCAGCACGTCCAGCCCTTTGTAGCGCCCGAACGCGCCCACGAACAGCATAAAGTCGCCCGCCGGCAGCTGCGCCAGATTTGCATGCGGCGCTGCTGGCTGCGTTCCCAGATCGTCGGGCACAAAGTTTGGGATCACCCGCACCGGCAGCCGGCTGTCGAGCAGACCGTTGTCCTGCGCCACCGCGCGGCTGACCGGCACATACATATCGACGGCCGCGCGCTCGGCCCGGCTCATCGCGATGTTGGAAAGCATCACCGGCACGCCCTTGGCCTTGCCGTAGTGAGCGCCCGCGCACGACAAACACTTGCTGCCCTGCGGCCCGCTGCACGGGTCGTCGCCGTGGATCAGCTTTTTCTTGGGACAGATCAGGCTGTGATCATGCACCGTCAGCACCAGCCGCGCGCCGCTCCAGACTTTCAGCGGCAAGAACGAGCGATTCAGCCAGTTGTGCGCGTGAACGATCTGCGGTCGCTCGCGGCGAATCACCTCCCGCAGCGCCAATCCCAGCTCGGGATCGGGAAACGGCGGCGCGTGACGGCGATCGCTCTGGCTGAACAGCTTCTCGATCCGCTGCATCGTACCGCGAATCCGGTAGACGCGAACGCCCTGATCGTCCTCATACGCAGGAAGCTCTTGGTTGCCCAGCGTCGCGACCGCCACCTCATGGCCGCGCGCCGCCAGCCGCTGGCTCAGCGTGCGCACGTGGCGCTCCTCGCCGCCGATGTAGGGCGGGTAAAACTGCGTCAGCATCAGGACGCGCATAGATTCGGCCTTTCCACAATCGAGCGATACAGCGCCAGCAAGCCGGCCGCGCAGTTGTCCCAGGTCGGCAGATCGAGACGCGGCGGCACCAGCGGCCGCTCAAGCTGCTCAAGGATCGCAGCGGCCACCTGCTCCGCCGAGCCGTCCAGCGGCACCGATCGGGCCAGACCACGCTGCGCCAGCTCGCTCAAACCCGAGCTATCCGCCACCACCACCGGACGACCAACCGCCAGCGCTTCCATCGCCGCGATCGGATGGGTCTCGTAGTCGCTCAGCAGCGTCACCACCGACGAGCGCGTCAGAACCTCGGCCATGCCCTGGCGATCGATCGGCGCGATCCCGCCGATCTCGACATGACGGGCGATGCCCAGCCCCTGCGCCAGCTGCCATAGAGCCGACTCATACGGCCCGGTCCCGACGATCCGCAGCCGGGCTCCGGGATAGCGATCCAGCACACGGGGCAGCGCCGCGATCGCCCGCTGGTGGCCTTTGTAGCGCTCAAGCCGTCCCACCGAAGTAATCAGCGGCGCATCGGTGAGCGGCGGCAATGGCTGAGCCGTAACCGGCAGATCCGCGCCGTTCGGGATCAGCGCGAAGCGCTCTGAGGGAACGCGCAGCCGCTGGCCGTAGAGCCCGATCTCGAAGCGCGCAACGGCGACCAGCCTCGTCGCCCGTGCCAGCAGCGGCCGGAGCAGCGCCCACTGCGGGCTGCGAATCGCGTTGCGCAGCCGTGAGGAGTGGCCGCCACCGTGGAAGGTGACCACATACGGCAGCCGCGATCGTAGCGCAGCCGCCATCGCCAGCGGCGCGACCAGCGTGTGGTAGCTCTGGCAGTGCATCAGATCCCACGATCCACGCGCGATCACATCGACCAGGCCAGGCGCGAAATAATAATCGCGCTCGGCAGGCCAGGCGCGTACCCGCTCGATCGTCACGCCGTCGCGCTGCTCACGCCGGGGCAGCTTGCCGCCCGGATCGGTCGTCAGCACGGTCACGTCCGCCCCCGACTGGACCAGCCGCCGCGCGACCTGATCGACATGGGTTTCGACGCCGCCGATCAGCGGAAAAAATCGCGGCGTGACCATCAACACGCGCAGCGGTCGGGAAGCTGCACTCATGAAATCTGCCGCTCCCGAATTGCGACTCCCGCCGCTCGACGCTCGGCACGCTGCCCGACCAGCCCAACCGCATAGCCGCCAGTTGTCACGCCCAGCCCCACGACGATCGCGCCCGCCCGCAGGATGCCGCCGCGATCGCGCCGCCTAAACGTATCGACGATGCCGTGCCAGACGCCGCCGGGCAGCGTGCGCAGCGTGTAGTCGCGTTCCGACGACAGCCCGCGCTCGCGGCCGACGAGCCGCCCGAGCCGCGCCTTCGATAAACCCTCGGAGTAGCAGCGCTGCACAAAATAGGCAAAGGTCGCGCGCTGAGCCGGAACGTTATGCTCAACCCGCGCGCCCGGCTCGTAGATCAGCTGGGCCTCGGGCTGCGACGTGCTCAGCCGAATACAAAACTCGGTGTCGTCGTTCTCCTGGCCGATCGACAGCACGCCGACGCGACCGATGCGAAAGCCGCCGATCTGCTCGAAGACGCCGCGCCGAAACGACATGTTACAGCCGATCAGGTTGCGCACGGCGGCGCGACTGGTGGGCATGCCCCGATACGTGCAGCCGACAACCCAGGCGAACTCGGACGGAAACCAGCCAGGCTGCCGATCGCGCCACGCCGGCAGGATCGCGCCGCCCACGCCCACGACTGCGGGATCGGCGTAGCACGCAGAGAGGCGCTCCAGCCAGTCGGGCGCGGCTGCCGCGTCGTCGTCCAGAAAAACGATCAGCGAGCCCTGCGCCGCCGCCACGCCGCTGTTGCGCGCACCCGAGAGTCCACGCGCGCCGGTGTTTTCGATTACGGTCACGCCGGACCATTCCGCCCGCGCGCGCTCCAACAGCCGAGGGTTGTGATCCACGACCACGATGATCTCGTGCGGCGGTAGCGTCTGACGCTGCACCGAGGCCACCGCCGCGACAAGATCGTGCCAGCGGGCCTCGGTGTAGGCGCACAGAATCACGGAAGAGCTGAGAGAAGCTGTCATAACTTGATCGATCTTATTGATTGGCGTCGATAGTTTGCAGCCGGCGCGGCTGATGTGGTCGCAGGCGCTCCTTGACGATCGTCTTGAGGACGCGCCAGCCGTCGGGGATGGTGCGCAGTCGGCCAACGCCATGCACGCGCTCGGCCTCGAAGCTCGGCATCTCGACGACTTTCAGGCCGGCTCGCAGCGCGCGAACGTTCATCATCGTCTCGATCTCGAAGCCGTCGCCGTCCAGCTCCAGCAGCGGCAGCACGCGTGCCCAGAACGCATTGTAGCCATAGCACAGGTCCGAGAAGCGACCACCGAAGAGCAGCCGCACCATCATGGTCAGCACCTCGTTGCCAAACTGCCGGTGCAGCGGCATGTCCGACGTGCCGGCGCCCTGAAGGAACCGCGAGGCTTTGACAAAATCCGCGCCGTTGCACAGCACCTGCACGAACAGGCCCATCTCCGCCGGATCGGTCGAGCCGTCGGCGTCGAGCATCACAATGATGTCGCCGGTCGCCGCTGCAAAACCTGAGCGCAGCGCAGCGCCCTTGCCTTTGCCCTGCTGCTGCACGATACGAATGCTGGGCCACAGGCTGCGCGCCACCTCGACGGTGTTATCGGTCGAGTTGCCGTCGACGAGCAGCACCTCGTCCACCCAGGACGGGATACGCGGCAACACGTAGGGCAGATTATCGGCCTCGTTGAGCGCGGGAATCACAACGCTGACACGGTGCTTCGCGGGTGAAACATGCTGCGAGGAAGCAGACGCGGCAAGAAACTGCCAGTTGAGCTGTTGAGTAGCCTGCATCGACGCGCGCTCGGCGTCGGTGAGCAGCCCCGGGAGATTGCGAGTGCCTGAAAAAGCGTGGTCGAACGATGGTTGAATGTTGGTCGTTGGGAGGTTCACGGCACAACCCTTACTAAAACGTATAAGTAGATCAGCAGGTGTATGAGTTGAAATCTGGCGGCAGAAACGTGCGATTCGAAAAGGCGAGTGGTTTGAGCGGCGCGTCCTTTCGCAGGGCGATGCGTTGCTGGGCGGGGGCCAGGTCTCTTGTAGTCAGCATCTATAGAAACGAGGAAGGTGCGGCTGAGATATGGCGGCTTTGCCCATACCTAAGGGTGAGACGCGTCGGAGGCTCAGTACTATCTGCTGTGGTACCGCGGCGGGCGTGACAAGTGAGGGTTAAAAGTGCTTAACGAGGTGCCGGTTACGCTGCTGCTACAATGGAACGTAGCGCAACCGGAGCGTATATGGAGGTGGGCCTGGATTTATACAAAACTTTGGTCCCAGGACCGTTTGATCGACCAACGTTACACCAGCGCAGCAGCACGATACGTAGCACCTGGAACGCTCGCCAGGCGTATCTCGCCGTCGCCAACCAACAACTGCTCTACGACGATACGCCAGCCCTCCGATCAGAGCTAGCGCTATGAGATGCCGTAAAGTTCGTTGAGCCGCTCTACAAGCTGCGCCGCACCAGGACCGGTGTAGACGAAGCCAACCGCAGCACCGCCATCAATCCGGCCGCGCTCTCGCTCACAGATCGCATTCAGCGCCGCCGAGTTCGCCTCGGGATGCAGCGCGCAGGCATCCAGAATATCCGATGGGATCGGATACGGCGTAATGCCCAGGGCCTCGGGAGTTACTCTAAATCGCAGCTGCGTGTGCAAGAAATGCGTAATCTGGAGCGCATCGCCGGGCAGCAGCGAGTTGACGCGTATCACCTGGGCCTCGTTCGCCGCCTGTGCGCACAATCCATAGCGCTCGACAAGGCCACGTAACGGATGATCGACGCTGGCACAAGCCGGCTGTAGCTCTGGCGCGCCATCGGGCCGGGGAATAATCGCCGCACGCTGATCGCGGCCGAGAAAGACCCGCCAATACTCGCGACGCAGCGGATTCTCACAGTCTATAATCCACGTGCTGCCCTGAGCGCTATGATAGCCGGCGCGCGAGCCGTCGTCGGGAGCGGTACAACCTTGTGCAATAGCAGCGCCTGGCTGCGCAGAGGCTATAGCAGGCGCGCTGACGGCGGGAGTCGCTGCTGCATCGTCGGGCTGTGGTTGTCCGCAGCTCGGGAGCGTGCCAAGCATAAGGCTGCACAGAGCGGCGAGACGCAGATACGAGCGGGGAGTTAAACGTCGTGTCATGTACTACCTCTGCTCAACTGACTCGATCAAACAATCAATGTTCTACTGCATGAAGCTGTGTCCACTGGCCGATTGCCGCATCATACCCGAACACAGGCGTATCAGGAAATGCCGACAGCCACTCGACGTCGCCTTTACGCGGATAAACAAAGATCCGCCCTTGCACTGCCGGTTGATGTCCCAAAGGCTCGGCTCTGCCATACAGATTCGTCTCGCACCGCGATCAATAGATCTCCTGCGCATCGGTGGGCAGCGATTGTACGTGTGCAAGATGCGCGCTCACCCGGCGATCATCGTCGGCGGGATACGCAAAGCCATACTCCGCCGCCACACGCAGCGCCGTGACTCTGAACAGCGTACACATTGCGAACAGCGCATCCCAGGACGCGGCCGGGCTGGCATGCGCGTACGTCTGCTCAAGCAGCTGCCACAGCTCGGGCTCAAGATACTGCTTGAGGTATTTACCAAACTTGCCGGGGCTGCGTGTAAATCCGGTCTGGATGCCCACATACCAGGTTAGCATCTTCATCAGCTGCTCGCGGACGAAGCGCTCGAAGATATGCCTGGCATACGGCAGCTCGTCGCGCCACAGCCCTTTAGCCACGCTGAGGCTCACCCACCAGAACTCGTTGCAGCAATCGGCGAAGGCTTGCGCGCTCGGAGGTCGCGGCAGATAGTCGCCGTCGCTGGGCGGCCCAAGCGGCGGCAGCAGACCATCTTTATCCAGGAGTACCTGGCTGAGGCTATCGACTGTGAAGGCGGCGAGCGCGCTGATCGGGACCAGCCCGAGGTCGATGCGATTACCGTCGGTAAACTGCATCAGGTAGATAAAGCTACCATTATTCTGCGGCGGTGGGTCTTGCATCAGCTCGGGCATTTGCAGGATCATCAGCTCGCCGAAGCGCTCGATCCACGAGTGATCGCCGGTAAACGACGCGACGTCGGTCACCAGGTAGAGGATGTCAAAATCCTGGAAGATGTCGCGGGGCGCGTTGGGATTGGTGCGCGAGCCGCTCAGGATCACCGCGCGAATACGGTCATCTTCCCGTGCGGTGGTGAGAATCAGATTAAGGATGGTTTGTTCGCTACGCATAGCTCTAGTGTAGCAGCTATCGCGTAATGTGTGGCACGTACACGTCGAAGCCGGGATCGCCGGCCTGCACCAGGATCGAGCCGAGCGGGTAGTGTCCGCCACTCGCGGCGCCTGTGCTCGCCAGCCTGATCGTCGCACCGGTTCCGGTCGGCTCGCGCACGATCAGGCTGAGATCGTAGCGGCCGGGCGGTAGCCAGCGCGGGATCATCAGCTCGTCGTGTAGCGGCTGCGGCTGTGCGGTCGGCAGCAGGCGTTCGAGATCCAGCCGCGAGCTGCCCCGCCAGACCACCGTCGCGTCGTCTTGCCGCTGAAGCTGGAAGAAGGCCGCAGCCTGTTTGTAGAGCGGCGTTACGCCCACATTCGACCAGCCGCTGTCGATCGCGAAACGCGCGCCTGCCGTCACCTCGGCGGGATACGTCAGCGTGTTGAGCTGAAAGCGATAGCCCGAGTGCTTGCCGAGCGTCAGGAGCTGCGCCTGCTCGGCGGCGGAGTAGCTCTGCCAATCACCGAAGTTACCGCTGGCCACCGCGGCAACATGCCACTCGCGCACCTGCCGATCGCACTGCGGAAGATCGGGATGCGTGCCGCCGACGTACTCGGAGACGATCGGCGCAGTCTTCCAGCGCGTCTGCATCAGCGCTTTTTTGGTGGGATCGGTGTTGAACTGCTCGTCAAACCACATGCTGCACAGGCTATCGACGCGCACGCCGATCTCCGGCGATCGATTCAGGGCGTAGGCGAACGTCTCGCTGTCCGCGCCCGCGTTCATCAGCACCGGCGAGTCCGGGAACGCCGCCAGCTGCATATCCACCAGCGCATGTTTGGTCGCTGTGCTGCCGGGTGGCGTACACAATCCGCCGGTATGCCACTCGCCCCAGTGGCCGTACAGCCCCAGATCGTAGTAGGCCAGCCAGCGCTCGCCGTTGAAGCGCGCGCCCAGCGCCTGCATCAGCGCCCTGGCCCGCTCGATAAACAGCGGATGATTCCAGTTTGGCACCCACACCGTCTGGCCGTTGTAGGAGCAGTACGCGCCGCCGATCTCCTGGCGCAGATATTCCGGCACTTCCACGGGCGAGCTAAAGCCGTTGACGGCCATCACGCGGAAGGCAAACGATGCATTCATGTGCCGCGCCATCAGCAGATCATGCTCGATCATCGAAAAATCGTACTGGCCTTTGCTCGGCTCCAGCGCACGCCAGCCATAGCGTATGTAGTGCTCGTACGAGGGTCGCGGCTGCGGGATCGGCTCACGGCCATACCAGCGGTAAAAGCCGCGCTGCGGGTTAACAATCTCGGGCTCGGAGAATGGGATCGCGGCCGGCGTTACCGTGAGCGTCTCGCTCGTCGTGGTGGCAGCCCAGGCGCTGGATGTGAGCGCCAGCGCCAGCATAACGACCAGACTCAGGTGGGCGCGTACGTGACGATGGTGTGCGCGTCGGCGTGCTCTCCTTGCAGCGATCTTCTCCATGAGGTTGTCCTTTGCATTCCGCTCAGCCTGCTACGAGCAGCGACGACGATCGCATGGGCGCTGTCGCCGCCGGTAACGCTGGGCAGCATACCGACTCGCCGCGCGCATCGTCCATCCCCCATTTGTCCTGGCAGCGGAATCAGCGGAGCAGGAGTGAGCATAGGCTCAGGATGTACTCCTACGGCGAAACTACATAGGACCATCGGTGGGCCACTGCTCCGCGTAAGCCACCGCGCGATCTGCTCTGTCTGCCTTTCAAACACCGCGAAAGGCGGTATCATTCACGGCAGCAACTACGTCGCTATGCTGCACCATGAGGACGCCAGTGAACCAGAAAGATTCTACCAGGCCGTTGGTTCTCGCCCGCGAGCGCGCACGAGCGAACCCGGAGCTTGACGCCAACGCGCTGCTGATCGCCGAGTTCGAGTACATCGCACAGACGGCGTTCCAGGCGACCGAAGATCGCTCGCGGGCTACGACGCTCTACCTTGTCACCACGGGCAGCTTGATCGCCGCGATCCTCAGCACACAGGTTGAGCAGCTGCAAGTGGCCGAAACCTACTGGTCGTTTGCGATCTTGTTCTGCGGCCTCAGCTTCTTTAGCCTGCTGACACTGCTTCAGCTGGCGCGGCTGCGTCTGGCATGGCTCAGCAGCGTCGCGGCGATGAACCACATCAAACAGTTCTATATCGAGCACAGCCAATTCCCGGATCTTGAGCGCGCGTTTCTCTGGAATGCTCGCACGCTGCCGTCGCCGTCGAAGCCGTGGAGTGTCGCCTCGCTGCTGATGCTGCAAGTCGCGCTGCTGGGCAGCCTGGCCGCCGGAGCCGCGATCATCTTTTTTGGCCTTGCCAACCAGCTGCAAGCGTGGTGGTGGGGCGGCGCATCCATCGTCGGCGGCTGCTTCTTCATCATTCAGATCGGGCTGTACTACGCACTCCTGAGAAGGAGCGAAGAAAACAAAGGAACAAACGAACACACGAACAAAGAAGAACCTAGAACCAAGAACCTAGAACCTAACGGAGAATAAAGCAGCACCTCAATTCTCCCTCGCCTACCGCTTGTTCCCTTGTTCTCTTGTTTCTTTGTTCCTTTCAATAAAGATGGTATGCTACGCCCAAGCGACACATCGATCCTGTGGCTGCCGGCCCTGGATTCACAATCTGCTGCGGGATAGCTCATGGCACACAATGTTGATCACTCCGTCATCAAGATCACCGCGCTTGCGCGACCGACGGAGCCCACTGATGGAGCCGATGCCGCCTCCCTGGAATCTCTGCCGTCCACCACGCAGTCGCCGCTGTGGATGGTGACAACCGAGCCCTTGCTTAACCAGTTCGTCTCTGATCTCCAGCGCCTGCGCCGCGCGATCGACGAGCAGCCGCAGACCCACCACGAGCTGAGCTTCTCGCGTGTGGGCCTTCATGCTGTTCGCGCCGCGTTCGCCTCGATGATTCGTCACGGCGAGGAGCAGATCCACAGCCTCGCGCAGCTGCTCTGCGCCACCTGGCTTACTTCGTTTCAGGTGCAGAGCGTCGTCATCGGCGAGGTCGAGGCGACCAGCGAGCGCTTTACGCTGTCGCAAACCATCGCGCCGAGCGAAGTCTACACCACCACCGATCTCGACCTGGGCAACCGGCAGCTCAGCAAGCTGCAATTCCGCACCGAGAGCGGCTGGAGCCGGGCCGTGCTGATCGCCAACAGCGTAGACTACCAGCCGACCGAGCGCAATCGCTACGCGATTCACCGCATCAGCACGCGGATCAAAGCCGAGGAAGAGATCTGGAATAAAGTTGTCGATGAGATCTTCGACCTCGACACTCTGGTACGCCGGGATAAAAAGCTGCGCCATCTGAGCCGCTATGTTAAAGATATTTTTGGCATCAAGATCGTGGTGGGCAGCGTTATGGACGCGTACCGCGTGCATCAGGCGCTCAAAGATCTGCACTGGAGCCAGGAGGAGCTAGCGGCCCAGCGGGTCGAGCCGAGCGCCTCGACCAGCCGCCTGGAGTTTGTCGAGATCAAGGATTACCTGGGCGCGGGCCAGCATAAGCGCTCATGCTGGAGCGCGCTCAAATCCGTTGTGCTGTGGGGCGACAAAACGATCGAGATCCAGATCCAGCCGCTCTATAATTTTTTGCATGAGCGCGAGATGCTGACGCGAGAAAGCCATACCGGCTTTAAGGCGCAGCGCGAGCAGGTGCGCGATCAGGTAGCGGCGCAAGTGCCGCTCTTTCGCTTCTACCGCGATCTGCTGGTGTGGGTGTTTCGCACGCCCGCCGCGCCACCGCCGGTCCATGAGGGCCTCACCGTGCGGCTCGTGCCATAGCGCGCATAGTGATTCAACAGATGCTATAAGCGATCCACCGAGTTGGATTAGCGATCCACTGAGTCGTATTAGACATACGCGGTCGTGTAGTCGTGATACACCGAGTTGGATTAGTGATACACCGAGTTGGATTAGTGATACACCGAGGCGTATTAGACATACACGGTCGTGTAGTCGTGACCCACCGAGTTGGATTAGTGATACACCGAGGCGTATTAGACATACACGGTCGTGTAGTCGTGATACACCGAGTCGTATTACGATTCCCAGTTTCGTATTCGTGATACACCGAGCCGTATTACGATTCCCAGTTTCGTATTCGTGATACAGGGCTGTGTAGCGGCTTGTATTGCGCGGCGCATGATGGTTGTGGGTTTGTGAGCAGGCCCTCACCCCCTGGCCTTCGGCCTTTCCCCCTCTCCCATTGCGATAGGCGAGGGGGAAGGTTTAGCCCGAAGCTGTGCTGTACTCCAGATCCCTCCTTGTTCGTTTGTTCTCTTGTTCGTTTGTTCTCGATTCGCGATAGGCGAGGGGGAAGGTAAGCCAAAACTTGTGCTTTACCTCCAAAGCTCTTCTTGTTCGCTTGTCCCTTTGGTCTAGGTTCTGGGTTCTAGGTTCTTCGTTCTCCCACATTTTCCGCGTTTTTTCCGCCTACATTTTGCGTACAAAATCGCGATACTGAGCATTGTGAAGCGGTATACGCGTTATTTTCGCACGCTGGACAGAACGATCATGCTAGGCGTATAATCGGCGCACAACACAGCAGTTCGCCCCGGTGCCAGAAACACCAAAGGCGAACCTAGACCACAGCAGGAGGACCTGTCATGGCCGTATCGTCGATTGTACCACGCTCGTCGTTTGGCGCCGATTCCGCGCGTAGGCCCTCATCCCCTGCCCTACGGGCTTCCCCTTCTATCGCGATAGGAGAGGGGAAGGTAAGCCAAAACTTGTGCTCTACCTCCAAATCTCCCCTTGTTCGCTTGTTCCTTCGCCCAGAGGGCACCCGCTTTGTTCTCTGTTCTCCTTCTAGGTTCTTGGTTCTAGGTTCTAGGTTCTTACTCCGCGAGGTGTGGCGATGAAAAACGCGGCATCTTCTCCGAAGAAAACCACAGCCACGCGGAAACGTCAGCCCGCCACGCCGACGCAGCAGCAGATCTTGCGCACAGCGCTTGCGCCCTATGTCAACCTGCGGAAGTTGCAGCATCTCGCCGCCCACGAGCCGGAGGAGATTCATACGGCGTTGCTCACCGAACAGCCGCCGCCCGAGGTCCAGGCGATCATGCAGGTGCTGGCGGCGGTGCTGCGTCCGATAGAAGGCGAGCAGATCACGGAGCCGAGACATGTTGCAGCGGCGCTGCTGGTGGAAATGGGCCTACTCACACGGGAAGAGCTACGCGTCATCTATTTGAGCAGCCGGAATTATGTTCAGACGATCAAGACGATCGCGTATGGCAACTTCAAAGAGGTAAGTATTCGTCCGATCGAGCTGTTTCACGAGGCGGCGCGGCGCAACAGCTTTGCGATCATCATGGTCCACAACCACCCCACAGGCGATCCGACGCCCTCGTCGGAAGATCTCTACCTCACGCGGCAGATGCAGGAGCTTGGGGACAAGTTAGGCGTCAAAGTGCTGGATCATATGGTGATCGGGCGCGGTAGATGGGTAAGCATCGCCGAGGAATACCCGGCGATCATGAGGCACGAGTAGCGGTAAGCTATGGGCCTCAGACGTGATTAAAAACAACGCGGGCATGCAGCGTGGCATGCCCACTCCGTCACGTTTTGGTTAGCTGGCGCTTAGCGGTTGTTGTACAGCGACGTGATCAGCTCGCCGTTGGTCGTATCGCCGCTCAGCTCCCAGAAGAACACGCCGCCCAGCGCCTGATTCTTCATGTAGGTCATCTTGCCGGCCAGCGTGCTCGGCGTGTCGTAGCCCCACCACTGACCATTGCGGAAGCAGTAGGCCGTGCCGCCCACGGTGCCGTTCGACGGGCAGGTGTTCTTGAGCACCTTGTAGTCGTCGATGCCGGGCTCATACGTGCCTGGCGCCGCGCCCGTCGCCGAGCCGCCCGGCGCGGCCTGCGTCACTCCCGTCCAGCCACGGCCGTAGAAGCCGACGCCCAGCAGCAGCTTGCTGGCCGGAATGCCCTTGCTCTTCAGCTTCTGGATCGCCGCGTCGGAGTAGAAGCCGGGCTGTGGAATGCCCGCGTACGAGGTCAGCGGCGAGTGCGGAGCCGTCGGACCCTGCGGGTTGAACGCGCCGAAGTAGTCGTAGGTCATCGGCATGTACCAGTTGAGGTACTGCGCCGCGCCCGCGTAGTCCGCCGCATCGATCTTGCCGCCGTTGGTGCCGTCAGCCGTGATCGCCGCCGTCACCAGGTTGTTGGAGCCGAAGCGCGCGCGCAGCGCCTGCATCAGGTTCTTGTAGCCGCTGAAGCCGCTGGTATCGCAGCTCAGACCGCAGGAGTTCGGGTACTCCCAGTCGATGTCGATGCCGTCGAACACATCGGCCCAGCGCGGATCTTCGACCAGGTTATAGCACGAGTTGGCAAACGCGGTGGGATTCGCCGCCGCCTGGCCGAAGCCGCCCGACCAGGTCCAGCCGCCGAACGAGTAGAGCACCCTGATATGCGGATACATGCGCTTCAGGCGGCGGAGCTGCCCGAAATTACCGCGCAGCGCGCCGGCGTCCCAGGTATCCGACACACCGTCAACGCTCGACGCCGCATCATAGAACTTGTCGTAGTCGGCGTAGCTATCGCCGATCGTGCATTGACCGTTCTGCACGTTGCCGAAGGCGTACACGATATGCGTCAGCTTGGCCGCCGAGCCGCTGGTGTGAATGTTCTTGACGTGATAGTTGCGGCCGTAGACGCCCCACTGCGTGAAGTAGCCGATGATCTTGCGGCCACCTGGCGGCGGCGGGCTTGCCGTCGGCGTGGGCGTGCCGGGCCGTGGCGTAGCTGTCGGTGGTGCCGGCGTGGCCGTACGGATCGGCGTGGCGGTGCGCACTGGCGTGGCGGTGGGCTGTGTGCCCGAGACCGGCTGCCAGAGCGCGGGTACGTTCGGCGGCTCCCAGCCCGTCAGCGAGGTATGCGCCTGAATACACTTGTAGTCGATGCCGTTGTACGAGGCCAGCTGGTTGACGGCGTAGGCTGTGTTGGGCTGCCAGGCAGGAGCAAGCGCCTTGACATTGGTCGTCGCCAGCAACAGCGTTGCCAGAAAGACGAAGATGGTCAGTATGGAAACAACATTCGCGCGCTGCGTGAATAACCGCTTCATGTGAAAACCCCTTTCATATCGCCTAAAGAACTGGGGGGACGCCTGCGCTTTAAGTGCGCAAACGACGGACGGCCGACCGGATAATGATCTCTCCACCTCCTTGGATGCGATCTGGACGTGCCGCCGTTCGGCAAAAGGGCCGATCCGCGCCTCATTCTGGCGTTGCCGACCTTACTGCGCCGTAAGCGGCTGGGTACACTGCTCAACGTTGAGGGGGGTGATTCGATCTAGGCGGGCGCATACGCGCTCCGCTCTTGAGCGGCAAGTCCATGGCCCAGGGGGTAAAGGCCAGGGATGGAAACCGGCAGCCGTCCCCCAAATGGGATACGGCCCCACAGCGCCTGCGCCAGCGTATCAACCGCCGGATCGAGAATGCTGTAGGTGCAGATATATGTCGGCGCCGACGGATAAACCGTCAGATCATACGGCATGCGCAGCGCGGCGACAATCGTCGGCACGCCGCAGTCGAGAATCGCATTGACGAGCGCGGCCTGGCCCGGCTGCGCGGCGGCGTTGATCGTGCCGACGATCACCAGGTCGTACGCGGCGATGCGCCCGCACAGCCCGTCGATGTCGCTCGACGCAGGCTCGACCGGAACCAGGAACTCGTCGGTCGCCGCGTGCAGCCCACGCACCGAGTCGGCCAACCGGCAGCTCACATACGAGGACGTATCGGCGGGCGTGAGGTCGGCGGTCTGCGGCACCACCACCGCAACGCGGGCCGTGGGCGCAAGCTGAAGCGGCAGCAGATTGGCGTCGTCGCGTACCAGCGTGATCGAGCGAGCGGCGATCTCACAGGCCAGCGCCTGGTGCGCCGACGAGCCGATCACCTCCAGCGGCGGCTGCGATTGCTGAGACAACCAGCTCTTGAGCGCCAGCACGCGCTCAGCCGAGGCCAGCACATCCGCCGGATCGAGCAGCGAGCGCCGCGCCGCATGGAGCAGGCCGCTGTACACATTCTGATGCGCGATCGGATCGTTCTTGAGCAGCAGCAGATCCACGCCCGCCAGCGTCGAGGCCAGCGCATCGATCACCAGATCCGGCCCCTGCGCGATCGCGCCCATGTCGAGCGCATCGCTGATCACCACGCCGCCGAAGCCAAGCTCATCGCGCAGCAGGCCACGGATCAGCGCCGGCGAGAGCGTCGCCGGCAGCGGCGTGCCGTTATCGTAGGCTGGGAACGCAATATGCGCGCTCATCACCAGGCGCACACCGGCCTCGATCGCGGCCACGAAGGGCGGAATCTCCACCTGGCGCAGCCGGTCGCGACTGTGGGCGACTACCGCAATGCCATCGTGCGTGTCGCTGTCGGTATCGCCGTGGCCGGGAAAATGTTTAGCGGTCGCGGCCACACCGGCGGCCTGCATGCCCTGGATCATCGCCGCGCCCAGCCGCGCCACCAGCTGCGGATCTTCGCCAAAGGAGCGCGTGCCAATCACCGGATTCTGCGGGTTGATGTTGACATCGCAGGCGGGCGCGTAGTTGACGTTGATACCCATCGCCGCCAGCTCACGGCCCAGCGCGTAGCCGGTTTGAAACGCCAGCTCGGTCGAGCCGGTCGCGCCGAGCGCCAGGTTGCCGGGAAACTGCGCGCCGCCGTCGACCGCGATCAGCTGGCCACCCTCCTGGTCGGCGGCGATCAGCAGCGGCGGATGATTATTCGCGGCGGCGGCGGCTTGCAGGGCGGCGATCAGGCTGCGCACCTGCGCGGGATTGCTGACATTGTCGGCGCGAAACAGCGTGATCCCGGCGATCGGCTGGCGTTCGAGCAGCGCGAGAATCTCCGGCGCGGGCTCAGTGCCGATGAAGCTCACGAGTAATTTCTGGCCGATGGCTTGTTCCAGAGTAAGCTGCGTTTGAGTTTGGACGGTCATGGATTAGCCTTTCAGCCCGGTCAGCGCGACGCTCTCGAAGACATAGCGCTGGGCAAAGACAAAGCCGAGCAGCAGCGGCAGCGTCGTCAGCACCGAGGCGGCCATGATCAGCGGCCAGGGCTGCGACACCTGCTGCGGATTGTACAGATTATTGATCGCAATCGGCAGCGTGTAGAGCGTCGTGCGCTGAAGATAGATCAGCGGCACCTGAAACGCGTTCCACTGCGCCACAAACAGAAAGATCGTGATGCTGGACAGCGCGGGCTTGCACAGCGGCAGAATAATCCGCGACCAGATCGTGAGATGATTCGCGCCGTCGATCATCGCGGCCTCGTCCAGCTCGCGCGGCAATGTGAGCATAAACTGGCGCAGCAGAAAGATAAAGGTCGCGCCGCCCGCGAAGAAGCCGGGAATCACGATCGGATTGAAGGTATTGATCCAGCCTAGCCGGTTGAACAGCACATACTGCGGCACCAGCGTGGTCTGCGGCGGCAGCATCAGCGTCGAGAGTAGCAGCATAAAAACGATGTTGCGGCCCGGCCACTCCACGCGGCTGACGGCGTAGGCCACCGCCGCCACCGAGATCAGCGTGCCGCCCACGCCCAGCGCTGTGACAAAAACCGAGTTCGCCAGGTAGCGCAGCCAGGCCGGATCGCCAACAATCTGCGCGTAGGCGGCGAGCTGCGGCTGCGCGGGCCACCACACAATGCGGGCCGCGTTGGCCTCGGCGGCGGTCTTGAGCGAGCTGGAGATCATCCAGAAGAGCGGAAACAAGAGCATCAGACTGCCGCTCAGCGCAGTCAGGTAGAGCGCGGCGGTAGAGACGATCCTGCGGCGATCGCTGCGGCTGCGCGTCTGCGCTGGGACCATAGGGCCGGCTACTTTCGACTGTCGGGGCTTGACGGCCTGCATCGTCATCTCCTCTTACTGGGCCTCGTAATAGACCCAACGGTTCGCGATCCGAAACTGAATAGCGGTGCAGACCAGAATGATCACCAGCAGCACCCAGGACATCGCCGCACCATAGCCGACCTCGTTGAAGCGGAAGGTCGCCCGCCACAGGTAGTAGGCCGCGAAATAGGTCGACTGCGCGGGTCCGCCGTCGCGGGTCAGAATGTACGACTGCTCGAAGATCTGCAAGGTGGCGATCATGCCCACGACCAGGTTATAAAAGGTGGCAGGCGTGATCAGCGGCAGCGTGATATGCCGGAAGCGCTGCCAGCGCGTGGCGCCGTCGACCTCGGCGGCCTCGTAGAGCTGGCGCGGCACGCCGTTGAGCGCCGCGAGATAGATCACCATCATCATGCCGGCGCTCCAGGCCAGGATCAGCACCAGCGCGGGCTTGGACCAGAGCGGGCTTTGATGCCACAGCGGCAGCCGCTCCGCGCCGGGAAAGCCGCCGTTGATCACATTGCCGAGCGCCGCGAAGTTGCCGCGCTGCAAGCCCATAAACGCCGCGTTGCTCAGCTCGGTGATATAGATCACAGCGCGCAGCAGCCAGTTGAACGGCAGCACGACATTGCTCAAAAAGCCCAGGATCGTGTTGATCACGCCGTTGTTGGGATTGAGCATCAGGCGCCAGGTCAGCAGCATTGCGGCGTTGCCGGCCAGAATCACCGGGAGATAAAAGACCATCCGAAAGAGCTTGACGCCGCGCAGCTGCTGGTTGAGCAGCAGCGCCAGCGCCAGCCCGACCGAGAGCTGCGTCGGCACGCCGAAGATCGTCATGTACAGCGAGTTCAGCAGCGAGACATGAAACGCGCTGTCGGTTAGCAGCCGCGTGTAGTTTTGCAGGCCGATCCAGGCGGGCGGGTCCGGCAGCGCGTAGCGGGTGAAGCTCCAGTAGAACGAGAGCGCCGCCGGCCCGACCACAAACAGGAGAAAGCCCACAATCCACGGTGCGGCGAAGGCATATCCAGCAAAGGCACGCTCCTGCACCATGCGCGATTTGCCGCTGAGTCGCGTCAGCCAGCTGGCCGCCTGGCCCAGCGCAACGCTGGAAACCAGAATCAGGATGATTGTTCCCGCGACCCATTTCAGCGTAAACCACATCGGATCGAGCATACCGTTCCTCATAAATATGAACAAGGGAACAAGGGAACAGGCGATAGAGTGTATTTTGTTCCCTTGTTCTTGCGCCCAAAGGGCACCCGCTTTTGTTTTTAGTTCGCCTGGAGCCGGCCGGCGTCCTTGAGCGCCTGCGTGTACTGCTGCTGGATGTTGGCCAGGGTCGTGTCGAGATCCTGGTTGTCCTGGAAGTACAGCGGCAGCTCGGCCTGCAAGATCTCTTGCAGCTTCGGCGCGACGCGCACATCGGCGAAGGCCCGGCCATACTCGGCCATCAGCTCGGCCTGCTTCTGCATGATCGGATTCTCGATCGTGGCGTCCTTGCGCGGCGAGAACGAGCCGAAGAGGTCGTTGTACTTGGCCTGGTTGTCTTTGCTGCCCAGCAGCTTCAAGAACTCGACGGCCAGCTCGGGCTGCTTGGTGTACTGCGGAATGCCCAGCCAGTCGGTGAAGACCTGCACCACCGGCTTGCCGCCCTCGGCGCTCGGCGACGGGCCCATCTCGATCTTGGACCAGACCGCGTCGTCCAGCGCGGGAGCGCCCCAGGCGTTGGCCCACAAACAGGCGACTTCGCCGGTTGCCAGCCGCGAGCCCTGCGCCTCGCCCAGCGCGGCGGTCGTCTCGTTCTCAAGCACGGCGCGGCGACGATCGTACATGAACTTGAGCGCGGTCTTGGCCGCAGGCGAGTCGAAGGTCGGCGCGCCCTCGGCGGTGTACAGATCGCCGCCCGCCGCCCAGATGAACTGGAGATATTCCTGCCAGTCCTGAAGATCCGTGCCGATCGTCCACACGCCCGCCTGCGCCAGCTTGCCGTCTTTGACGACCGTGGTGGCCTTGGCCTGCGCGATCGCCTCGTCAAAGGTCTTCGGCACGCCAGTGATGCCACCTTCCTGAAGCAGGTCTGTGCGGCACATGTAGGCGCGCGGCATCACCAGCCACGGCAGGCCGCGCAGCTCGCCCTTCCAGGTCGTGGCCTCAAGCGGCGCCTCGATGTACTGTGCCAGCTCCGGCCATTCCTTGAGATACTGGTTGAGCGGCAGCAGGCGATCGCCGTACTCAGGGCCGAACTCCGAGCCCATGTTGAGGATGTCGGGACCGTCGCCGGCCGCGAAGTAGCCCGCGTAGGTCTCGTTGAGCGTGCCCCAGTTCAGGTAGACCGGCTCGACGGTGACGTTGGGATGATCTTTCTGAAATGCGGGGATGACCTCTTGCTCAAGCCAGGTTTTGTGCTCGTCTTTGTAGTCGACCAGCGCGATGCGTAGGGTTGTGGCGCCGGCTGCGGGCGCGCTACTGGCGGCAGGCGAGGCTGCCGTGCTGGCCTCTGCGCCGGTCGCGGCCGAGGCAGCAGGCGAGGCGGCGGAGTCCGTTGTCGGGGCGGCGGGCGTGCCACACGCGGTGAGCACGAACAGCGCGGCGATCATCAGGCATGATACCAATCTGGTACGCATGGCGGTGTTTCTCCTATGTATCGAACTTATTGATTGATGAGGCTTCGGACGTTCGACGATCAACTCTGATCAAATCTTGTTTTGGGGGGTTGTCTCCTCCTTCGATACACCGTAGGTCGCCGTTCAAACCGCCGAGACTGCGGCCTCGCGTGCTGCCAGCGGCGGGGTCAGGACCGCCGTCTGCGCCGCGCTGCCCAGGCGGATCAGGCCCAGCTCGGAGGTGAGCAGCAGCGCCGATGCGCCCAGCATCACAGCGTCGGGACCGACGCGCGCCAGCTCGATCTCGGTGTCGCGCACCAGCAGCGAGAGCGCGCGGGCGTTGACTTCCTGCTGGATCGCGTCCAGCAGCAGAGCGCCAAACGCCGCCACCCGTCCCGCGATCACGATCCGCCGAATGTTGAGGCTGCACACCAGCTGCGCGACCGCGCCGCCGAGATAGCGCCCAACCTCGCGGATCACCTGGCAGATCTCCGGGTCGGCCGCATGTACCGCCTGATGAACCACATCCAGCGTGATCGCCTCGGGTGTGGCCGCGAACCGGTGCAGCGTCGAGCGGGCGTCGGTCTGCGCGATCTGCTGCGCCCGCCGGATGATCGCGCGGCTGCTGGCAACAGTCTCTAAACATCCGACGTTACCGCAGCGGCATGGCTCGCCGCCCTCGACGACTACCACATGTCCGATCTCACCAGCGCCGCCGGCATCGCCAGGAAAAAGCTGTCCGCTGAGAACGATCCCCGCGCCGATGCCGCGCCCGACCAGCAAAACGATCATGTGCTCCGCCGCGTGTCCGCCGCCAAAGGTGTACTCCGCCAGCGCCGCGAGATGGCTGTCGTTCGCGATGTAGACCGGCAGATCGTAGCGATGCTGCATAAGATCCCGCAGCGGCACGTTCTCCCAGCCCAGGTTCACCGCGCGCCGCACGCCGCCGCCGGCTGTGTCGATCAATCCCGGCGCGCCAATACCGATGCCGAGCAGCGGACTGGTCGCCTGGCGGCTGAGCGTATCGATGGCCTCGTAGAGCAGCGTCACGACCGCCTCGCCGTTGTGATCCTGGAGCGGCAGGCTGATGCGATGATGGATCTGGCCGCGCAGGTTAACGATCGCGGCGTGCAGCTTGCCGTTGGCGATGTCGATCCCGATTAGCTGGCGCGAGTCCGCGACGACGCTGAGCAACGTCGGGGTGCGTCCTACGCTGACCGGGCCGTGTCCCACCTCTTCGACCAGTCCCTGGCGGATCAGATCCGCGACGACCTCGGAGATCGTGGCGCGAGTCAGATGCGTAAGCCGAGCAACGTCGGCGCGGCTGATGGTTCCGTAGTCGTAGATCGTCCGCAGCACCAGCCGACTGTTATGCGTCTTGGTATGCTGACGAGTCGCTTTTTGTAAGAGTGCTTCCATGCGTCGCGATCGTCCATGTGCTGTCGGGTCGAGTGTCGGCGGCGGAGGCGGATGGGTTTTGTAAGTTTAGTAAACTTATTATCAGGTGGTAAAAAATTACAGCAGACGTAACGGATCAACAACGGCAAAATTGCTTAATTTTTGGTTAATATTCTAGAATCGGATCTAGGTAATCGCGGGGGCGGAGTTGCCTAGGCAAGCAGGGTGAGGGTTGAGGGTTGCCTAGAGGGGCGATCGATAATGAGGAACAAAGGAACAAGGAAACCGGGTGCCCTCTGGGCGCACAAATAATCAATTCTTTTTGTTCCCTTGTTCGTTTGATCTTTTGTTCTTTCGCTGACCCTCACCCCCTCGGTCCCCCTCTCCCATTGCGATAGGAGAGGGGGAAGAACATACAAAAAGATGAACAAAAACATCCAAATGTGTATTGCAGTGTTGAGTGCAGGGCGTGATAAATCACGCCCCTACGCGAGAATTTGCCGATCAAGAATGTAAAGCGTTTATCAAGGTACTTCTCATTGTTCTGTTGTTCTGTTGTTCTTTGTTCTTTCGTTAGGTTCTAGGTTCTTGGTTCTAGGTTCTTTGGTCTTTCTATCGACAATCCGACGATCGATCGATACAATAGAAGTCTTATCCAGCCGCTCGGATGGATCGCCGGGTTCAACGAAGAACTCACGAAGGTAGTCTATGCATCAAGCCATGCCTGATCACTGCCTGGGACAACTGCTCAACTCGGAGCAATTTTCGCAAGACACGCTGCCGCTTCAGATCACGCCGCTGATCGGGCGGGAGCAGGAGCTAGCTGCTGTTCGGGCGCTGCTTCGCCATCCCGAGGTGCGGCTGGTCACGCTGACCGGGCCGGGCGGTGTCGGCAAGACGCGGCTGGCGCTTCAGATTGCCGCCGAGCTTCAGGCCGAGTTCGCGGACGGCGTGTACATTGTGCCGCTGGCGGCGATCCGCAATGAGCACTTTGTGGTCTCGGCGATCGCGCAGGTGCTGGGCTTGCGTGTGGCGGACGGACAGCCGCTGCTTAAGCATATCTACGCCAGCGTCCAGGATCGGCAGGTGCTGCTGCTGCTCGACAACTTTGAGCAGGTCGCGGCGGCTGCGCCGCTGGTGACGAATCTGCTGGCGGTCTGCCCGCAGCTGCATGTGCTGGTCACCAGCCGCACGGTTCTGCGCGTAGCAGGCGAGCACACCTTCGGTGTGCCGCCGCTGGCGCTGCCGGATCGAGTCGCCGCCGAGCAGGCCGCCCTCGATCTTCAGGCGCTGGAGCAAGTCGCGGCGGTAAGCCTGTTCACGGCGCGCGCCCGCGCGGTCAAGCCCGACTTCCGGCTCACCCAGGCCAATGCGCCGATCGTGGCCGAGATCTGCGCCCGGCTGGAAGGATTGCCGCTCGCGATCGAGCTGGCCACCGCGCGGCTGAAGCTACTCTCGCCGCAGGCGCTGCTGATGCGGCTAAGCAACCGGCTGACGCTGCTGACCGAGGGCACCCGCAACCTGCTGGCCCACCAGCAGACGCTGCGCCGCACGATCGACTGGAGCTACGATCTGCTGACGCCCACCGAGCAGACGCTTTTCCGGCGGCTGGCAGTCTTTGTCGGCGGCTGGACGCTTGAGGCGGCGGAGGCGGTTTGCACAGGCGGCAGGATCGCGGACTCGGTGCTGGATGGTCTGGCCTCGCTGCTGGATCAAAGCCTGCTTCAGCAGACGCTGGGAGCGGACGGCGAGCCACGCTTCGAGATGCTTGAGACGATCGGCGAGTACGCGCGCGAGCAGCTGGATGCCGGCGACGAGGCCGAGACGCTACGCCAGCGCCACGCCGCCTACTACCTCAAGCTGGCGGAGCAGGTCGAGGCCGAGCTGCTGGGACCGACGCAGGCTCAATGGCTGGATCGACTGGAGCAGGATCACGACAACCTGCGGGCGGCGCTGCGCTGGACGATCGAGCGCAGCCAGGGCGAGATCGCGGTTCGGCTGTGCGCGCCGCTGTGGCGCTTCTGGTATGTGCGCAGCTATCTCAACGAGGGCCGCCAGTGGCTCGACGCCGCCCTGGCACTGAGCCTGGACCTGCGATCATCGGCGCGGGCACGAGCGCTCTGCGGCGTGGGCTGGATCGCGAACGCGCAGGGCGAGCTTGAGCACGCCGAGCGATCCTTTGCCGCGAGTCTTGAGCTTTCGCGCGAGCTGGGCGACCTGCGCGGCATCGGGCTGGCGCTCAGCGGCGTCGGGCGGATGGCACATCTGCGCGGCGACTACGAGCGGGCGATCGCGCTGTACGAGGAGAATCTGACGCTCTTTCGTCAGATCGGCGATACCGAGGAGATCGCCTGGACGCTGGTGCGGCTGGGGCTGCTGGCTTCGGAGCAGCACAGCTACGAGCGCGCGACGGCGCTGCTGGAAGAAAGCCTGGACAGCTTCAAGGCCGTCGGCTACCAGTGGGGCATCACCTGGGCGCTGATCTATCTCGGCAACGTGGCGCTGGAGCAGGGCCATTACCGCCGGGCTGCGGCGCTGTTTGAGGATAGCTTGCAGCATTTCCGCGATCTGGGCGACAAAAGCAGCATGGCGACATCGCTCAAACATCTGGGGCAGGTCGCGCTCTTCCAGGGCAACGTCGAGCAGGCGGCGGCGTGGTCACGCGAAAGCTTCGCGCTTTACCGCGATGCCGGCGTGAAGCTCGGGATCGCCGAGTGCCTCGAAAGCATGGCGACGATCGTGTGGGCGCAGGGCGCGGCTGCCTGGGCGATCCGCCTCGTCAGCGCTGCCGCCACACTCCGCGATGAGCTTGGCGCGCAGCTGGCGACCGCCGATCGCACGCACTACGATCAGATGCTGGCCACAGCGCGACGACAGCTCGGCGCGCAGGCGTTCCAGGCGGCCTGGGAGCAAGGCCAGGCCCTGACGCCGGAGCAGGCGGTTGCGGCGCATGAGCAGCCCCAGCGACCGGAGCCGGAGATCGCGCCTGATCCGCTCCCCACCACTCCCGCGCTCCACCTCGACGATCTGCCGGAATTGACGGCGCGCGAGCTTGAAGTGATTCGGCTGGTCGCGGCCGGTCTCACCGATGCCGAGGTCGCGGCCCGGCTGTGTGTCAGCCCGCGCACGGTCAACTCACATCTGCGCTCGATCTACAGCAAGCTTGGCGTCTCGTCGCGTACGGCAGCCACGCGTCTGGCACTCGATCGCGGGCTGGTGTAGCGCTGATTCACCGCGCAGAAGAGCGGAGCCGGAAGATCCGACTCCGCTTCCTTGTTTTGGATCATATCTGGTAGATCGACGCTCGACTACTCCGACCTTAGGAGTTTTTCCAGCTGGTCAGATTATTGAACACGGCCTCAGTGATGCGCGTGCCACCGTTGTAGCCGTTGCTGCCGACGCCGTAGGCGTGGATCGCGATGCCGCACGTCGAGCAGTTCCCACCGCTGTTCCAGACCGGCGAGCCGCTCTGACCGCCAGCGGTATCGTTGGCGTAGAAGAGCCGCCGATCCTGCGTAATGCGGACCGTGTCGTTGTCGCGCCACAGGGTGGCGTACGCTTTGTCGCCGGGATAGCCCGCGAGATTGGTCGCCTGTCCGGTCAGCGAGGCCGACTGCCAGCGATAGCCGAACCAGCCCGTCTGATTACCCACCGAGCAGTTGAGCTTGATCGCGCCGTAGTCGTACTCAGGGCTGCGGCTGGAGGTCCAGCCGGTGACCGAGAAGAGCCGCGATGCGCCACAGCTGCCGTAGGGCGTCGAGCTGCCGTTGCGGCCCGGATAAACCCGCACATTGGAGGCCCAGCTGCCGTTATGCAGGCAGTGACCGGCCGTAACGACCGTATTGGCGTCGATCAGCCAGCCGGTGCAGCCGCCGATGCTCGACGTGATATGAGCGATCGCGCGGTACGGAAACGAGGTCGTGCCGGTAATGCGCACCCGATTATCCGTGCCGATCACGCTGGTGATCCCAACCTGATCGCCCTGCGGCGCAGGCGCAACCGCCGCGTCGTCCACCTTGCGATCTTTGCCGTTAGCCTCTTTGCCGCTTCCTTCATACGACGTCGAGTACGACTCGGCGCTGCCGATCGTGACGTCCGCTGTACTGGCAGCCGGAATCACACCGTCGCTGGAGACGGCTGTGTGCGGATCGATGGCGGCGCTGGTGGGAGCAGCCGGGGCCATCAGCGCAAAGGCGAGTACCGGAGCGGCCAGAGCGGATGGGATGGAGAGCCGTCGGAGTGAGCGCAGGCGAGACATGGGAGATCCTCCTGATGCGTGAGACGAGGCCTCGATTGGAACGTCATGGTCATGCAGAACTGCTACCTTTATTACTACTGCATTAACCAATCATTTACAATATGCCGACTCGTATTCAAAGAAAGATACGACTCGTAATCTGTGAGGAGCCTGGCTTCTCTAGCGCAGCGAGGCCCGCATGAGCTTTACACCGCTGGTTGGAACATTCGGTCAATGGTTGAAACGCTACCGTGAAACAACGCTCGACATGACGCAGGCCGCTTTCGCAAGGGCGGTACACTGCTCGATCGCGACGATTCAAAGCTACGAGCAAGGCCGGGTTTCTCCCAGCAAAGATACTGCCCGACGAATCGCCGAGTTTATCGCGTATCCTGATAGCGATGAGTTTGTGCGCTTTGCCCGACAAGATCGCCACGACGGACAGCCAGCCCGACCACAGATCAGCGGCCACCGGCCAGAGCTTGCGCTGTCGTGTCCGCTCACCATTCCCGCCGAGCACTGGCCGATCGCGCTGGTAGAGCGCTTCAAGAACAATGATCACCGCTGGGGGCTGGGCGTGAAAGATGATGGCGTTGGGCTGATCCATCGCATGATGATCGACGGAGCGTACATGCTGACGCTGATGCCTAAATCCTCGCGTGGCTGCTTTCTGGCCGGCGACTCGATTATCACAGCGCCCGACACCTTTTATCTGACCGTCGAAGTCGAGCGGATCGAAGGCCCGGCCACCAGCAGCGGCGGCATTGCCTTTGAGGAGCTGCATGATCATCATCTGGCGCTGTTTCATCTACGCAACCAGGAGCAGCAGCTTGCCGTCTGGCAGTTTCACCAGGGCGGCGTCAAGGTACGGCAGATCATCCCATGGCAGCAGCGCGCCGACGTGATCCGGCCGCATGGCATGAATAAGTTTGGCTTGCTGGCCGAGGGCGAGCGCTTCACCTTCTTTCTCAACAACGTCGAGGTCGGCAGCCAGCAGATCGCTCGTACGCCGGGCGCGCGGCTGGATCTGGCGATCGGCGGTCTGCGAATCAACGAGCGCATCGTCTACACGTACCGGAACTTTGTCTTGCGCACACCGCCCACTTAGCTAGGGACACGCCGCCCTGCATATGCGATACTCGTGTATCATGATACAAAACGAATCGATCGCTACAGCACAACCCTTTGCGACACCGTAGCCGAAGCAACTAAAGAGAGAGCCAGCCATGGCGCGTGTTCTGATCCTCTTCGCCCATCCGGCGCTGGAAAAGTCCCGGATGCACCGGCGACTTGTCCGCGCAATCCCGGATTTGCCCAATCTTACCTTTCACGACCTGTACGAGGAATATCCGGCCTTTGATGTCGACGTGCCGCGCGAGCAGGCACTGCTGCTTGAGCATGACCTGATCGTGTTGCAGCACCCGTTTTTCTGGTACAGCACGCCGCCGCTGATCAAGCAGTGGGAAGATCTGGTGCTTGAGCACGGCTGGGCCTACGGCTCCAAGGGCGTGGCGCTGCGCGGCAAGCGTATGCTGAGCCTGATTACGGCCGGCGGCGGCTCGGCGGCCTACCAGCATGACGGCTACAATCGTTTCACGATCCGCGAGCTGCTGGCTCCGATCGAGCAGACGGCCTATCTGTGCAAGATGGAATATCTGCCGCCGTATGTAATCCACGGCATCCATCGCATGACCGAGGCAATGATGGAGCAGGAGACGCGGCGCTACCGTCAGCTGCTGACGCTGCTCCACGACGACGCGATCGACTTCGGCGCGCTCCGGCACGCGACGCTGAATGAGGCGCTGGAAGCGCGCTTTGAAAGCGAGGTGCCGGCATGAGCCAGGAGTTCCTGTTTCAAGCGGTCGTGTATCTGACCGCCGCCGTGATCGCGGTACCGATCGCCAAGCGGCTGGGGCTGGGCTCGGTGCTGGGCTATCTGCTGGCCGGCATGATCATCGGGCCGTTCGGGATCGGGCTGCTCGGCGATGAAGGCCAGGACGTGCTGCATGTTGCCGAGTTTGGCGTCGTGATGATGCTGTTTGTGGTCGGGCTGGAGCTTGAGCCGTCGCTGCTCTGGCGTTTGCGCGCGCCGATCCTGGGATTGGGCGGCTTGCAGGTAATCCTCACGACGCTGCTGGTCGCGGCGCTGGGTCTGGCGGTAGGGCTGGCGTGGCAGTCGGCGCTGGCGATCGGCATGATCATGGCGCTCTCCTCGACGGCGATCGTGCTGCAAACGCTTAACGAGAAAGGTCTGCTCAAAACTGCGGGCGGGCAAAGCTCGTTTGCGGTGCTGCTGTTTCAAGACATCGCGGTGATCCCGATGCTGGCGATCTTTCCGCTGCTGGCTACACATCCGCTTGAGGCGGCGGGCGGCGAGGAGGGGCACGCGGCGACAACCTTGATCGCGGGGCTGCCGGCCTGGGCGCAGACGCTGGCGGTGCTGGGAGCAGTCGCCGGGATCGTGCTGGCCGGTCGCTGTCTGGTGCGGCCTGCGCTACGGGTGGTGGCGCACACCGGGCTGCGCGAGATGTTCACCGCCGCGTCGCTGCTGATCGTGATCGGGATCGCGCTGCTGATGACGCAGGTCGGGCTGAGTCCGGCGCTGGGCACGTTTCTGGCGGGCGTGGTGCTGGCGAACAGCGAGTATCGCCACGAGCTGGAAAGCGACATCGATCCGTTCAAGGGCCTGCTGCTGGGATTGTTCTTTATCGCGGTCGGCGCGTCGGTGGATTTTGGGCTGATTATTGCGCAGCCGCTGCTGATCGCCGGGCTGGTGCTGGCGATCATGGCCGTGAAGTTCGGCGTGCTGTTTGGGCTGGCACGGATCTTCAAGCTGAGCCTGGATCAAAGTCTGCTCTTCGCGTTTGCGCTGCCGCAGGTCGGCGAGTTCGCGTTTGTGCTGTTTTCGTTCGCCAATCAAGAAGGCGTGCTCGACACCACGATCACCAATCCGCTGGTCGCGGCCGTGGCGCTCTCGATGGCGCTCACGCCGCTGATCATGCTGATCAACGAGCGCATCGTTCAGCCGCGCTTCGGCACGCTTGAGCAAGAGGCCCGGCCCGCCGACGCGATCGACGAGCAAAACACGGTGATTATCGCCGGCTTTGGCGGCTTCGGCTCGACGGTCGGCCGGCTGCTCAAGGCGAACGGCATCCCGACCACGGTGCTGGACATCGACTCGGATCGCGTGGATCTGCTGCGCAAGATGGGGCTGAAAGTCTACTACGGCGATGCGTCGCGCTATGATCTGCTGC
>DASWTW010000535.1:0-6995 GCA_036401895.1 Herpetosiphonaceae bacterium | reverse complement strand
TGCGCTCGGCGCCAGCGCGATCGGCTGGCCCGGCACATGCGCCGCGCGGCGGGCGTTGCTCTCGGGCACACCGGCTGGAAGGAACATGTAGGCTACGTTGACTGCCGTGATCACACTCTGGTCGCTGATCTTGCTGGCGGGGATAAAGATCAGCGCGGTCGTGAACTCGGACTCCTGGCCCTCGACGTCGGTGGCGACGAAGTGAAACGGCAGATCGCCGCCATTGGCACGCACCCAGAACGCGCCGGTCGTGCCGATCGCGCTCTGCGGGCCGGTCGGCGAGTCGAGCAGCGGCGTGACGGTCGTCTCGATGCGCAGGCCCTGGCTGAGCGGCATCTCGCGGGCGGCGTGCTGGTAAGCGGCTGCGTTTTCCTCGTAGCGCTTGTCGGGCTCGGTGATCACCACGTACTGGCGTTTGCGCAGCGCCGCGACGGTTTGCGTGCCGCCGCCGGGCTTGGGCGCCGTTTGGATCTTGCGCTCAGAGATCGTGACGTGTACCGCGCGATGGCCGAACGGATAGATGTAGCCGCGCTGAACAACGCGCACATAGTGATCGCGGCCCTGGGTGGCGTTGTGCCGCCACTCCTGCACATCCAGCCCCGCGTCCTCGTCCGGCTCCCACACGCCGCGCGTCCGCATCCACGCGCCTAACGATGTCAACATCAACTGATCGACCAGCAGCGGACGCGGCACGTCAGACAGCGACCAGTCGGAGGTGAGCCGGACGATCTGGCGGCGATGATTGGGCTCCAGAGTCGTCGGGAAAGGATTCTGCGCGTTCGGATTGGGCACGTCCGGCGACCAGATCGCGCGCAGCGTGGGATCGGATAGCGCGCCGGGCTGCGACTCCAGCCGCGTGTGCCACAGCTCGGCGTAGCCCGCGTGATTGATCGCCCGGCGCGCGTGCTGCCAGGTCGCGGTCCGATCCGGCGACAGAATCATGCGATACGGCATCTCGATCGCGGTCTGCTGCGGCGACGGCTCGGCTATCGGCGGTGGCGGCGTGGGCGCGGCCGTATTCGGCGGCAGCGCGGTAGGCGCGAGAATCGGCTCCAGCTTGCTCCAATCCAGCAGCCCATCGATCGTGTAGGGCAGCTCGCTCAGGGCGTCGGGCAGCTTGAAGGCCAGCCGGCTGCGACCCGCGAGTCGCGCCCGTGCCGGGAGCCGCACTGTGCCGCCTGGCTCGTCGAACGTTTCCTCGACCAGGCTTTGTGGCGGCAGATGGACGATCACCAGCGCGGGCTGGTTGGCGGTTTCGCGAACCAGCTTGGCCGCGCCGCCCGCGCCGATCTGCACCTTGAGATTGACAAACTCAAGATCGAGATGCAGCAGATCGTCGGGTCGCAGCAGCGTCAGATCGAAGGGACTGGTCGCGATCGGCGTGGCGATCAGCAGCTGCTCGCCCGGCAGGCCGCCGCCATGCAGCTGGCGGGTCACGCCGTTGAACGCCAGGTGACGCAGCGTGCCCTCCGCCGCGATCGTCGTCACGGGCTGCCGCGTGGCCATGTCGATGATCTGAATGCCGTCGTTGGTCGCGGCGTAGAGCTGATTGAGCGCGCTGTTGAGCGCCAGCGACTGAACGTCGTTCGGCATGGGCAGCGTCGCTACGACGTTCAGCGTGCGATCCAGCACCAGCACGCTGGCCGCAGCGCTTGCGTCGTGGTTGATCAGGTAAAGCTGATCGGCGGCGGCGTTGACCAGCAGCTGGCCCGGCCGGAAGCGCTCTGGCTCAAGCTTGGCCACTTGCGCAACCTGGCCGGTGCTGGCGGTCAGCGCCACGATCTCGCTTACGGGGGGATTGGCCGAAGCCTGAGCGATCGTTGCGTAGATACGGGAGGTGGAAGTATCTACGCTCAGATCTTGCAGCCCAGGCTTCAGCGCAATCGAGGGGAGCGAGGCAAAAGTGTTGGCATCGAATACCTGAATCTTGCCGGTGAACGAATTGGCGGCGTAGAGTCGCAGCAGCGGGCTGTGAACAGCCAGGTGCGTCGCGTGCTCTACGAGATCGAGCCGCCGCACGAGCGTCATTTTCGCTCGATCCAGGACCGTGATCACCGGCCTGGCCTCGTCGTTCTCGACGATCGAATGTGCGATGTACAGGTGATTCAGGCGTGTATTGAAGGCGAGCCGCTGGGCGAACTGGCCTATGTTCAAGCGCTTGAGCAGCGCGCGGGTCACGCTGTCGAACGCGAGCAGCACGCTCGGTGAGTTGAACCCGTCTTCGGGATTGACAAAGCTTTGCAACACATAGATCACGCCGCCGACGGCCAGCACATCGCGCACCTCAGCCAGCAGACCTGCGTGGCTATCGAGCGGCAGCGTGCGTGTTTCCCAGGCGACGGGCGGGCGCAGATGAGGTTCGGACATATAAAACTCCTTGGGAGAACAAAAGAACCAAAGAACAAAGGAACAAGGAAGAACCTAGAACGGGTGCCCTCTGGGCAAAGCTAGAACCTAGATGTAATGGAACGCTGAGCTAGCACAGAGATACATCCGTTTTTGGCTTTGGAAAGCGAAAAATGAAACAGCAATGTGCGCTAACCTGATGCACCAGTACACCTGGAACCAAGCAGTACCCTCCTTTCTCCCTCGCCTACCGCACAGCAAGCGGCACCGGAGCCTTCCCCCTCTCCTATCGCAATGGGAGAGGGGGAGGCCCGCAGGCCAGGGGGTAAGGGCCTGATTCAAGAACAAAGAGCATCCTAATCCTTTGTTCCCTTGTTTCCTTGTTCCTTTGTTTGTTAGCTGTTTGCCGCCTCCAGCAGCAGCACGTCGACATCATCCAGGCGCAGGCTGACGCTGGCGCTGGCTTTGTTGGTCGACGTGTTGCTGAGCGGGCCGCGCTTGACCGATGTGATGCGGCGGAACTCGCCGATCGCGGGAACGGAAACCTTGAGCGACTCGATCGGCGCGCCGGTCCAGTTTAGCAGCACAATCGCGATGCCCTGCGCCGACTGCAAGCGTCGCGCTTCGACGGCCGCGTGGCTGGTAACAACCGAGCGCGGCGTGTTGGCCAGTCGTGCGGGCAGCGTTGCCAGCAGCCGATCGGGATCGCTCCAATAGCGCGGCAGGCGATCGGTGTGGGCGCGCAGAATATTCGGCAGCAGATGCACGGGATGAGTCGCGGTACACCAGTATTGCCAGCCTGGGAAGAAGGCGTAGGCGTAGGCCAGGCCCCGGCCATACGGATGGACGGTGATCGCCGGGCGCTCGGGTGCCGATCCAGTGCGCGGCCTGACGGTGGCGATCGTCTGCGCGCCGCTCAGGCTCAGCGTTGTGAAATCCACAACCTTAGGCGCGGTCGGATCTTGGACCAGATCGCGCAGCGGCAGCGGCTCGGCGACATGCAGCGCATCCTGCCAGCGCTGATCAACGATCTGCAATTGATTCGAAAGCGAAAACGTCGGGACGTTATACGCGCTCTCACGCAGCGGCGTCCAGGCATCGCGCGGCGCCAGTCCCAGCACCTCGTCGAGCAGCGTCGTCGGCGTGTTGAAGGCGTCGGCGGTGGCAGCTCCCGGCAGCACAACCAGCGTCCCGCCAGCCGCGACCCAGCGCGCGACTGTTTGCTGCGCTGCCGTGCTCAGGTTGGGACCGAGCAGATACAGCGTGGTATAGCCGCGCTGCACGAAGGCTCCCGACTCGATCAGCCGATCGTCGACAAAATCCACAGTGTAGCCGTCGTGGACCAGCGCGGCGTGCAGCGGCTGCATCTCACGGGTATAGAACGTCGCGCGCTGCTGGCGATCCCACAGGCGGCTGCCTCCCGGAAAATGGATCGCGACTGTGCCGTGCTCGGGCTGAGCGGGATACAGCACGCGCTCCGAGCGGCCGATCAGCTCCGTCGCCCGGGCGATCGGGCCGTAAGCCGCGAAGTTTTCGGACCAGCTGTTGACGCCACGCAAAAAGAACTGCGGCCCGAAGGCATACACAATCGGGATCTTGCTACCCCGGCTCATCAGCGACAGCAGCTTGTAGCTCGCGCCCGCCTCGACATCGCCCATCGAAAAACCGGGCACGATCGAGCTGAACTCTGGGGGTCGGCCATCGGCGCGGCGGGCTGCGGAGCGCACCAGATCCGCGTAGAACGACCAGGCGCTGGCGTTGTAATCCGCCGCGTAGGTGGTTTTGGAGGCCATCGGCATGCCGTCGGCGGCGTAGTCGAACCAGTCCAGGGAGCCGGTCGCGGCGTCGGGGCCTTGATCAGGATTTTTGTCGCCCTGCGCGTTGGGATACGGCTTGTACCACTGCCAGTCCATGGTCTCGCTGAAGTTGGTGTGAACGTGCAGCCGCGCGTGCTCCGGCCGATCATCGCCGGGCGGCATGTCTGCGGGCCGGAACGCGGCCTCAAGCGCGGCCTGAATCCTTCGCGCGCCCAGCGCTGCCTGATCGCTGAAGAAGCGCATCGACCAGTAGAACAGCCGCCGCGTCTCGGGCGTCGTGGCCTGGCTGGCGCCGATTGGAACCACCTCATCCCAGCTGTCGGCGTAGAAATCGCGCAGAATCAGATCGTTGGCCGCGACGTAATCCTGGAAGCGCTTGATCCAGGCGGCATTTTTGGTATCGTCGCGCCAGTCGAGCGGCACGTGAGGCGGATGTGGCGGCGGAAGCGGATCATCGAAGCGGAAGCACTTCAACATGTCCGGGTAGTACCAGCCGTTCTCGTCGGCGATCTGAAAGCGGACCAGGCGGCTGATCGGCAATCCCAGGCGACTCTCGAACTCCTGAGCTTTTTTCGCCGCCCATGCCTCCAGCACGGCCTGATCGATCGTCTGGCCCTGCGCGTTTTTGAGGCTGCCGTCGTAGATGAAATCGAAGAAGTAGTAGAACTCGGGCGCGTACACGCCGGATTCGACGCTAAGCTCGCGGTAGGCATGCTTGAGATCGTCGGCGCCGAGACCGCCCCAGTGGCCGAGCTGCACGCTATTGATCCCCAGCGCCCGCAGCGTGGCCACGCCATCGTCGAGCTGGGCCGCGTGACCCTGCAAGCCGCTCAGGCTGTAGCTCGAAATCACAAACTGCTCGGGCCGATCGGCAGGATCGACCTGCACCGCCTCGGCAGCCGCGCGATACACCTGGGCATGCTCGCCGAAAAGCTCGAACATCGCGAAGCGGCGCTCCGGCACGACGGCGTAGCCTGCCACCAGCAAGACCAGCGCGCCGCCACGCACACGATCACGCTTGACCACCGGCTCATGCGTCCCGGCACCGATATACTGAACCTCGAACTCCCACTCGACGTCGGAGACAGCGGGCGGGAAAGTCAGCCACAGCGCTACCTGATCGGTGTGGTTACTGAGATACGGATCGAGCGAGATCGGCGCGGAGATCGTGCCCTCGACGACCTGAAACGACTGCTTGATCGTGGTGCCGATGGCGACCAGCTCGCACTTGAGCGTCAGCGGCGGCGAGCCCGGCGCCGGCTCCACACGCCGGATCGTGAATCTGACCTGCTCGCCGGCGGCGTAGTTGACCACCTTGTTGGTTGCGCGCGTCACCACGATCGGATCGGCCGCGACGGCTGTTGTTAGCAGACCTTGCTGGCCATAGAGCTTGGGCAGCCTCTCGATCTCGGCCTGGGGCACGCCCTGCGCGTCGGTTGCCACCGTCACGAGCTGAGCACCATCGACCAGCGTGGCGCCGGTCAGGGCGTCGGTGTGAGTGGTCTCGCGCAGCAGCCACAGGCGCTGATTCTGCGGATCGGCGGTCAGCAGCGTGTGATCGAAGCCGTCGATGCGCTGGAACTCGCCGCCGTCGGGCGTCGGCAGCGGCAGCATAAACAGCGGCCCCGGCAGCGGCGGATTCAGCTCCGACCGTGGGCGGGCGGCGTACAGCGCCTGCGGCGTGTGGACAAAGCGCAGATACGTATCGGCCAGCGCAAGCTCGGGCACCTGGAGGCTGCGCAGCGGCGGGTTTTGCGGCACGCCGTCGACCAGCGCCACGATCTGCAAGGTCGCGGGCGCAGTGCCGAGATACATGCGCGAGCCGTCAGGACTGATCGCGATCGCGGCTTTGGGGGCGCCGTTGATTGTGATAGCGGTCGGCGCGGTGCCGATCGGCTCGCCCTGCGCGTTGAGCTGATAGAAGCGAACGGCGTTCCAGGCGCCGCCGGCCATGTAGAGAATGTCGCGCTGCGGATGGAGCGCCATGCACTCGATACCGATCGGATTGGGCAGATTGTCGGCGATGGCGCGATAGCTGCGGATAGTCTCGGGCCGGATCTCGCCGGCATCGTCGAGGTCGTAGATCGTCAGGAGATAGGCCGGGCGAATATCGCGATCTTCGAGCCTGGTTCCGATGTAGAGCTTGCGGTAGCGCGGCGACACCAGCAGCGAGGTGACGACGGCGCGCGGCCGGAGCGGCGGCTTGGGCGTGGTGTAGGTCGGCGGCAGCGGCTGATCGCTGTCGCGGTACAGGCGCTTGTTGCTCAGCGTGCCGCTCTGCAGATCGACAGTAAACACGGCGATGTTCTCGCGCGCCTGATCCTCTGAGTTGTGCCGTCCGACGAAGAGGCGCCGGCCGTCCTGGCTCAGCGCCAGCGCGCCGATGTTGCCAAGTTCCAACTCCAGGTGTTCCAGTGTGATCGGTGACATACGTATCTTTTCCCTTTGTCCTTTGTTTGCTGCGTACATGCAGACAGCGCGTACAATCGATAGATTCGGTGAGCAGCCAGCCCCAATCGACACGCATCGACAGACCATCACGTTTGCCCGCCTTTCGCTGCAAGCGTTGCTCAGCAGGGCAAAACATGTGGGGAGCGCTTTGATGGCGTGGCTGGTGGCTCGGCGGTGCATGGCGGAGCGGTGACATGTGTGGGCATACAGTAGCAGCCGGGTGTCGACAAAAAATCGACAGCTGTGTAGAGGCGGCGAGGAGTTAAAAAAACCGGCGGAACACATGTGTTCCGCTGGAAAGCCCGATCCTATTTATCCTCCTCGGAGGAACTTGTAGGGGCGTGCTGCGCACGCCCAGGGCCTATCGCAATACGCCCCTAC
>DASWTW010000534.1:0-22362 GCA_036401895.1 Herpetosiphonaceae bacterium | reverse complement strand
ACAATCTGCTGATAGCTCGCTCGCCATCCCGCGCTTGAGCCGCGACTCGGGACCGTTTCCGCTCTCGTTTGCCCAGCAGCGCCTGTGGTTCATCCACCAGCTCGATCCGGCCAACCCGATCTACAACCTGTCGCGGGTGCTCCAGCTTGAGGGACAGATCGACGTCGCGGCCCTGGAGCAGAGCCTCAACGCCGTCGTCGCGCGCCACGAGATCTTACGAACCACCTTCACACAGAGCGTACCTGGTGCTGACGGCGTTCCGATGCAGGTGGTCGCCGACACATGCCCGATCGCGCTGCCGTCGATCGATCTACGTGCGCTGACGGAGGATGAGCGCGC
The DNA here is from genome assembly GCA_036401895.1 of Herpetosiphonaceae bacterium. GTDB lineage: Bacteria > Chloroflexota > Chloroflexia > Chloroflexales > Kallotenuaceae > LB3-1. The sequence continues at coordinate 22,023 of DASWTW010000534.1, read as the reverse complement.
CGCCGCCGTGCAACAGCAGCAGATCGAGGCTGTCGCCGCGCCCTTCGATCTCCAGCACGGGCCGCTGATTCGGGCGACGCTTCTGCGCCTGAGCGACGTCGAGTCGCTGCTGCTGCTGACGATGCACCATATCATCGCCGACGAATGGTCGATCAATCTGTTGATCCGCGAGCTTGCGGCGCACTACCAGGCGCTACAGGATCGCCAAGCGCCGGAGAGCAGACCGCCACTGCCGGAGCTACCGGCGCAGTATATCGATTTCGCAGCCTGGCAGCGCGAGCGGCTTCAGGATCAGGTTGTGGAATCTCAGTTGCGCTACTGGCAGCAGCAGCTCGCCAATCTGCCGACGCTTGAGCTGCCGCTGGATCGGCCGCGACCGCCTGCGCGAACCTTCCACAGCGCGATCCAGCCGTTCGTGATCCCGCCCGGCACCGCTGCGGCGCTCCACGAGCTGAGAAGCCGCGAAGGCGTGACGCTGTTTATGGTGCTGCTGACGGCGTTCAAAACCCTGCTCTACCGCTACACCGGCCAGCCGGATATTGTGGTCGGCACGCCGATCACCAGTCGTCCGCGCGTCGAGCTCGAAAATCTGATCGGCCTGTTCATCAATCTGCTGGTGCTGCGCACGGATCTGGGAGGCAGTCCGACCTGGCGAGAAGCGCTGCGCCGGGTTCGCCGCACGGCGATCGAAGCCTACGACCATCAGGATCTGCCCTTTGAGCGGCTAGTCTCGACGCTTGCTCCCGAGCGCGACGTGGCGATCATGCCGCTGTTTCAGGTGCTCTTTGTCCTCGAAAACACCACCAAACAGCCGATCACGCTGCCGTCGCTGACGCTGCGCGAGCCGGAAGTCATCGCCAAGCAGGTCACCGACTACGATCTCACGCTCTCCGTGACTGAGAGTCCCGAGGGACTGTCGGGCGTCTTCCAGTACAACACCGATCTGTTTGACGCCGCGACGATCCAGCGTCTGGCCGAGCATTTTCTACGCGTGCTGCACAGCATGAGCCAGCCCGACCAGCCGATCGCGGCGATCGAGTTGCTCACGGCGGCCGAGCGCCAGCGCATATTGAGCGATTGGAACGCGACCACCGCTCCGCTGCCACTTGAACGCTCCCTGATGCAGCTGATCGAGGCGCAAGCGCGCCAGGCGCCCGACGCGCCGGCCGTGATCGGGCAGGAGCAGCAGCTCAGCTACCGCGATCTGAATCAGCGCGCAAATCGTCTGGCGCATCTGCTGCAAGCGCTCGGCGTAGGGCCGGAGACCATCGTCGCGCTGTGCTTGCCGCGCTCACCCGAGCTGCTGGTGGCGATCCTGGGCGTGCTCAAAGCCGGCGGCGCGTTTCTGCCGATCGATCCCGCCTATCCGCCGTCGCGCCGGGAATGGATGCTCAAGGACTCAGCCGCAGCCGCGCTGATCAGCGTGCAGAGCGTGCGCTCACAGCTAAACACAGCCATTCACACGATCTGTCTGGACGTGGATCAAGCGCAGATCGACGCCCAGAGCGGCGACGATCCCATCCCAGCGATCGCGCCCGAGAACCTGGCCTACATCATCTACACGTCGGGCTCGACCGGAACGCCCAAAGGTGTACAGGTGACTCACGCCGGGCTGCTGAATCTGATTCACTGGCACCGCCAGGCCTACGCCATCAGCGCCGCCGACCGCGCGACACACCTCGCCGGGCTGAGCTTCGACGCCGCCGTGTGGGAAGTCTGGCCGTACCTTGCGCTTGGCGCCAGCGTGTATCTGATCGACGACGAGACCCGCGTCGCGCCCGACAAGCTCCGCGATTGGCTGCGCGCTCATGCGATCACACGCTCCTTCTTGCCGACGCCGCTTGCCGAAGCGTTGCTCGCGCTGCCGGCGACGAGTCTACCCGCGCTGAAAACTCTGCTGACCGGCGGCGAGCAGCTACATCGCTACCCGGACGCGGGCTTGAGCTTCGATCTCATGAACCACTACGGCCCCACCGAGACGACCGTGGTGGCAAGCTTCGCGCGCGTCGAGCATCAGCCGGAGCCCGCGACACTCCCACCGATCGGACAGCCAATCAGCAACACGCAGCTCTACATCCTTGATCGCCGGCTCAACCCCGTGCCGATCGGCGTCAAAGGCGAGCTGTATATCGGCGGCGCGGGCGTGGCCCGTGGCTACCTCCACCATCCGGCGCTCACCGCCGAAAAGTTTGTGCCCGATCCGTTCAGCGCTACTGCCGGCACACGGCTCTACCGCGCCGGCGATCTCGTACGCTACCTGGCCGACGGATCGATCCAGTTTCTGGGCCGGATCGATCGGCAGGTCAAAGTACGCGGCTTTCGCATCGAGCTGGGCGAGATCGAAAGTGTGCTGGGCCAGCATCCTGCCGTCGGCCAGGCCGCAGTGGTCGCCTATGAAGAAGCGCAGCCCGGAAGAGCGGCGGATACCTGGCTGGTGGCGTACGTTACAGAAGAACCAAGAACCAAGAACCTAGAACCTAGAATACCCGAACAAGGGAACAACAGAACAAGCGAACAAAGCGGTTTAGATCTTCCCCCTCTCCCGCTGTGGCAGGCGAGGGGGTGGCACGGCAGTGCCGGGGGTGAGGGCCTCGTATCCTCACTCCGCGCCTTTCTCAAAGAGCGGCTGCCGGATTACTTTGTGCCGAGCACAATCATCCTTCTGGATGCGCTGCCGCTGACGCCCAACGGCAAAGTCGATCATGCCGCACTGCCCAGGCCGGATCGATCACGAGCCGAGGCCACGCCTGAGCTGGTCGGGCCGCGCAATTCGGTTGAGGCTGTCTTGCTCGATATGTGGTCGCAAGTGCTCGGCGCTAAACACCTGGGCATTCATGACCATTTCTTCCGCCTGGGCGGCCACTCGCTACTGGCGACCCAGATCGTCGCCCGGATTCGCCAGGTCTTTCATGTCGATCTGCCGGTGCAGAGCGTGTTTCACGCGCCGACGATCGCGCAGATGGCGGCGCTGGTTGTCGAGAGCGAGACGAAGCCCGGCCAGGTCGAGAAGATTGCTCGTATTTTGAAGGAGATCCAGCGGCTGCCGGCGGATGATCTCAAGAAGATGCTGCAACAAAAGCAAGATACGTAGCCGCGCACGAGATAGCTCATAACTCCATGGAGCAGACGCAGTATAACTCGCTCACGATCGGTGTCTTCGATAACCGGCAGGTCTATGAAGGCTCGACCATTGCGCGCTACGAGCAGACCTTGCTGCGCGGCATTCGTGCTGCCGCCGACCACTACGGCTGCAACATATTGCTAGCCTGCGGCATCGGCCCGCATACCGCGCCGTTTGTCGCGCTGCCCGCCTGGCCGATCAGCCTGCCGTACACGAACTTCGTTCCGGTTGGGCCGTGGAACACGGCCGGCCTGATCGCCATTCCTCCTTTTACAGACGACCAGCTGGTTGCGATTCGAGCAGCCTTGCCGCCCGATCATCCGCTGGTCTTTACTTATCCTCAGGAGGGCTTCTCATCGGTTGGGCCTGCCAATCGCGACGGCATCGCCCAGGCCTTCGCCCATTTGATCGAGCACGGTCACCGGCGCATCGCCTTCATGGCGGCGGACGAGCATCTCGGCGGCGATGCGGCCGAACGTCTGGCCGCCTACCAGGACGCGACGCAGGCGCATGGGCTGCCTTTCGATCCGGCGCTGGTAGCCTATGGCGGCCACGAGGCCCAGCAGGCCTACACCGCGCTCAGGCGGATGCTCCAATCCGGCATCGATTTTACAGCCGTGCTCGCCAGCAACGACGAGTCCGCGATCGGTGTGATGCGCGCGCTTGCCGACAGCGGGCGGCAGGTTCCGCAAGACGTCGCGGTGATCGGCTTCGACGACGTGCTGTATGCCAAGGGCCAGACGCCACCACTAACCACAGTGCGGCACCCGACCTTTGAGCTGGGCTATCGTGCCGTCGAGGTGCTGCTCGACTCGATCACCGGCGCGCGCGCTGAGGTCGAGACGGTGCGCGTTCCCACGCGCCTGATCATTCGCGAGTCGTGTGGCTGCCAGCCCTACAGCACGCTCGGAATCTCGTCGCGGGACGAGTTGCTGCCCGGCAGTGCAAGCCCGCGCTCACTCGATGCGGCGCTGCTGAGCCAGGCTATCGCCGATGCCGTCGCCGTCGAGGCGCAGGGCAACATGGTTGGTCATATACGCCGCTGGGCTGAAGACCTGGCGGCGGCGTTCCAATCCAGCCTGGCGCTGATCGATCCTGCGCCGTTTACGCTGCTGCTCGATCGGCTCCTGCGCGAGATGGAGACAGCCGGCGAGGATGTCTACGCCTGGCAGGCTGCGATCTCGGTGCTGCGCAATCAGCTGGAAACGCCGGAGTCGCGGCGCTGGTCGGCTTCAGCGCGGCAGCTGGCGGAAAACCTGATCGATCACGCGCGCGTGCGGATCAGCGAGCGGCTTCGTCGCCAGCATACGCGCTTTCTGGTGCAGCAGGCCGAGCTGACCGACCGGCTGGGCACGATGACCACCCGGCTGCTGACCGCGCTCGATCCACAGCAGATTCTGGATATTCTGGCCGATCATCTGCCCGAGATCGGCATTCAGCACGCCCACATCGCGCTCTTCGAGGCGGAAGACGAAGATGCGGTTGCCTGGAGCAAAATCTATCTGCGCTCAGCTGCCGGGCCGCCGGCGCTCCGCCGTTTCCCCAGCCGGGAATTTCCGCCGCTCGGCCTCTACCCTGTAACCGCGCCATTTCGGCTGGCGCTGCTGCCGCTGATTATCGAAGACGGACCCGCCGGTTTTGTCGCCTTTGATGCCGCGTATCTTGAGCCATTGGCCTTGATCGTCCGGCATCTCGCCGCCGCGTTTCGCAGCACGCAGCTCCATGCGGCTGCCGAGGAGGGCCGCCGCCAGGCTGAAGCAGCCAATCGCTTAAAGAGCCGCTTTCTTTCAACCGTCAGCCACGAGCTGCGCACACCGCTCAACCTGATCGTCGGGCTGAGCGACATGCTGCTGCGTGAGCGGGACGGCGATCGATCGGCGACCGATGTTGCGCTCCAGGATCTTCAGCGCATCTATGTCAACGCCCACCACCTCGGCCAGCTCATCGGCGATGTGCTCGACCTGGCCAGCAGCGAGGCCGGCCAGCTGCGGCTGTATCAGGAGCCGCTCGATCTGGTTGAAGTTCTCAAGCCCGTCATCGCGACCGGCGCGCAGCTCGCGCAGGAAAAAGGGCTGGCCTGGCACGCCGACATCCCGCCCGGCGGCGTGCCGGTGCGGGGCGACCGCACGCGTCTGCGCCAGGTGGCGCTGAATCTGATCAGCAACGCAGTGAAATTTACCGAGCGTGGCTGGATCAGGCTAAAGATCGCCGTCGCCGATGCGCATGTGACGGTCGCGATCAGCGATACCGGGCCGGGTGTGCCGCTCGCGGATCAGCAGCATATTTTTGATGAGTTCCGCGCGTCACAGCGCACCGCCGAGCGCGGCTATGGCGGGCTGGGCCTGGGCCTGGCGATCTGCAAACATCTGCTTGAGCGCCACGACGGCACGATCGGCGTGCGCTCATCCGGCGACGAGGACGGTGGCGCAACGTTCTTTTTTACGCTGCCGCTGATCGCCGCCGACACGCTGCGCGACGTTTCGGCCCTCGCGCCGGCAGCCGATCACATACGGATCGTCTGGCTGACTGAGCGTGATGCACCTCCCAATGACCTCGCGGCGCTGCTCCGTGAGCGGAGGCCAGATCTTGAGGTTCTGCGCATCGATGTGGCGACTGAGTGGCTGCCGCAGGTGCTAGCCGCGCCGCCGGCTGCGGTTGTGCTGGACGAGCCAGCAGCGGCCCGTCATGGCTGGGAGATCCTGTCGACGCTGAAGCGTCATCCTGCCACGGCGCATCTGCCCGTGCTGATGTACGCGCTTGATCCGCAAGTCGATCGTGGCGCGCTGCTGGATCTCGATTATCTGTTAAAGCCGCTTGGTCCTGAGCATCTGGCACAAGTGCTGGACCAGCAGCTGCTCGGGGAGCACTCGCCGTCGAGCACCAGGACGATCCTGATCGCCGACGACGATCCCGATATTCTGGCGCTGCATACACGCCTGGTTCGGCAGCTGCTGCCGGAAAGCCGGATTCTTCAGGCGCGCAATGGTCGCGAGGCGCTCAGGCTGATGGAGCAGGCGCGACCACAGCTGGTGCTGCTCGATCTGATGATGCCGCAGCTAGACGGCTTTGGCGTGCTTGAGGCGATGCGGCTGCGCGAGGCGACACGCAACATTCCCGTGGTGGTGCTCACCTCGCAAACGCTGACCGAGGACGACATCGCCCGGCTCAACGCCGGCGTGGCGGCGATCCTGAGCAAGGGATTGTACAGCGCCGACGAGATCCTCCAGCATATCGAGGCGGTGCTGGTCCATCAGCGCCGGCTGGGCAGCCCGACCCAGCAGATCGTGCGCCGGGCCGTGGCCTACATCCACACCCACTACGCCGAAGCGATCACCCGCGACCAGCTGGCGCTGTATCTTGGCGTCAGCCCGGATCATCTCACCGCGAGCTTTCGCAAAGAGATGGGCCTGACTCCGATCGCCTACCTGAATCGCTATCGCATCAGCCGGGCGCAGACGCTGCTGACCGAAAGTGCGCGCAGCATCACCGAGGTTGCGCTCGCCGTGGGCTTTAGCGATCTGACGAACTTCAGCCGTACGTTTCATCGCGAGGTAGGCATGACGCCCAACGCGTTTCGACGTATGCGCGCGTCCTGAAGTACCGATTCCCCGCCGCAATCCTCTTCGAAATCCGGTTTCCAGACCTGTCCACGCAATTTCTCGGAAATCAACAAAAAACCTCTCGCTTTTGACCAAGACGCCGGCAGCCGCAGGGCGTAGGCTAGTGCGTACCCGGCATATTGACAAGCTGAGACGGCGTGTTGACTGCGCTCATGATCAAGGATGATGCTCATGCAGACAAAGAAGTTACCGGTAGCGGCAATGCTGTTCCTGCTGGTCGTCGCGCTGGTTGTGGCGCGGCCTGCTCCTTCCCACGCGGCGCCCACCCTCGACGGCAGCTTTGGCACCAGGGCGACTCAAACACCCACAGGCTGGAATACCACCGGCGACGCGGCGGCGGACTTTACGGAGAGCGGTGGGCGCTCCGGGATGCGGCTGACGCACTGGAGCGCGAGCGCGTACAAAGTCGCGACGTGGCAAACGCTGCGTGGGCTGACCAACGGCGAGTACACGCTGCGCGCCTGGGTCCACACGGACGGCGGGCAGAACGCCGCCTACATCGGGCTCAGCGGCTGCGGCGGCCCCGATCGGCGCACGGCCTTGCCGACCACAAAGGGCTATGCAACCTGGGTCCAGATCGCGGTCTCCACCACCGTCACCACCGGCCGCTGCACCATCACCCTCTTCTCCAATGCCCAGGCCGGCAACTACGCCAGCTTCGACGACGTGACCTTCACCTCGGGCGGCACAGCCCTGCCGATCCTGGGCGGCGATCTTTCCGGGCTGAAAAAGAACGAGGACTTTGGGGCCGTGTACTATGACGCGCAGAACAACCCCGGCGATGCTATGCGCATCTTGCGCGATCACGGCATGAACTACGTGCGCCTCAAGGTCTGGGTCAATCCCAGCGACGGCTACAACAATAAGGCCCGCGTGCTGGAGATGGCCGCGCGCGCCAGGGCGCTGGGCCTGCGCACCTTGATCGACTTCCACTACTCGGACCGCTGGGCCGATCCCGGTCACCAGACTCCGCCGCGCGCCTGGACAGGCTACACGCTCCCTCAGCTCGAACAGGCAGTCTACGATCACACCTTCGACGTGGTAAGCAGCCTGGTCGCCGCCGGCACGCCGCCGGATATGGTCCAGGTGGGCAACGAGATCAACGGCGGCATGTTGTGGGAGCTTGGCAAGAACTGGACGCCCGACGGCTGGGATCGGCTGGCGGTGCTGCTCAAGGCCGGCTACCGCGCTGTCAAAACGGCCTCGCCCACGACGCTGGTCATGCTACACAATGCCGAGGGCGGCAACAACGGCCACTTCCGCTGGTGGTACGACAGCGCCAGGGCGCGCGGTGTCGCCTGGGACGTGACCGGCGTCTCGTACTACTCGTACTGGCACGGAACCTTTACCGCGCTTCAGAGCAACATCAACGATATGGCGGCGCGCTACGGCAAGCCGGTAGTCGTCGTCGAGACGGCCTATCCGTTCACGCTGGCGGATGACGACGGCTGGGAGCAGATCATCAATCTGCCCGACGAGCTAACCCAGGGCTACCCTGCCACTCCCAGCGGCCAGGCCGCCAACTTCCGCGACGTCATGAGCATCGTGCGCGCGGTGCCGAACGGGCTTGGCTGGGGCGTTGTCTACTGGGAGCCGGCCTGGACGGGAGTTCGCGGCAACGGGTGGGACCCCGACGATCCGACCTCAGGCAATGCGTGGGAAAATCAGGCCCTGTTTGACTTCGATGGCCGTCCGCTGCCCGCGATGCGCGAGTTTCGCAACGCCGGCTACCTAACCATTCCCTAGCTGTTTAGCAGGCAGAGTGCGGATACAGCCATGCTCTGCCTGCGCCGAGCTATCTCAGCCGTCACCTTCAAAACAAAGCAATAACGGCAAGCATCGACGAGTATGCGGATGAGTACACAGCCTACGCTCCTGCTGATTGCCAGCGACCTACAGCTGAGGTATCTGATCAATCGCTATGCTACACGCAGCGGCTGCCGGGTGATCAACACCAGCACCATCGATGGAGCTGTGGCGCATATTCTTCACGACCCACCCAGCATGGTTTTGCTCCACGTGATGTCACAGTACGATGGATGGGCCATGCTGCGGCGACTGAAAGCTGAGCAATCGCTGCCCGGCATTCCGATCACAATCATCGCTGCGATTGTGGATGAGGCGCGCGCCCGTGCTGAGGGCGCAGCCCACTGGCTGTGGCAGCCCGTGATGTACAGCGATTTTCTCGCCGCGATCGCCAGCACGACTGGTCCGGCAACGTCCACCGAGGCGTATGGCTCACGCGCCGACCTCGGCTAACTTGCCCGCTCGAATCAAAGGAGTACCTTATGGTCAGGCTATGGAAGCTCATCAGTGTTGTGGCGCTGCTCACGCTCCTGCTCGGCGCCTGCGGCAGCCAGAATTCACCCGGAACCGGCGCACAGGGAGCGGCTTCGCCATCGGCCGCAGAATCAGCTGCTCCCAGCGCTGAGGCTGCCGCCTCGCCTGCGGCCAGCGAGGAGCCAACGGCGGTGCCGGAGCAGCTCGGCAGCGGCGAGACCAAGCTGGTCGTCTGGCATCGCTGGGAAGGCGAGTACTACAACAACATCAAGCAGATCTTTGCCGACTACGCCGCGCAGAACAATGTGCAGATCGAACTGCTGCTGGTCCCGGATGTCGCCAATAAAGCGCAGGTCGCCGTTCCCTCCGGCCAGGGACCGGATCTGATCGCCTGGGTGAACGACCGCATCGGCAGCAGCGCGCTCAACGAGATCATTCAGCCGCTGGATCAGTACGGCATTACCCGTGACTATCTCACGACGAACTTTGCGCCGGTCGCGGCCGAGGCGATGATCTACAAAGATCAGGTGTATGGCATTCCCGAGTCGATGGAGGCGATCACCTTCATCTACAACAAGGCCATGATCTCCGAGGCTGAGCTGCCCAAGAATACCGACGAGCTGCTGGCTAAGGCCAAGGAGTATAACGCGGCCAATCCTGGAAAGTACCTGTTCGTGTATAACGCCAAGGCCGATATTTACGGCGCCGCGCCCTGGTGGCAAGGCGCAGGCGTCACGCTGGTCACGCCCGAGGGCACCACCGAGGTAGCCAGCGACAAAGGCGTGCAGGCGGCCAATCTGATCAAGCAGTTTAGCGAGGTCATGCCCAAGGAGCTGGCCTACGACGAGTCGAACACGCTGTTTATGGATCAGAAGGCCGCGATCATCATGAATGGTCCCTGGGTGATGGCCGACTACGCCGCGCGCAAGATCGATGTTGGGCTGGCGACGATTCCGGTTGTGAGCAGCTCGGGACAGCCCGGTAAGCCGTTCGTAGGCGTCAAGCTCTTGATGCTGGCGGCTAACTCCAAGCAGCCCCAGGCGGCCGTCGATCTGATGAAGCACTACGGCACAGCCGAGGTCCAGGCGCGACTGGCCAAAGTCAATAAGCAGGTGCCGGCGAACAAAGAAGCCCAGGAGCAGGTCAAAGACGATCCGATCATCGCGGCCTTTATCGCGCAGAGCGCCAACGGCGTGCCGATGCCCAACACCGAGTTTATCAACGCCATGTGGGACCCGTTCAACAAGATGACCGAGGTAATCTGGACGGGCACTGCCGCGCCTGAGCAGGCGGTGCAGGATGGCGCGGCGCTCTTTGAGGAAAGTGTCGCCGATCTCAAATGATCGGCTCATTGAAGGTCGAGGCGCGCTCGTCGGCGGAGCCTACAGTGAGAAGTAGATCGGGCTGTAAGGGCATGCTGCGCACGCTCCTACCCGGTCAATGACTACGCTCGCGGCGGTAGAAGAACGTTGCATGGGCTGGTCGCGGTGGTCATAGCCGCGCAGCGTCCGGCCCACTGCTCGCCGCAGGTAAGGCACCTGTGAAGATACAACGCGGGACTCCTTGCGTGCAAGGCAGTTCTCCAGGAACACAAGTATGAGGAATCAGACGGCACCAGCTCCTTCGCATGTGCGCGCGCCAGGCTCCGCGCGTCCTGCTGCACGGCGGGCGACGACGCCGGCCCTGTATCTTATGCCGGCGATCGTTGCGCTTCTGCTGATTAATGTCTTCCCGATTCTGTACACCTTCTATATTTCGCTGACCAACCGCAACGGGCCGGCGCGCTTCGCCGAAGGGAAGTACGAAGTAACCGGCTTGCAAAACTATAGCCGCCTGCTGGGCCAGTCCGACTTTTACCTGGTGCTCGGCAGAACCATGCTCTACGCGGTCATCTGCGTTGTGCTCTTCTTTGTGGTCGGCCTGACCTTCGCGCTGATTTTGAATAATCCCGCGATCAAGGGCCGTGCTGTGTGGCGCACGCTGCTGATTCTGCCCTGGGCCGTTCCCTACTGGATCACCGCGCTGATCTGGAAATTTATGTTCCACGGCCAGTATGGCCCGATCAACCAGCTGCTGCGCCTGCTGGGAGCCAGCCCGCCCGACTGGCTGCTCAACGGCACGACCGCGTTCGTGGCGATCACGATCGTCAACGTGTGGCTGAGCTTTCCTTTTTTCATGCTGATCCTGCTCGGTGGCCTTCAGGCGATTCCGCTAGAAATGTACGAGGCCGCCGATCTGGATGGCGCGGGATGGTGGCAGAAGCTGTTTCGCATCACGCTGCCGCTGCTGCGCCCAGTCGCGGTGCCGGCGATCATCCTCAGCCTGATCTCGACGCTCAAGATTTTTGAGACCATCTTTCTGATGACCAACGGCGGCCCTGTGACGCGGCTCGGGCAGCCCGGCGCAACCGAGCTTTTGCTGGTCTGGGCCTATAACCAGGGCTTCCAGGGCTTGCAGCGCTTCGGCCTGGTCGGCGCGTTCTCGATCGTGGTTTTTCTGATCCTGGCCGCATTCACGCTGATCTACTCGCGGTTCACTCAGGCGACGAGAGGGGTGTATGAATGAACGCTCGTAGGCCGCGCGCCAGCTCGCTGCTCCTCCAGTATGCGATCCTGGTGATCGGCGCATTCTTCGCGATCTTTCCGATCTACTTTGTGCTTCAGGCGTCGCTGCGGCCCGGCCAGCAGCTCTACTCGACAGAGCTACAGGTGCTGCCGACGGATGTTACGCTCGACAACTTCCGCTACGTGCTGACGCAGATCCCGCTGCTGGTCTGGCTGTGGAACAGCATCAAGGTGGCCGCCGCGACAACCGCCGCTACGCTCCTGATCACGGTGCTGGGCGGCTATGCTCTGTCGCGCTTTGTGTTTCGCGGCCGGGCTGCCATCCTGACCGGCATCCTGGCGCTCCAGGCATTTCCAGCCGTGCTGGCGCTGCCGGCGTTCTATCTGATCCTGAATCGAATTGGCCTGCTGAACTCGCATCTGGGGCTGATCCTGATCTACGCCGCCGGAGCGACCGCGTTCAATATCTGGAACATCAAAGGCTACTTCGACACGATCCCGGTGGAGCTTTCGGAGGCCGCAACCATCGACGGCGCGACGCCGACCCAGGCGTTTCTGCTGGTGATGCTGCCGCTGGCCCGACCCGTCCTGGCCGTGACCGCGCTGTTCGGCTTTTTATCCGGCTTCAGCGATTTCATTCTGGCTAACACCGTTCTGTTCGACGAGCGGCTGTACACGGCTCCGGTCGGCGTGTTTGCCTTGCAGAACGGCTACCGCAATCCGTGGGGCTGGTTTGCCGCCAGTGCCCTGATCATCGCGCTGCCGATCACGCTGCTGTTCTTGTACCTTCAGCGGCACCTGGTCGCGGGTCTTGCCGCCGGCGGAGTGAAGGGCTAGGCGAGCATGCTCCAGGTGCGGGGCCTGGATTTGGAGAGGATCTGTCATGCCCGAGGAAGGCTCATCCATGCAACCGTTTACAACCAACTACCGCCAGAGCGCCGACTCCCGGATCGATCTTTCGTTTTTGCTGGACAGACCGGCCGGAAGAGACGGATTCGTCACGATCAAAGACGGCCGGCTGGTCAAGCCTGACGGAGCCCGCCTGCGGCTATGGGGCGTCAATATCACCGACTGGAGCCCCGGCGCGGTGATGCTTCCGTCCAAGCAGGACGCGCCGCTCTTCGCCGCGATCCTCGCGCGCTACGGCATCAACTGTGTACGGCTGCACTTTCTGGATCTGCCGGCTCCGCGCGGCTTGATCGATCCGACACGCGACGACACACAGCACTTCGATCGCGATCAGATCGATCGCCTTGATTTCTGGGTAGCCACGCTCAAAGCCGAGGGCATCTACTGCGATCTTAACCTGGTCGTCGGACGCTCATATAAGGCCGGAGACAGGGTGCGCGACTACGAGCAGATCGGCTGGGCCAAGGGCCTGACCTACTTTGATCCGCGCCTGATCGAGCTGCAAAAAGCCTATGCCGCGCAGCTCCTGACGCACTACAACCCGTACACGCAGTGCGAGTACCGGCACGAGCCCGCGATTGTGATCATCGAGCTGGTCAACGAGAACTCGCTGGTGGAGGCCTGGCACCTGGGCCGCCTGCATCCCCGCGATCCCGAGGGGGACGATCCCAACTTCCGCCCGATCACGGCCTACTATGCGCAGCTGCTCACCGGGATGTACCAGGAGTATATCGGGCAGCTGGCGCCGGCTGCGCGCGACCGGCTGCGCGCGGCGGCTGGTGTTCCCGAGGATGCGATCGTGCCGCGACTGAGGCCAGAAGAGTTTGCGACAGCTGCCGGCGAGCGGTTTCAGATCGAGGCTGCCTTTTATATGCAGCTTGAGCGCGGCTACTTCACCGAGATGCAGACGTTTCTCCGGCACGAGCTTGGCGTCAAGTCACTGCTGATCGGCAGCAACGATCACGTCCATAGCCGCAGCGGCTATCCGATTGTCTGGACCAACTCGGCGCTTGATATTGTCGATGGACATGTCTACTGGCAGCATCCCGCCCACCGCGAAGGCGAGAACACGCCAATGGTGAACGAGCCGCTCGCGTCTACGGTGGTAAAATTGTCGCGCACAGCGCTAGCCGGCCGGCCCTACACCGTCAGCGAGGCGAACCATCTGTTCCCCAACGAGTGGGCCAGCGAAGGCATTCCCATTCTCGCGGCCTACGCGAGCTTCCAGGATTGGGATGCCGTCATGTGGTACACGATTGAGTTTCAGGCCGATCCCGACTGGCAGCCGTATGTCGTCGATGCGTTTGATCTTTCATCGGACCCGGTACGAATGTCGCAGCTCGCCGTCGGCGCGCTGCTGTTTTTGCGCGGCGATGTCAGCGCGGCACAGCGGCTTGTCGAGCGGAGCTATACCCTGGAGCAGGTTCGTGATAGTCTGCGCCTCGCCTCGGAAGAAAAGCCGTACTACACGCCGGACTTTCCTGTGGCGCTCGTCCTTCAGCATAAAGTTCGCATCGGCTCCCTGGACGGCCCTGCTACCGCGCCGGTGACGACGATCGAGAGCAATCCGATTATCTCGGACACCGGCGAGCTCAAGTGGTACACGACGCCGAGCCGGCGCGGGCTGGTGACGATCGATACGCCGCGCTCGCAGGGAGTGATCGGCTTTGTAGACTCCAGCGTCGGCTCGGTGCGCCACCTTGACGTGGACGTGACGAATCTGTTTTGTGCGATCACGCTGAGCGCGCTTGACGGCGAGCCTATTGCAAGCTCGGCGCGGCTGCTGCTGACGGCGGGAGCTAGCGTAGGCAACACCGGGCAGCGCTGGAACGAGAGCCGAACCGCCGTGATCGAGCATGGGTGCTCGCCATCGCTGATCGAGCCGGTCTGCGGGCGGATCATTCTACGCGATGTGGAGGCCGCTACGGCGGTCCTCGTTCAAGCCCTGGATGGAGCGGGCCGGCCGATCGGCGGAGCGCGCGCGGCACAAGCGACATCGGAGGGCTGGGAGATCCTGATCGGCGATCCTGTCACGACGTGGTACGAGCTTACGATCAACCGCCGATGACCAGCCCGTGATGCGGCGGATCTTTTCCCCCGGTAGCTCCTGATCATTCCCTAAGCGAGAACGTTCAGCGCTGAGAGAATAGCACGTGTCTATGCGTACAATTCCCTTGGCGCTGTATCATCGCGCCGCTCGCTCTCGCCGGCTGTGTCTCCCCGGCCTCCTTCTTACCAGAAGGAGGTCTTTTTGCACCTCATGAACATCTATACTGGCAAAATAAAATACTGGTATAATGATCAGGCTTTTTCCTGACCAAAAATGCCAGCCAAAACGTGAGCAACTTCCACACACCCGCCTGCTGTAGCGCCTAACACAGGCACACTCATCTATAGAAGAGTACCAGCCGGAAGATCTCACTCCCAGAATGTTCCTGAGCATGATATAACAATAACCGCCTTTGGAGGCGCGCTTGCCTGCGACCTTGCGGCTGTTTGTCTGCCGGCTCAGCCAGTGATACAACGATCGATTGCCGAATATATGATGCTCCCGCTACATTCTTTAAGATGAACCATGCACAGCTATAGCTCACCATCAGCTCGCTCGACAAGCACTTAGGATGGAGATGGAGTGTGGGAATAGCACCCATCGGGCTGCCGCTTGACGTTATGACTCTGGTCGACCTCCTGCGTTATCGCGCTCACCATCAGCCCGATCAACAACTATATACGTTCCTTGGACAACCTGCGGATACTGAGGCTCAGCTTACCGTCGGCGCATTAGATCGTCTGGCGCGCAGAATCGGCGGGCAGTTGCAGCACATAGCGCAGCCGGGCGAACGTGTGCTGCTGCTTTATCCGCCGGGCCTGGACTATATCGCGGCGTTCTTTGGCTGCCTGTACGCCAATATGATCGCGGTGCCCGCGTATCTGCCGCCCAGCAACCGGCCTGCCCCACGGCTCCAGTCGATCATCGAGGATGCGCAGCTGGCACTCGCGATCACCAACAGCGCCACGCTGGCGAATCTTCAGCCGCAGTTCGCCTACACGCCTCAGCTAGGCGCGCTCCAATGGCTCGCCACCGACGAGCTGATGCCCCATGCCGAAGACGCCTGGCAGCCGCCCGGCATGACGAGCGCCAGCCTGGCCTTCTTGCAATACACTTCAGGATCGACGGGCACACCCAAGGGCGTGATGCTGAGCCACGGCAATCTGCTGCATAACCTGGGCCAGATCTACGGCTACTTCGGGCATTCGCCTGCGAGTCGCGGCGTGATCTGGCTGCCGCCGTACCACGATATGGGCCTGATCGGCGGGATTTTGCAGCCGCTGTATGGCGGCTTTCCCGTCACGCTGATGTCGCCGCTCGCGTTCTTGCAGCGTCCGCTACGCTGGCTGGAAACGATCTCACGCACGGGCGGCACGACCAGCGGCGGTCCCAACTTCGCCTACGATCTGTGTGTGCGGAAAAGCACGCCGGAGCAGCGCGCCGCCCTGGATCTGAGCAGCTGGACCGTTGCGTTCACCGGCGCCGAGCCGGTACGCGCCGAAACGCTGGATCGCTTCGCGGCAACCTTTGCCGAATGTGGCTTCCGGCGCGCAGCGTTCTATCCCTGCTATGGCCTGGCCGAGGCCACGCTGATCGTCACGGGCGTTGAGGTAGCCGCGCCGCCGGCAGTGCGCGCCTTCGATCGCGAGGCGTTGACGCAGCATCGCGTGGTGGCGACGGCCGAGGGAGCCGCGCTGGTGGGCTGTGGCGCGCCGCTCGCCGCGTTTGATCAGCAGATCGCGATCGTCGATCCCGAAACAGCACGCCGCCGCGCGCCCGGCGAGATCGGCGAAATCTGGGTGTCGGGGCCGAGTGTCGCGGGCGGCTACTGGAATCGTCCTGAGGAGACGGCGCAAACATTCGGCGCGTATCTGGCTGAGCCGGCCGCAGGCCCGTTCTTGCGAACCGGCGATCTAGGCTTTGTTCAGGACGGCGAGCTGTTTATAACCGGCCGGCTGAAAGATCTGATCATTATCCACGGGCGCAACTACTACCCGCATGATCTTGAGGCGACGGCAGAGCAGAGCCACGCTGCGCTCCAGCCGAACGGCAGCGCGGCGTTTGGTGTGGAGATCGGCGGCGAAGAGCGGCTGGTGATCGTGCATGAGGTCCAGCGCCAGCATCGCAGCGTGCCCATCGATGAGGTCGCTGCGGCTGTACGCCGGGCCGTGGCCGAGCAGCACGAGGCGCAAGTCTACGCGGTGGTGCTGATCAAGCCGGGCAGCCTGCCGCGCACCTCAAGCGGCAAAATCCAGCACCAGCTGTGCCGCGCCCAGTTTATGGCCGGCAGCCTGCCGGTGCTGAGCCAGAGCACGCTTGAAACCACCTCCGAAGCGGTCGCGCCGCCCACGCTGCTCCTGCCGCCGCCTGCCACACTGCGCACGCTTGAGATTGCCGAGCGGAAGCGCCTGCTGGAAGCGTATCTCGCGGATCGTGTGGCGCAGCTGCTGGGCATAGCGCCGAGCACGCTGGATCGCGCGCAGCCGCCTAGCGCTTTCGGCCTGGACTCGCTGGCGGCGGTGGAGCTACAGCACGCCGTCGAGCTGGATCTTGGCCTGATCGTGCCGATGAGCGTTTTTTTGGAAACGCCCAGCATTGCCGCGCTGGCGACTCAGCTAGCTGTGGGCGACACGATCGACCAGCCTGGCGTCGCAGCCGTGGCGGCGGATCGCTACCCGCTCTCGTATGGCCAGCGCGCGCTCTGGTTTTTGCAGCAGATCGCGCCGGAAAGTCCGGCCTACACGATCGCCCGAGCCGTGCGCATCGGCGCCGCCACGTTCGATGGAGCCGCGCTGCGCCGTGCGTTTCAAGTGCTGGTCGAGCGGCATCCGGCGCTGCGCACAACGATTCATCAGGACGACGGCGCGCTCGTGCAGCAGGTTCAGCCCGCGATGATGGTCGCGTTTGAGGAAGAGGACGCCTCAGCCTGGAGCTCGGCGCTGTTGGAGGCCCGCCTGGCCGCAGCGTCACGCCGGCCGTTTGATCTCGCCGCAGGTCCTTTGCTGCGCGTCCTTCTGTTCCACAGCGCGCCCGGCGGCTCGATCTTGCTGCTCACCGTACATCACAGCGTAGCCGACGGCTGGTCGTTGACGGTGCTGCTGCGTGAGCTGGAGTTGCTCTACGGCGCCGCAGACG
The DNA here is from genome assembly GCA_036401895.1 of Herpetosiphonaceae bacterium. Classification (GTDB taxonomy): domain Bacteria; phylum Chloroflexota; class Chloroflexia; order Chloroflexales; family Kallotenuaceae; genus LB3-1. The sequence goes on along the minus strand of DASWTW010000534.1, from coordinate 4,344 downwards.
GCAAGTCGTCGGCAAGCAAACCGACGAGCGCAAGCTATGCCGAGTATGTCCACTGGCAGGCAGAGCTGCTGGCCGGATCGAGCGGCGACGCGCTGTGGCAGTACTGGCGACAGCAGCTTGGCAGCACCGCCGGCTCACTGCCGACTCTGGATCTGCCGCTCGACCATTCGCGTCCGCCGCTGCAAACCTACGCGGGCGCGACGGAGCGCTTCAGCCTGGACGCGCGGATGCTTCAGTCGCTCAAGGCGCTGGCGGCAGGCGAGGGCGCGACGCTCTTTATGCTCTGTCTGGCCGCGTTCCAAACCCTGCTGTATCGCTACACCGGCCAGGCGGAGATCCTGGTTGGCTCGCCGACGGCAGGCCGCAGCCGGGCACACTTCGCCGATACAATCGGCTACTTCGTCAATCCGGTGGTGCTGCGCGCAGCGCCGTCAGCCAATCTGCGCTTCGTCGATCTGCTGCGCCAGGTTCGCCAGACGGTTCTGGACGCGCTGGCGCAGCAGGAGTATCCGTTTCCGCTGCTTGTGGAGCGCCTCAGCCCGAATCGCGATCTCAGCCGCTCGCCGCTGGTGCAAGTCATGTTTGGCCTGGAAAAAAGCGTGTGGCTGAGCGCGGACGAGCGAAGATCGGAGCTGCGGCTGGAGCCGTTCGAGGTGGAGCAGCAGACGGTGCAGTTTGATCTTGAGCTGATGCTCACGGAGCAGGCAAGCTCGCTCGACGGCGCGCTGCACTACAACACGGATCTTTTTGAGCCCGACTCCATCAGCCGGCTGATCGGGCATTACCAGACACTGCTTCAGGCGATTGTCGCGCAGCCGGATCAGCGCCTGGGCCGGCTGCCGCTCCTGACGCCCGCCGAGGGCCAGACATTGCGCCGCTGGAACGACACCGCGCTGGCCGTTCCGCAGGAGCGCTGTATCCATCAGCTGTTCGAGGCGCACGTCGCGCGCACACCCGAGGCTGCGGCGCTGGTATGGGCCGATCGAACGCTGAGCTACGCCGAGCTGGACGAGCGATCCAATCGTCTCGCGCATCACCTCCACAGTCTGGGCCTCGGGCCGGATGTGCCGGTTGGCGTGTTTCTGTCGCGCTCGCCGGAGTTTGTGATCGCGGCGCTGGGCGTGCTCAAAGCCGGCGGCGCCTACCTGCCGATCGACCCGGCCACGCCCGTCGAGCGCATCCAGTTTATGCTGGCCGACGCGCAGGCTCCGATCCTGCTCACGCAGCAGACGCTGCCGCCGATCCCGGCATCGCCGGCGCTCCACGTCGTGTACCTTGATGCCGACTGGCCGATCATCGTCGCTCACCCGCCGATACAACCGCCGCGCCGAGTCACGGCTGACAACCTGGCCTATGTGATCTACACCTCCGGCTCAACCGGCGTGCCCAAAGGCGTCGAAGTCAGCCATCGCAGCGCGGTCAATCTCATTATCTGGCACCAGCAGACCTATGAGCTAGCGCCCAGCGATCGGGCCTCGCTGCTGGCCGGGCTGGCCTTTGATGCGGCTGTCTGGGAGCTGTGGCCGTATCTCGCCGCCGGCGCAAGTGTGCATGTTCCCACGGAAGCAACGCGAGGCTCGCCGCCTGATTTGATCGCATGGCTGGCCGCTCAGGCGATCACCCTGTGCTTTATGCCGACGCCGCTGGCCGAGGCAGTGATCGCCGAGCCGGATGCGGCCCGGCTGCCAGTACGCGCGCTGCTCACCGGCGGCGATCTGCTGCATCCCTGCGACTGGTCGCGGCTGCCCTACCCGATCGTCAATCACTACGGCCCCACCGAGAACACCGTCGTCGCGACCTGCGGCGTTGCGACCGGCGACAGCGCCGCGCTGCCCACGATTGGCCGTCCGATCGCCAACACGCAGGTCTACCTGCTCGACGCGCAGATGCAGCCCGTGCCGATCGGCGTGAGCGGCGAGCTGTACATCGGCGGCGCGCAGCTCGCGCGTGGCTATCGCAGCCGGCCCGCGCTCACCGCCACCCAGTTCATCCCCGATCCGTTCTCCGAAATTCCTGGCGCGCGGCTCTACCGCACCGGCGACCGGGCGCGCTATCGAGCGGACGGACAGATCGAGTTTCTTGGCCGCACCGACGATCAGGTCAAGCTGCGCGGCTATCGTGTCGAGCTGGGCGAGATCGAGACCTCGCTGCGCCAGCATCTTGACGTGCGTGACGCCGTGGTGCTACTGCGCGAAGACCGGCCGGGCGATCGTCGGCTGGTAGCGTATGTGGTTGGGGAACAAAGGAACAAAGCGGGTGCCCTCTGGGCGAAGGAACAAACGGAGAACCAAGAACCTAGAACCAAGAACCTAGAACCTGGTACCGAATCTTCCCCTTCGCCTGCGGGGCGCCCTCTGGGCCTGGAGCGGGAAGGGGAGCCCGCGACGGCGGGGCAAGGGGGCCGGGGGGATGAGGGCCTGCTCTCCTCGCTCCGTGCTTTCCTCCGTGAGCGCCTGCCCGAGTACATGCTTCCTTCCGCTTTTGTGCAGCTCGACGCGCTGCCGCTGACCGCCAACGGCAAAATCGATCGTCGGGTGTTGCCGGCGCCGGAGACTGGACGCGACGAGTCCGCAGCGCCTCTGGTCGCGCCGCGCTCAAGCATCGAGCAAGCGATCGCAGCCGTGTGGCAGGAGGTGCTGGACGTTGAGCGCGTCGGCGTTCACGATAACTTTTTCGACCTCGGCGGTCACTCGCTGCTGCTGGCTCAGGTTCACACCCGGCTGCGTGAGCTGTTGCGCGCCGATCTGGCGCTGGTCGATCTGTTCCGCTACCCGACGATCAGCGCGCTGGCCGCCTATCTCGCCGAGGAGCAGGGTGGAGCTGTCGAGCACCGCCTGGAGCCGGCGCCGCAGCTCGAAGGCGCGTTTGCCGCCTCGCACATCGCGATCATCGGCATGGATGGCCGCTTTCCCGGCGCGGCGAATATAGACGAGTTCTGGGATAATCTCTGCGCCGGCACAGAAACGATCAGCTTCTTCTCCGACGAAGAGCTGCTGGCGGCGGGCGTTCCTGCGGCAGAGCTGCGCCATCCGAGCTACGTCAAAGCGCGCGGCGTCCTGCGCGACATCGATCTGTTTGACGCCGAGTTTTTCGGCATCACGCCGCGTGAGGCGCAGATCACCGATCCGCAGCAGCGCTTGTTCCTGGAGTGCGCCTGGAACGCATTGGAGCGCGCGGGCTACGACTCGCTGCGCTACGCGGGCCGGATTGGCATGTTTGCAGGCGCAGGCTTCAACACCTACCTGCTGGCCGCCGATCGCGCGGCGCTGGTGGAGGCGGGTCGCTACCAGGCGCTGATCGGCAACGACAAAGACTTTTTGCCGACACGCGTGTCGTATAAGCTGAACCTGCGCGGCCCGAGCGTCAACGTTCAGACCGCCTGCTCGTCGTCGCTGGTCGCGGTGCATCTGGCCTGTCAAAGCCTGCGCGCCGGCGAAAGCGACATGGTGCTGGCGGGCGGCGTGACGATCGGCGTGCCGCACACAGCCGGATACCTGTACGAGCCCGGCGGTACCGCATCGCCGGATGGACATTGCCGCGCCTTTGACGCCAATGCGCAGGGCATGGTCTTTAGCAGCGGCGTCGGCGTGGTCGTGCTGAAACGGCTCGACGATGCGCTGCGCGACGGCGACACGATCCATGCCGTGATTCGCGGCTCCGCGATCAACAACGACGGCGCGGGCAAGATCGGCTACACAGCGCCCAGCGTGGACGGCCAGGCGCTGGTCATCGCCGACGCGCTGCGCGCCGCGCAGGTCGATCCGGCGTCGATCGGCTACGTCGAGGCGCACGGCACCGGCACACCGCTGGGCGATCCGATCGAGCTCGCGGCGCTGAACGCGGTGTTCCAGCCGCACATTCGACAGATCGGCACCGTGGCGCTGGGCTCGGCCAAAACCAACATCGGCCACACCGATGCGGCGGCGGGCATCGCTGGCCTGATCAAAGCCGTGCTGGCGCTCAAGCACCGGCAGATCCCGCCCAGCCTGCACTTTGAGTCGCCGAATCCACAGATCGATTTTGCGCGTAGTCCTTTTTATGTCAATACGACTCTGCGCGACTGGACCGGCGACACAACACCGCGCCGGGCGGGCGTTAGCTCGTTTGGTATCGGCGGCACCAACGCACATGTCGTGCTCGAAGAAGCGCCGACGGTAGAGCGATCACCGGCGATCGACTCCCCGCAGCTGCTGGTCTTGTCGGCGCGCAGCGACACAGCTCTCGACGCCGCGACGGCCAATCTGGCGACACATCTGCACCAGAGTACAAGCTGCGATCTGGCCGATGTCGCCTACACGCTTCAGGCTGGGCGGCGGCTCTTCGATCATCGGCGGGCGCTGCTCG
>DASWTW010000533.1:0-20480 GCA_036401895.1 Herpetosiphonaceae bacterium | reverse complement strand
TCGCCGGGCGACTACGACTTAACCCTGTTCCTGAGTCAGCGCGCTTCAAGAAAGGCCTGATCATCACCAACCGTCTGCCGGGTTCGGCGGGCGGTTGGCGATTCCGTCGCAACATGACCGTCCACGCCTGGACCGTGGGTGAGCAGCGCGCGAAAACCACCATGCATCCACCTCGAACACCAGCCAGGCTGCGTGTCGAGCGGCGTGCGCCTTCAGCCAGTCACGCCGCTCTGTTTTTATCCTGCACCAGGAAGCCGGACCGCGCACGCTTTCCCCGTAGAGCCGCAGCTCCTGCGGCACGCCCAGCTTGCGCAGATCGTCCTCGGGAAAAGCTGTTCCCGCCGACAGATAGCGCCAGGCACCGCCCTCACGCTTGAGCAACATCGTAACGCTGTCGAGGCTTTCATTCTCAGGATCGCCGGGCACGACCCACAGCCGGGCATATATTCCGCTGCTCAAAATTCCCGTATTGACAAAGTTATTTAAGGCTATAAAATAAGTGATCAAATATCGAAATTTGGTTAAAGAAGCAGGAAGACTTATGGCTGCCCCACGAAGCACAGTACGCGACCTCCGGCGCTCCAATCGTGAGCGTATGCTGCGCCAGCTGTACTTCAACGCGCCGATCAGCCGCCTGGATCTCAGCCAGCGACTGGGGCTTAGTCCAGCCACAGTAACGCATGCCGTCGCGGAATTTCTGAGTGACGGCCTGATCGTCGAGTCGGGCGTTGAGGAGTCCGAGGGTGGCCGGCCGCGCACGCTGCTGCGGATCAACGCGGACTACGGCTATCTGATCGGCGTCGACGTGGGCGAGACCGACATTCAGCTGGAGATCTTCGACCTGACATTGCGCAAGCTCCAGCTGATCCGCCGCCCGGTCAGCTCTGGTCCGACGCTGCCTGAGCAGGTGGTGCAGCAGATCACCGAGGGCGTCGCGGAGCTGATCGCGCACGCGGGGATCGAGCCGTCTCAGCTGCTGGGCATCGGCGTGGGCATGCCGGGCATCGTGGATGTGAGCAGCGGCGTATCAGTGTTCGCGCCCAACTGGGGCTGGCGGCAGATCCCGTTTCTGGAACTGCTCTCGGCCCACGTCGCGGCTCCGATCTACCTCGACAACGGCGCCAAAGCCATGTCGCAGGCGGAGCAGTGGTTCGGCGCGGGACAGGGCGTCGACGATCTGGCGGTGCTGCTGATCGGAACCGGCGTCGGCTCAAGCATCATCATCGACGGGCGGCTGCACCGAGGCGCGACCAACAGCTCCGGCGAGTGGGGCCACACCTCGATCGAGGCGCGCGGCCGGCTGTGCCGCTGCGGTAGCCGTGGCTGCCTGGAAGCCTACATCGGCGCGCCCGGCATCATCCAGCGGCTGCGCGAGCAAGCGCCGGAGAGCCCGCTGCTGGAACATGAGCAGCAGACCGCGATCATCGCCGAGATCTTCCGCGCCGCCCAGGCCGGAGACACCGCCGCGCAGCAGGTGCTGCACGAAACGATCGAGTATCTGGGCGTCGGCATCGCCAACCTGATTAACCTGCTCAATCCACAGCGGATCTTGCTGGGCGGCTGGGTCGGCATGCACTTCGATCCGGCGCTGCTGGCGCGTGTGTCCGAGGTCGCGGCGCGGTACACGCTGATGCAGCCCTTCCAGGCGGCGCGAATCGCGGCCTGCCAACTGGGACAGGAAGCGGTCTGCATGGGCGCGGCAACGCTGGTGCTTGACGCGTTCTTGACCAGCGCCGGTCATGGGCTACGCGGTGGAGCGTACCCGGCCGCGCGCGAATCTGAGGCCACCGGCAGGAGCGCAGCGCCCGCCACCTGAAACGATCGCGGCCGTTATTCGGCTAGCGAAGGCAGCAGACCCCAGGCTGCACAACCACCAGGCCGCCCCCACGCCTGTTTTATCCGCATCGCCACAGCGATCCTGACAGGATCATGCGTTTCGTTCAAAGGAGAACACATGCCGACGTTTGCTCCAGCCACAGCCCGACCCTTCAACATTCTACGCTGCTCGATCCGAGCGACGATCCGCACCGCCGGCTGCTGACCGATCCGTTGGCCTGGGCTGGCTTGCGCAGCGAAACGTGCTGCCGCTGGGATTCTGCGGCGCGACACAGAGCCAGCCACTGCGGCGTCTTGCGCTCACCGGCGCAAGAGCTTTCCTACTCCCGTAAGGAGCATGCACCATGAGAACAGCTTTATCACGTATCCTTACCGTTGGCCTGATTGCAGCCTTTTTGTTCAGCATCCCCGGCGTGCCCGTCGCCCACGGCGCGATCGGTGCTGCCGATTTCTTGAAAGCCAACGGCAAAGTGTTGCGCAAGAACTCAGGCACCGGCGCAGTCTTTAATTTTCGCGGCACAAACCTGGGCGGCTGGCTGCTGCAAGAGGGCTGGATGTCGCCGCTGGGCGAGGCGGCGCTGGATCGGGCCGGCTGGACCGCGACCGCATCGAACACCAGCTCCTACGGCGACACGCCCGACAAGGCGCTGGACGGCAACGCCGGCACGCGCTGGAGCAGCGGCGTGGCCCAGGCCAACGGCCAGTGGTTCCAGGTCGATATGAAAGCCCAGCGCACCTTTAATCAAATCTCCTTCGACGCCGGCAGCAGCACGGGCGACTATCCGGCCAGCTATCGCATCCAGGGCTCCAACGACGGCTCGTCGTGGTGGGATATTACCAGCGGCACCGGCAGCGGCCAGTATATTCTGGTCGATCACGGCGATCGCACGGCGCGCTACATCAGGATCACGCAGACCGGCAGCAAAGGCAACTGGTGGTCGATCGGCGAGTTCAACGCCTACGTCTCCGACGACTTCAGCATCCGCCAGAAGCTGAACGCTCGCTTCGGCACTGCCACCGCCGACAGCCTGATCGCGGGCTACCAGGACACCTGGATTCAGGCCAGCGACCTGGACAACATCAGGAATATCGGCCTCAACACGGTGCGCGTGCCGATCCACTGGCTGGTGCTGATGAACGAGAACGGCACCATGAAGCCGGACGCGGTGGCGTTCCGCAAGCTCGACTGGATCGTCAGCGAGAGCGCGGCGCGTAATCTGTATGTGATCCTGGATCTGCACGGCACGCCCGGCGCGGCCTGTCCCTGGCAGTCGTGCGGCCAGGCGGGAACCAATCAGCTGTGGACCAACGCGACCTACCAGACCTGGACGGTGCAGATCTGGGAGCGGCTGGCCACGCGCTATCGGGGCAACGCGGCCGTCGCGGGCTACGATCTGCTGAATGAGCCGCTGGTCTCGATGGGCGCGGCCGAGAATGCCACGCAGGTGCGCCAGAAGTTCGACTTTTATAACCGGCTGTATCAGGCCGTGCGCGCCAAAGACCCCGACCATCTAATCATCGTCGCGGCCTTCTTCGATTGGGAGCAGGCGCTGCCGCCCTCGACCTACGGCTGGACGAACGTGATGTATCAAACCCATCACTATAACTTCAGCAACTTCCGCGACTGGAACTCGACCAACGCCATGATCGATACAGCCCTCCAGAAGATGGCGACCTACCAGACGCAGTGGAACGTGCCGATCTACGCGGGCGAGTACTGGTTCTGGCAGCACAATGATCTCTATGAGAAGTGGCTCTCCGGCCTGAACGCGCTCAACGCCTCGTGGACCAACTGGAGCTACAAGGTCAAAAACGCCGACACCTCGGCCGGACCCGACGGCGTGATCAACGGCGGCAACTGGGGCTTCTACACCACCAATACCAACCCGATCCCCGACATCAACAACGACAGCGCCACGACGATCGCATCCAAGTGGAGCCGCTTCAGCACCAACTATTTCGTCCCTAACACCAGCTTCCAGAACCTGGTCCGAACCTACACCGCCGCCGGCACCTGGTCTACGATCCAGGCGGTGGCGAACAACAATTTCGTGAGCGCCGATCTCAACCAGGGCGGCCAGCTGATCGCCAACCGGCCGACTGCCAGCGGCTGGGAGAAGTTCCTGGTGATCAACAATCCCGACGGCACGATCTCGCTGATGTCGCTGGCCAACAACAAGTATGTCAGCGCCGATCTCAACCAGGGCGGCCGTCTGATCGCCAAAGCCAGCGGCGTGCTGGCCTGGGAGAAATTCCGCCGCGTCGATCTCGGCAACGGCACATTTGCCCTGCAAGCGCTGGCCAACAACAAGTACGTCAGCGCCGATCTGAACGCGGGCGCGGTGCTGGCGGCCAACCGCGATAGCGTCGGCGGCGCGTGGGAAGCGTTTGTCTTCGCCACGACCACGCCCTGATCCGTAGTAGAATCTGAAGCTGGCACCTTGCACAAGGTGCCAGCTTCTTTATGTCCAGTTCCTTCGACCTTAGCGCCGTTCCAGGGTTTGCTCAATGGCCGGGCGTTTCTGCCTGACAAGTCCCGGCAGCAGCGCCAGCGCGCCCAGCAACGCGGTGACGGTGACCGTGCCGAACAAGGCCATCACGCCCAGGTCGCGGTAGATCGCGCCGCCGATCGCGTTTGCCAGCGCCGCAGCAATGCCAAACACCGCCAGACCGAACAAGCTCTGCGCTGTCGCTTCCAGGCCGCGTGGAGCCAGCCGCTGCGCCTCTACCACGCCGCCGGTCCACAGCGCAGCGTAGCACGGCCCTTGTAGAATCTGCGCCGCCAGCGCCCAGCCGACCGAGGGCGCGATCAGATAGATCGCCGTGCGGATCGCGTAGAGCACGCCGCCCGCGATCATCAGACCGCGCGCGCTCCAGCGCCGCATCAGCCACGGCGAGAGTACCATCACCGGCAGCTCGCTGATCGTGGCGATCGTGTAGCCCAGGCCGATCTGCTCGCTGCTGGCGCCGAGGTCCTGAAGATAGAGCGAAAGGAAGCTGGAAATAATCGCGCTGTTACAGCCGATGAGCAGCACACAGCCAAAGAAGACGAACCAGCGCCGATCGCGCAGCAGCGTTTGCGCCGCGCCACGTAGATCGGTCTGCGCCAGCTGCGATCGCGGCAGCGCCAGCGCCGATAGCGCGGCCAGCACTCCCAGACCCGCATACAGCCCAAAAATGCCTCTCAGCCCCACGCTCGCGATCAGCCAGCCAGTCACGATCGTGCTCAGTCCCCAGCCGACGGTGCCCCACACGCGCTGGACGCCATACTGCTCACGCGCCGCGCCCAGGAGCGTGATCGTCGCGCTGTCGGACAGAGCACCAATCGGCGCGGTGAACATCGCCTGTAGCACCACAAGCAGCAGTAGCAGGCTAAAGCTTTCGGTCTGGCTGATCAGCAGCGCCGGCAAAATTGTTCCCATCACTGCCAGCGGCAGCAGCAGACGGCGCAGGTTGAAGGTATCCGCCAGCACGCCCCAGATCGGCGCGACCACCAGCTGCGTCAGGCCGGACAGCGACGCAAGCCAGCCGATCTGCGCGAGATCCAGGCCAATCTGGCGATAGTACAGGCTCACGAAAGGGACAAGCGAGCCAAAGGCGGCGAACCAGAAAAAGTAGAACAGCTTGGGGGCCAACAATCGTGTATTAATCATTCGTAGCCAGCAGTCGTGTATCGATCATAAAAGGCTTGTGCATTCTCCACAGCCTGGTCTCGTTTAGCAACCGGCGAACCACCGACGCGCGCTCAGGCTGAGTCGCGGTACGTGGAGCACAGCAGCGGGAATCCGGTCTCGCTCCAGAATTTCGGCGATACATAGCCGCTGGACATGCCGCCGTGACTAAAGCGCTCGACAAAGATCGGCTCGCTGCTGGTTACGGGTGCGCCAACCAGATGATGATACGTTTCTTCGAGCAGGCTCATCAGCGCGGCCTCACTAGCCGGGTAGTCGCACTCGGCCAGCCGAGACTGCATTTCCCGCCACAGGTGAGGATCGCCGCGCAGGCCCCATTGGCGCGGCCTCGTTTCGAAGAGGCTGGCCAGATTGTGCTGTGCGCTCATGATCGTTTCGTGGCCTTTGCCGCCGCTCGTTCCAGATTTTCCTGCACGCGCCACTTCACAATCCGGCTGATCAGATCAAGCGGCAGCGGCTGATCGAGTGGAAATTGGATCGAGCCTTTGCCCTGCTTATAGACCGCTAGCTCATCCTTAAACGCCTCGATGCCGGACGGCACCGGATAAAACCCGATGTGCTTTTTGAACGCGGCGAAGTATACCAGGTTGCCTTTCAGCATAAAGGTCGGCATTTGATACTTGATGGTTTCTTCGGCCTCTGGTGCCGCCGCTTTGATCGTCGCGCGTACCTGCTCCAGCATCGCCTGCACGTCCTGCGGAAACCCGGCGATATACTCGTCGATCGTTGTGGGCGCGGTTTGATCGGTGTTCATGGCGTGCCTTTCGTTAGATTCCTCAAGCCTTGAGAACTGCCCAAAATCGCATCTGACGCGCATAATCGTCGCATAGCAGTCAACCTTCACGCCTCCGCCACGTCGTCCAGCACGGGCTTGAGATCCAGGATCGGCGTCTGGTCCAGCGCCTCCAGCGGCTCAACCTGCAAGCGCAGATCGTCGGCGCGGGCGATGATGCGCACCCGGTGCAGCCCGATCGGATTCGGGCGATCGGCGGAGCGAGTGCTAAACACGCCGCGCTCGGGCTGCGACAGATCGTCGCGTGGATGCACCAGCAGCGCGTCGCGGTCGCTGCGATCCAGCCAGGTGAGCACCAGCACATCATCGCCGACCTGCACATCGCGCAGGCCGTCGCGGACCTCGGGGTTGAAGACGAGCCAGGCTGCGGGCGCGCCTTCCCGGCCTTGTTTGGGCGCAGCGGCACGATCGGTCAGCGTCGATTGAACATAGCCGATTGGAACAACCGTGTAGGTTTCGCCACTCATTGGCTCTCCTCCTGATGTCATGTATTGTACGATCGTCTGACGGCGTGTTTGAAGCGTCCTGCTACACTAACGCGGCGAGATACGGAGGTTCTATGACGTTCAGCAACCCCAGGCCGGCGCAGCATCCAGAGCTACACGCGCGACTCACGCAAGCTGTGTCGCAGGCGCTGGCGACAACCGCGACTCCGGGTGCCGCTGTCGCGCTTGTGCTCGATGGCCAGCCGGTGTTTGTATCCGGTGTCGGCTTTCGCGATCACGAGCAGACGACTGCGCTTGACACAGATGCTCAATTTTATATCTACAGCGTGACCAAAACGCTGCTGGCCACGGTGATCTTACAGCTGGTTGAGCACGAGCAGATCGCGCTCGACACGCCGATACAAACATACTTGCCACAGGCTCCGCTGGAAACTCCCGTTACCATTCGGCAGCTGCTGAATCATACAGGTGGTCTGCCCGATTATGGCGGGCTGCCGATCTATTTTGAATCCCTGCGCGCCGATCCGATGCATGCGTGGACAGCCGCCGAATTTCTGGCGCATACGCTGGCGCGGGGACTGGTTTTCCCACCGGAGCAAGGCTGGGCCTATTCCAATATCGGCTACTTGCTGCTCGGCCAGGCGATCGAGGCCGTTGTGCAGATGCCGCTTCACGCAGTGCTCCACGAGCGACTCTTTGCGCCGCTTGAGCTGCGGCATACGTTCATGGCCCAAAGCCTGGCCGACACACAATCGCTGACGCCGGGCTATAGCTCCTTCTTCACGTCGGACGACACGTTGCAAGATATTCGGGCGCTGTACGATCCAGGCTGGGTATCACATCGCGTAGTCGTCAGCACAGCCTCGGAGCTTGCCCGCCTGATCGATGCGATCGTTAGCGGCGGATTGCTCCGCCCCCAAAGCCGCGCGGCGATGCTCACGCCGGTCGTCGTGCCGCATAAACACCCGCTTTTTCGGCAGCCGGCGTATGGCCTCGGGCTAATGATCGATCCGCAATCGAGCTACGGCGTTATGGCCGGCCATGGCGGCGGCGGGCCGGGCTACTCCGCAGGCGTGTTACACATACCCGACGCGTATGGACACACGATCACCGGCGTTGCCCTGGCCAACCGCGATCAGCCGGATCTTGGCCTGCACATCGCCTTCACGCTGATCGGGCTGCTGGCCGAAACGCTGAGCCAATAAGCCGCCCGCACCGCTGAAACGCCGGTACCTGTCTTGCTCTCGCTAGCGGCATGAAGAGCACGCACAAACCAACCAGGGCCGATCTTGCGGCTGCCGAGGGCAATACCGTTCCCGACCTGATCGCGCCCGATCTGCGCGTCTTATTCTGCGGCATTAATCCCGGCCTGTATTCTGGTGCTACCGGGCATCATTTTGCTAAGCCGGGCAATCGTTTCTGGCCGACACTTCACGCGGCCGGCTTTACCGATCGGCTGCTCGCGCCGTCCGAGGAGCACGAGCTACTGCGCCTCGGCTACGGCATTACCAGCCTGGTAGCGCGGGCGACGGCAAGGGCGGATGAGCTGTCGGCTGAGGAGTTGGCGGCGGGCGGCCAGCGCTTGCGCACGCTTGTCGAGCGCTACCGGCCGCAGGTCGTGGCGGTCCTTGGTATCGGCGCCTACCGCAGCGCGTTCAACCAGCCCAAAGCACAGATCGGGCGGCAGGCAGAAGGGCTGGGCCAGGCCGGCCTATGGATTATGCCGAATCCGAGCGGTCTCAACGCTCATTATACGCTCACCGATCTGGCGCGCATCTTTCGGGAGTTTCGGGAGGCCGTGGAAGCGGAGCGCGCTACATAGTCCGCCTGCTGTATCCGCGCCGGCATCCGCAACGCGGATCGTTCGTGCTATAGTTGCCGCATGATGAACAACATGTCTTTGTCGATTCGACCATACCAGCCCGCCGACGAGGCCCAGGTGATCGCGCTCTGGCACCGGTGCAACCTGGTCGTGCCCTGGAACGATCCGCAACGTGATATTGCGCTGAAGATGCAGGTCCAGCCACACATGTTTCTCGTCGGCGTGCTCGACACACACGTGATCGCGACGGTCATGGCCGGCTATGAGGGCCACCGGGGCTGGCTGAACTATCTCGCGGTATCGCCGGAGTACCAGGGCCACGGCGTCGGGCGGCGCATGGTTGAGGAGGCGACCGCGCTGCTACAGGCCGCAGGCTGTCCCAAAATCAACTTACAGATCCGCACCTCCAACACCGACGTGATCGCGTTTTATAAGCGGCTGGGCTTCACGATCGACGATGTGGTGAGCATGGGCAAGCGCCTGTAGAACACCGCCGAGCGCCTCTGTGTTCATCTTCTCAGCGCTGAAGTGCGTCATAGCGAAAACAGCCGACCTCGTGATCGTTGACCATGCCGGTTGCCTGCATCCACGCATAGACGATCACCGGGCCGACGAACTTGAAGCCGCGACGTTTCAGCGCCGCCGAGATTTGCTCCGAGAGCGGCGTCTTGGCTGGAAGCTGACTCGTGCTCTGCCAGGCATTCTGGATCGGCAAGTCGCCGACCATCGACCAGACCAGCGTCGAAAAATCTTCGCCGTTCTCGGCCATAGCCAGATAGGCCCGCGCATTGCCGATGGTCGCCGCGATCTTGGCGCGGGAGCGCACAATACCAGGGTCGGCCAGCAACCGCGCGATGTCGTCCTCGTCGAAGCGCGCCACGATCGCCGGATCGAAGCCCTGAAACGCCTCGCGAAACGCCTCGCGCTTGCGCAGAATCGTGATCCACGACAGCCCGGCCTGGAATCCGTCGAGCATCAGCTTTTCCCAGAGCGCCCGGCTATCGCGCTCGGGAACGCCCCATTCTCCGTCGTGATACACGCGCATCAGCGGATCATTGTCCGCCCAGGCGCAGCGGTAGAGCTGGTGTTGGCTACTCATAGATGCATGCTCAATCCGGCGATCGGATCGCCGCTGATGGTGAACGTGAGCACACTATAGCCTAACACCACGCCATGACGCAAAATCGGTCTTCGTAGATCGAATGAGGAGCATGGGGAAGAATGGCGGCAAACAAAGCGATCGCCAGCGCATGCGGGGGATGGAGCATCATGCGCTGGCGATCAAGGGGAGGAGACAGACGTCGAGGCTGGAAAGTATCAGCTCATCGAGGCGTCGCAATCAGGCGATCATCGGTGGCGCGAGCTTGGTAAGCCTGAAGGCATGCTCCTTCAGGAAGCTCAGGCCAAACTTGGGAATCATGCGATGCTCAGGGCGCTCCGGCTGCTCGATATGCTCAACCATGTAGCGCGCCTGATAGTAGGCGCTTGTCTCGTCCGGGGCGATACTAAACGGAGGCTCGGCCATCACCGGCGCGTATTCGAGCGTCACAATCAGCTGCTGGGCTCCGACCGGAAGCAGGTTATCCAGCTTGTTGACGTAGCGCAGCCGCAGATCCAGGGGCAGAGCAACCAGCGCGGCGCGGTCATACACAAAATCGAGCCTGCCCACATCCTCAAGCGTGACGTCGAAGATGTCGCGGTGCAGCATCGTGATGCGTCCGCTCTCATAGCGATAGTCGCTGGTTTTGGTGTAGGAAAGCCCGTTCTGCTCAAAAAACTGAAGAATAGCTTTATCTACTAATTCCACCCCGATCACATGTTCGGCATGCTGAGCGAACCACAGAAGATCATTGGTTTTGCCGCACAGCGGGACCAGCACTCGCTTGCCACGCAGCATTTCAGGATCAGCATATCTAACCACGTAGGGATGAATATCTTGGCGATGGAAACTCGTCGCGCTGCCTTCACGATCCCAGGAGTCCAGCCAGAATTGCGGGTGCATACATCTCTCCTATCGACGAATCACATTAAGAAGAATGCAGACGAGAGCAAAATCTGGATCGATTCCGGCGGCGATCCCGTAGGGCTTAAGACTGATTTCCACAATCGCATTTAGACCTAGAGCAGCGATCGGGCGTGTCGCAGAGCCGCTCCAGCGCTTCAGCCCTTTGATCAAGAGCGTCGAGCACGTGTGACTACTTCTATCACCAGGACCATGCGCTGATGGTTCAAAATTGACAGCCTGTTGTCAAATCAGTACCATCTTGTCACAGCGCTGCGTAGAGCTACACAGCATTCCAGGAAGGAGCATTTCACGATGGCAGCATCGGCAACCGGCATGAGAGCACCGTCATCGGCGATCAAACGTCTGCTGGCCTGTGGCGTGATTGGCCCGCTGCTCTTCATCGTCGTTTTTCTGATCGAGGGAGCGACGCGGCCCAACTACAGCGCCTGGCACCACTTTGTCAGCTCGCTGAGCCAGGGCGAGCAGGGGTGGATGCAGATCACAAACTTTATCGTCTGTGGCGCGCTTGTCTGCTGCTTTGCGCTCGGGCTGCGGCGTGTGCTTTACCCAGGCAAAGGCGCGACCTGGGGCCCGATCCTGCTGGGCAGCTTCGGGCTGGGGCTGATCGGGGCGGGTATTTTTGTGACGGATACGGTGCTGGGCTATCCACCCGACGCATCGACCGTCGCAACGCTGCATGGCATGCTCCATGATCTTGTCAGCCTGGTGGTTTTTGTGGCGCTGCCTGCTGCCTGCTTCGTGCTGGCGCGGCGCTTCGCCGGCGATCCAGTGTGGCGCGGCTGGGCTGCCTACTCGATCGTGACCGGCATTCTGGTTGTGGTCTTCTTCATCACGGCGGGCGCGTTTGCGCAGCCCGATCCGAGCGCTCCCGCCGGCTTCTTCCAGCGTATATCGATCATCACCGGCTGGAGCTGGATCGCACTGCTGGCGCTGCGACTCATGCGCAAGCCAGCGCCGATCGATCGCGGAGCTTGAGCGACGGATCAAACAGTGTGTGGAAGATCGCGTTAAAAAAAACACGCCAGGATTCTTCCTGGCGCGCCCACATCTGACGATGCCGTGCTTAGTAGCGATTGCGTCGGTCGCCGCCGAAGCCGCGCTCGCGCTGCGGCCGCTCTTCCGCTTCGTTGACACGGATCGCACGTCCGTCGATGGATTGCCCATCCAGCGCACGAATCACATCTTGAACCCGATCGCTCTCGATGGTGACGAAGCCAAAGCCGCGCGATCGGCCGGTCTCGCGATCGGTGATCACTTTGGAGTCCCGCACTTCAGCATGTTCAGCTACAAGATCGGCGAGGTCCTGATCGGTCGTGTTCCACGAAAGGTTACCAATAAATAAACGAGCTTGCATGAGTCCTCCACATGTTCCTGTCCTTGCAACCATCTAACGAGGAGGACGAGTACAGGTACATTAGCTTAAGAGAGTGTAGCCGCCGCAGCATCTGCGACGACCACGAGCTAGATCATACCACAAAATGAAGACAGATACAACTACTAGCTAGGCTGCTTGCGGCGCGGCTTGAAGCGGCTGGTCTTGCTGCCGATACCACTGGATCGTCGCCTGAAGCGCCGTCTCAAGCGGCGTTGCCTGGACCTGAAACGTGCGCTCGAACGTGCTCGCATCGACAATCTGCGACTCGGTGTACTGGTAGAACATCTCGACAAACTCTCGCATAAACGAGTCGAAGAGGCCAAACGCCTGGATCGCGAACTTGGGCAGCGCCTGTATGCGCACCGGCCGTCCGATCTGCTGCCCGATCAGCTGAGCCAGCGCGCGCTGCGTCACGATCGGCGTGACCGGCAGCAGCCAGGCCCGCCCCAGCGCCGCTGGGTGCTCGCCAAGGATCGCCAGGCCGCGCGCGACGTCGCCGATGTAGCTGTAGCTATGCGGCAGATCGATATTGCCCAATAGCTGGACAGGTTTACCCGTGAGCGCGGCCGGAAAGACTCGATCGCCAAGGCTTGAGTTGAGCACGCGTGGACCGAAAAAGTCGGCGGCGCGGCCCAGCGTCACCTGGACTTTGCCGGCGCGATGAGCGGCCAGATAGGCTTCTACCAGCTCGGCGCGAATGCGGCCTTTACGCGTGGTCGCGGCGTAGGGCGTGCTTTCGCGCATCGGCATGCCGCGTGTTTGTCCGTACACATACAGCGTATCGAGCACGACCAGTTTGGCCGCAGCGTGGGCGGCTCCCTCGATGATATGCGCTTGAAACCTGGGCATTATCTCGACTTGTTGCGGGTAGGGAACGTTGGCGCAGTGATAGATCACGCTCGCACCGGCGACAGCTTCGCGCACTGCGCTCGGATCAAGAATATCGGCTGCGACGACTTCAACCTGAGGCGGCAGCTTGGCCTTGCCGCTGCGATTAACCGCCCGTACCTGCTTGCCCGCCGCTACAAGCTGCTCTGCCAGCGTGCTGCCGGCTGGTCCCGTCCCGAAAATCACGTGCAGATCGTGTTTGGTGCTCATGTGAAAATCCTTTTCGTAACACTATTCTAAAATCGAACGTTGTTCGGTAAAGAGCAAAAAAAATTAAGTGCTATTTGTACCCGCGCTCCAGCCGGCCAGCAGCGTATCGATCGCCCGCGTAACCAGCTGCCGTACATACCCGTCGTCGGGCGTCATGCGGCCAACGACGGTGAGACTGACGATGCCGTGCAGCAAACTCCAGGCAATCTCGGCGTCGACGCGTGGATCTTCTAAGACCACGTCTGCGCTCTGCGCCCAATTAACGAGCGCCGCCTCGACAAGGACGCACACATCCTGGGCTGCCGCACCACGCACCTGCCCATCGATAGCGACCCCCGCGAAACCATGCATCACCTGGTACAGCTCAGGATACTGATAGGCAAACTCCAGATAGCTGGCCGCCAGCCGGTGAAGCTGAGCGCCTGGATCGTTGGTGGTGCTTGTCTCGCGGCGCATCTGAGCGGTGAGCGTGGCAAAGCCCTCATGCAGAATCGCGAGCAGAATTGCCTCTTTGCTGCTGAAATATTCGTACACGATCGAAGGACTATACTCGATCGCGTCGGCCACCTTGCGAATCGTCACCGCCGACCAGCCGTCGGCCCGTGCGATCGTTCTGGCAGCATCCAGAATGCCGCGCCGGGTTGCCTCCTTTTCACGCTCACGACGCTCTTTCACACCCATTTATCGATCGCCTATCTTTTATCGAACGCTGTTCGATTTCAATATAGTCCTTTTGTCGGCAGCTGTCAAGAGATCAAAAAGTGCAATGCCTCGGCGAGACATTGCACAGCAGATGTTGGTGTTCGGGTTTATGCTCACATCGCGCTACAGATCGAGCAAATCTGCGTAGACCAGCCGGCGTGGTCGCGGCACGACCTGCCCGGCAGCTGTAGCGGTCGCCGTCGCATCGTCGAGCCAGGACTCGAACTCTTTGATCACGATGCGGAACTGGCCGGGCTGGCGATCGGCGGGCAGCGTGATGCGTCCGTGCCAGAGCAGCGTCTCAAGCTCATTGGACTGCTCGACCGCGATCGCGGCAATGTGCGACGGCGCGAGAGTCCAGGCCAGATCGCCCTGCACATCGCTGCGACGCATCTCAACCGAAACCTCGACTGTCGTACCGTCCGGCTGCGGCTGGCCATTGGTGGCCGCCGTGGCATTGTAGCTCAGGCCGGAGACCGTCAGCCGGACAACGCGCGGATCGAGAAGATCGTAGGTGGCGACGGCTGAGCGGTCGGGCGCGAGCTGAGCAAAATCGGCCAGCACAGCCCGCGAAAGCTCGGTGCCGGGCAGCGCGTTGGGCTGATAGCGCACCAGCGCCAGCCGCACGAACGCTCCGTAGGCCTCCTGATTGCGATTGAGCGCCGGGTTGAGCGTAATATCGCTGTACCACAGCTTGCGCTCAGCATCATAGCCGACCGGATACGCGGCGACGTTAACGCGCTCGCTGGAGGCCAGACCTTCCAGCCGCAAGCCCTCGGCCCAGGCGGCGAAGTTTTGGAAGCTCGACTTGTTAAGCCTAGGCCGCACATCATCACCGATCACAGCCGGATCAGCGCCAACCTGCGTAACATACGGCTTCAGCCGCTCGCGCTGATCGTCGGTGAGCAGCTCGGGCCAGACCACCACGCCGAGCAGCTCGCCCGCGCCGGACGAGAACCACGGCCGATCGAGATACACGCGCAGCGTGTGGCCGCGACGACGGCTGGCCAGCAGATTGGTCTCGGTGTGACGCTGCCAGCCAAAGGCCGGGATCACATATTGCAGGCGCGGCGCGGCCGGCCGTGTGCTGCTGGGAACCTTGAGCACAAACGCGTCGCTGCTGCGGGTAAAGCCGCCCGCCACATTCGGCGGGAAATACTCGCGGAAGCGCGAAGTGCTCACGCCACTGTAGCGCACAACGCGGTGTTTGGTATCGCCGAAGATGTGCTGGAGCGTGGCCTTGCCGGCGAACTCAAGCTGATCGGTGGCGGGATAGTAGCGCGCAACGGGCTTGCCGCCGACAGTGATCGTGCGGTACTGCTTGCCGGTGTCGAGGTTCTCGTTCAGCACCGTGAGCGGAATCTCGGCGACCGTGGCTGTCGCATTGAGCACACGTGGTCCGGGCTCATCCAGCCGATCGACTGGCTCGTCCCAGGCGGCGACGACCTCGACCTTGTCGGTACTTTTGGCGTGAACATCCAGCCGGCCGGTCAGCTTGGCAAAGGTCTGCTGCGGCGAGCGCTGCACGCTGAGCGTCGTCCAGTCGGGCCGTCCGAGCGGCTGCTGCACGGCGTGAACCAGCACCAGATCGCGCGGCGGCGTGAGCATCACATGGCCGCCTTCCAGAGCAAACTGCGTCACCCGCGCAATCTTAGCCGTCAGCCGATCCAGCGCGAACGGATCGCCGGACGAGACCGTCTTGAGCTGCTGCTGAATCTGCTTATCGATCGCCTCACGCAGCCACTGCCACACGCCCATCAGCTTGAGATCGTCCTCGTTGAGAAACGAGCTGAGCGAGACCGTGGTCGTCTCAGCCGGCGGCAGCTGCACCGTCAGCACGCGGGCGGCGGCATCCCAGCGCGGCGGCTGATTCCCGCTCTGGATCACGAGGCGGAATGGCCGCAGCTCGGGCCAGGTATCGGCGCTGCCCCAGCCGATCTGGGTTGCCGAGCCGTCGCGCACCTTGATGTCGGAGAGCGGCGTGAAGATCAGCGCGCCCTGGCGAGTGAGCGTGCCGACTGTGCCATCGGGAGCGCCAGGCAGATCGCGGAGAGCAGCGCCGCGCGACAGCGGATCGGGCAGATACGGCAGCGCGAGCTGAGCGGCTGTCTCGACCGGCATGTCTTGCTTGCCGGGGCCGGCGGGCTGCGTCTTGAACTGGCCGTCGTCTTTGGTGCGCAGCATCGTGTAGGTCGCCAGATCCGCCTTGAGCGTGCCGTTATCCAGCACCCGGTGCGTCTCGGCCAGCAGCTGGCTCGATCGCGGCGGCGCGATGTGGCGCTCGGCGGGCGTGGACACAGCGCTGGCATCTTTGGCCGGATCGTTGTTGGCCGTGCGCACGACCAGCCGCTCCAGCGCCTCGCCGGGCGTGGCCTCCTGCGTAATCAGCGAGCGCAGCACAACAGCCGGCGCTTCGACCGGCTCGTAGCGCAGATAGGCGATCGTGCGCTTGTCGCTCGGCAGCCCGAGGTCGGGCGCGGCCTCAAGCGTGGGACCGTTGCCCGCCAGATCGGCGATACGCATACGAACGCGGTAGTTGCCGCCGAAGCGCAGACGCGGCAGCGAGCCTTTGACCGGCGCGAAATCGACCTGAAGCTTGAACGGCGTGACCGGCGCGTTGTCGAAATCCTCGGGCGGCTGCGACGGATCGGCGCTGTGGTTGATGCTCTTGCCGGGCCGTCGCGCGACCAGGCTCCAGCCTTCCCAGCGGGACAGCGCCTCATGCAAATACAGATCCTTCGGCATAGTCGCGGGCGCGGCGGATTCGGTGACGGCGGTCTGGGTAAAACCCTCGTCCTGGATCGTCAGCAGCGGCTCGTCGCCGACCTTGTAGCTGCCGACGCGCTGCGTCAGCGAGTGCCACTTGGCCGTCTGCTCGTCCCAGATGTCGACGCGATAGCCGCGCACCAGATCCTCGGCCAACAGCGTGGTCGGGTTTTGGGCCAGGCTCTCGTTGTGCTGGCGGGCGCGCTGGAACTGCTGCTTGAGCTGCGCGGCGCGTCCATGGCGGGTCACGGCGATGCCGGCGGAGCGCAGCGTTGCCAGGCCGCGCGGCAGCGGCGCGTTGCCGTCGTCGATGCGCATCAGGTTGTTGGTGAGATTGTTGGTTTTGAGCGCCGCGCCGTCCACGTCGAGCTGGATCAGATCGTAGTGCTCCTCGTCCAGCGCCAGCAGGCCATCGACGATCTCGTCGCTGCTCGGCTTGGCCGCGAATTGCTGCCCGTCCCAGATGCAGGCGGTTTTGGGCGAAATATCGGTGCTCACCACGCCGGGACTTACCGGCCAGGTCGGCAGCACGCGCACGGACGTCGCGCCGGGCGGAACCGCCGAGATCGGCACGGTCAGATCGATCACCAGGCCGACATGCCGCAGCAGCGCCGGGTAGTCGCCGAGCGTCGAGACGACCTCATGGAAATCGACGATCTGCGCGAAATCGGCCTCGTCCTCGGGCAGCTCTACCTCGGGCTCCTTGGGATGGCGGCGATGGAACAGCAGCACCCGCTCGGTCAGCTCACGGCCGACGACATCCGTGCGATCGAGGTTGCTGCGCGCGGACTGCTCGGCGGCGGCGTTCCAGGCCACATCCCAGCCGCTATAGAGCGGGTTGAGCGGCAGCCCATCTGCCTGGATCGTGGGCGTGGCGACGGAGAGCTGATTGGTTTTCTCAACGCCTATAAAGATCTGATGCGTCGTCGGATGCGCGGCGATGCCACGCGGCTGGTTGCTATAGGGCTTCAGCTTGCTAATAACGCGCTGTGAGCGGCTGTCGATCACGTTCACGCCATGACTGGTTGGAGCATAAACATGGTTCAGCTCGACATCAACTCCAAGGCAGTTAGCCTGCGCGCTGAGCGGCACGGTTGTTACCAGCTCCAGCTGGCGATTGAGCACCGTCACCTTGTACTTGTGTGGTCCTACAGGTTGGGGTGTCACATTGTTGATATAAATGTGATCCTCGGTGAGCACCACCTCTGATGCAAAGGAAAAGTTGGGATCGATAGTGACGCTCTTGAGCACACTATGCGTTGTATCGCCAATCTCGATCTCGACCACATCCTGGCGATCGCCGTTGGGCGCCGTTACGTAAAGTCGATCGGCGTCGTCGTCGATGGCAATCCCGCCGTTAAGACCTTGCGGCAAGTTAATCTGTAGCTGTGTCTGGAGCGTGTTGGTCGCGCCGTCGATCACGTGGATGCGTTTTTGAAACGGATTCGTCACAAAAACACGGTTGCGCTTGGGGCTGACGACGACGTTGATCGGCACTTGCTTGAGCACAAGCTCGGGCTTTGCCACACCGTCGACGATAAACGGAACGAGCTTAAACGTCTGGCGGTCGATCGTCATCAGGCTGTAGTGCTCCTGATGGTAGTTGACGACATAGATCCGCTGGTGCAGCGGATCGACGGCGACACTGCGCGGGTCCTTGCCGACTGTGATCCGAGCGACGATCTCCAGCGTGGCCGCGTCGATCACCACCAGCTGGCCGGGATGGTTGGAATTGTGGCCACCACTGGTAAAGTAATACGTCGCGTAGATATACTGCTCGTCGGCGGCGATGGCATAAATCGTCGACTCTTCGCCGTCGACCTCGACGCTGGGACCGAACTCGATGCTGTCGAGCTCCCAGGTGATCGGCACGTGCGGCGGCAAGCCCTGCGGCGCATCGACGCCTACGCCCTGATATACCTCTTTGATCGACTGGTGCAGATTGCGCACCGGATACGAAATAATCTGGCGATCGGTGAAATCGTCGAAGCTGTGCGAGCGGACCAGCGTCGTTTGCTTGAAGAGCGCGCGCCACAGCTCAGGCTTGAGCACCTCGGTCTTGAAGGCGGCATCCAAAGTCGGGCCGCCCGCAAACTCGACGCGGAAGCGGGCATTGCGCATACGCTCGGGCCAGGCCAGCAGATCCGGCGTAGGCTGGAGCGTTCGGCCGTCGCTGGGCGTGGCGACCAGTCGCGGCGAGACAAAGACCGACAGCTGGAGGCGATCCCCGGCGCGGTTGATGCCGTTGGGGAGCGCGGTCCAGAGAATGGTTTGATTAGGCATTTTATTTAAGCTCCTAAGTGAGCGTTTTTTGGCGATAAGGGTGTCCAGGGCGTGATACATCACGCCCCTACGGATGAATCGATCTACAACGATCAGGCGAAGGACTCGGCGTAGCTCTGCCAATCCTCGGCGTCCATCAGCTGGCCAAAGGTCGGATCGCCGGACGAGCCGCCGAAGCTGCGCTCGACTTTGAGCGTGACCGTTTTGCTGAAGAAGGCGATCGAAACTTTGACCTTGAGCGAAGCCTGGCCGTGGACCTTGCCCTTGGCGGGCAGATAGGTCAGGCCCATGTAGAACTCGACCGAGACGCAGATCAAGCCCAGCACCTTGAGCGCGCCGCCCGCGCGCAGGTAGCCGCTCAGCTCGGCCTCGTCCTTGCCGGTCGCGGGATTTTCGGCCAGCTTGAAGTAGATTCCGGCCATCACATACACGCCGCCGCTGGCCACGCCGAGATTGATCGCGATGCTGCCGCCGAACTCGATCGCGGCCTCCAGCAGCAGAATGCGATCGAGCGCCATGTCGAGCGCGAAGAAGCCGCCGCCGCCAAACATCGAGACCGTGACCTGAAACGGCTTGTGACGCTCCGAGAAGTTGAAGCGCAGCCGGGCCGGCGCGTCCTCAAACGGCAGATGCAGCGCCGCGCCCAGCGTCACGTTTTGCAGCGCGAATACGCCGACAGCCAGCGGCGGCAATCCCAGCGAGTAGCCCACATCCACGCCGCGCGACGACACGTCAAGGCTCGGCGGATCGCTGAAGCCATCGAAGGGAATGTACTTGCGCAGCTCGTTGAGAAACGCTAGCGCGCCCGCAAACTCGACGGACGGCGGATCGCTCGGGCTGCTCGGCAGGCGCAGATCCGCGATCACGTCCAGCTTCTTGCCTTTTTCGGAGACGAATTTGAGCTGCTGGAAGTGGACCAGCACCACGCCGAGGAAATCGAGCGTGAAGTTGGTCAGCGTGCCGACGATCGCGTAGCTCGGCTCGGCGGTTGCACCCAGCATCTGCTCAAAGGTCGCCTTGATCGTCAGCTCGGTCGACGCGCTAATCTTCAGCGGGCCGACGCTATTGACCCTGGGCTTCCAGTCTAGCCGCGTCACGATGCGATCCGGCACGTTGGCCTGCGTCGATTTGATCGTCTCGGTCAGCGTCTTGGGAAACTGGCCGACGTCGACAACCTGCTTGATCAAACTCTTGAGCGAAACATAGCCCAGCAGCTTGGAGTCGCCAAGCGCGCCAAAGATCTGCTGCGGATCGAACACACCTTTGGCCGCATTCTGGAGATCGCCCGCCATCGGGCCGATACTGCGCGACAGGCCGCTGTAGCTCATCGCCATGGCCGCGATGCCGCCGGCCTTCTCGTTGGGCAGCTCGATCGGCAGCGCGTCGATCAGCCGGGCAAAAACCTGCGCCTGATTCTGCGCGCCACCGAAGCCGTTGGTCAGGTAATCGTCGAAGAGCGCGACGTTCACGCTCTGCGGCACGCCGCTGAGCTGCTCGACCGCCGGAATACGCGCGGCGGCTTTTTCCAGCTTCGGCAGGTAGCTCAGGCCACCGTCGAGCGGACTCTTGGGCGGCAGCGTGTTGAACAGCAGCCGCTCGATCGTCAGGCTGGTGCCGTCGCCCGGCGTGGATGCCCGCGCG